>NZ_JADNLF010000002.1:0-370426 GCF_015555825.1 Bacteroides clarus | reverse complement strand
GTTATATAACGAATACCGCGCAGCCTATTTTTTAATTTTTAATTCTCAATTCTCAATTTAGCAAGAATTTTTCCGCCTCAATCGCTGCCATACATCCTGTAGCTGCTGCTGTGATAGCTTGACGATAATGAGGATCGGCAACATCTCCTGCAGCAAATACACCGGGAACTTTTGTACGGGGAGTACCGGGCTCTGTCAGGATATACCCTGTTTCGTCCGTATCGACATAAGGCTTGAATATATCAGAATTAGGTTTATGACCGATAGCCAAGAAGAAACCGTCAATAGCCAAATCATAGCGTTGTTCATCCGATTCACCCATACGTTTTACCAAATGTACGCCTTCTACACCATTGTCTCCGTACAATCCCACCGCATTGTGTTCAAACAATACTTCAATTTTCTCATTGTTCATTACACGTTCCTGCATAATCTTAGAAGCACGTAAGAATGGCTTACGTACAATCAAATATACTTTACTTGCCAAACCGGCCAAATAAGAAGCTTCCTCACAAGCCGTATCACCACCACCGACTACCGCTACAACCTTCTTGCGATAGAAGAAACCGTCACAAGTAGCGCAAGCACTGACACCCATGCCCGCATACTTCTTTTCATCTTCCAGTCCTAAATATTTAGCGGCGGCTCCGGTTGCAATAATAATAGTTTGCGCTTCAATAACCTTTTCTTCATCAATGGTTATCTTATATGGAGATTTACTCAAATCGGCAGCCGTAGCCACACCGAAACGCAAGTCTGCACCGAAACGTTCAGCCTGCTTGCGCAAATCCTCCATCATCTGTGTACCGCTGATACCTTCCGGATATCCGGGAAAATTCTCGATATCGGTGGTGGTAGTCAATTGTCCACCGGGCTGCAAGCCTTCATAAAGCACCGGAGAAAGATTGGCGCGTGCAGCATAAATAGCTGCGGTATATCCGGCAGGGCCGGAACCTATAATTAAACACTTTACTTTTTCTGCTTCCATATTATTCTTTTTATTAATTACACTTTATCATCTTAAATCAACGATCTCAGCAGTAGGATAAGCCTGCTTGTCAAACACAAAGAGGCTGTCGTCATAATTCTTACCTGTCTGATAAGAGTTTATAAACACTATTACCGCATCTTTGCTTCCTCGCTGAACCATACTAAGTTTTAAAGGGCGGAATGACCCTTTTTCTATATACAAGATAACACATTGCATATCTTGGCTGCGTTTGGTGGCAGTCATTACCACTTTATAGGTCGTATCATCTGAGGCATTGCCTACTTTAACCACTTTCAGTTTATAATCCTGATTATAGAGCGACAACCATGAATAAGGATTAATGCTCTGCAATTCTTCCGGCGCAGGTTCGGAAACATTCACTTCATCACTTGAAGCGAGATAACTCCATTGCGTACGTCCGTCAAACCATGTCGTCACGCCTTCTGTTTCCAAAAGAAACTTATCACCTTTCAAACGAATAGAACCATTAGAATTTCCTTCGGGCGCACGCACGGAGAAAGTGATTTTTATTCCACCCTCTCTACGGAAAGCATCTGCCGCACGATCAAGTATGTCTCTGGCATCCGGCTGCTGCGCAACCATAGGAAAAGCCAGGCAGAACATCCAAAAAGTAAATAAAAGACTTTTGATTTTCATGTAATTCAAACGTTGATTTATTACAAATTGTTCAACCGCGCTTCCAAATCCGTTATGTCCGCACAGAATACCTCACGCGCCTTACTGCCTTGGGCCGGACCTACAATTCCCGCCTTCTCCAACTGATCCATAATACGCCCCGCACGGTTATAACCGATAGCAAATTTACGCTGAATAAGTGAAGTAGAGCCTTGCTGCTGATAAACAATCAACTGGGCGGCATCTTCAAACAACGGGTCAAGACGTCCCATGTCGACATCGCCCAAATCACCTGCCGCATTTTCATCCACATACTCAGGCAGATAGAATGCCGTAGGATAGCCTTGCTGGCGAGCTATGAACTTTGTTATCTCCGCAACTTCCGGCGTATCGATAAACGCACATTGCACGCGAACAGGATCGGCACCTTGCAGGAACAACATATCACCGCGACCGATCAGCTGGTTAGCTCCCGGTCGGTCAAGGATAGTACGGGAGTCCACCATAGCCGATACCCGGAAGGCAATACGCGCCGGGAAGTTAGCTTTGATCGTACCCGTAATAATATTCGTTGTAGGACGCTGGGTAGCAATAATCATATGTATACCTACAGCACGTGCCAACTGGGCGATACGGGCGATAGGCAGCTCCACATCCTTACCGGCTGTCATAATCAAATCACCGAACTCGTCAATCACTACCACGATATATGGCATGAATTTATGTCCCTTTTCGGGATTTAGACGGCGGTTGATAAACTTCTCGTTGTATTCTTTTATATTACGTACATGCGCAGCTTTCAACAGGTCGTAACGGGTATCCATTTCAATACAGATAGAATTCAAAGTCTGAACGACTTTGGTTACGTCCGTTATAATAGCATCCTCGCCGTCAGGCAACTTGGCTAGGAAATGATGTTCAATCACCGAATAGATACTGAATTCCACTTTCTTCGGGTCTACCAGCACAAACTTCAATTCTGCGGGGTGCTTCTTATACAATAAAGAAGTGATGATAGCATTCAATCCCACCGACTTACCCTGACCGGTAGCTCCGGCAACAAGTACGTGGGGCATTTTACACAAATCCACCATAAAGACCTCATTGGTAATAGTCTTACCCAACGCAATAGGCAGGTCGTACGTAGATTCCTGAAATTTCTTGCTACCGATAATGCTCTGACCCGAAACAATCTTCGGGTTGGAATTAGGCACTTCAATACCGATTGTTCCTTTTCCGGGTATCG
The DNA here is from genome assembly GCF_015555825.1 of Bacteroides clarus. NCBI lineage: Bacteria > Pseudomonadati > Bacteroidota > Bacteroidia > Bacteroidales > Bacteroidaceae > Bacteroides > Bacteroides clarus. The sequence continues at coordinate 367,553 of NZ_JADNLF010000002.1, read as the reverse complement.
GAGCAATAATACGGATACCCAATGCAGAAAGACTAAGCGCAATATCATCTTCCAGGCCACGTATTTTAGAAATACGAACTCCCTGCTCCGGTGTAATCTCATACAACGTTACCGTAGGACCGACCGTAGCCTTAATAGTGCTGATTTCGATACCGAAACTGCGTAGCGTATTAATAATCTTATCCTTATTGGCATTCTGCTCTGCCATGTCAATCGTAGGTTCGGCATTATCATAATGTTTCATCAAGTCAATGGTCGGATAATGATAGTTTTCCAAATCAAGACAAGGATTATAAGGTTCTATCTCCGGACCGTGATATTCTTCATCTTCCACTGTCTCCACTTCAAAAGCAGGTTCTTTTCCCCCTTGCTGCCCTGATACCGGAATAGTTGAAGCTGTATCAGACGGTGGAGTTTCAATTGTCATAAGTACCTCACCTTCTTCTTTGGCTATCGCAACTTTATCCTTTGCTGCATTTCCCAAGTCAAGCATAATCTCGTGAGTGCCATCATCTTCCTCTTCTTCTTTTCCAAATTCCTCCGGATTCTCGAGTGTCTCTTCTTTTTTCGTATCAGAAGTCGTTTCTGCTGCGACCGGCATCTTCTTTCCTTTCACTGTCCAAGAGTCCGTAAATTCTTCCGGAGTCTCACCTGACCCGCTTCCGGTCTTTTCTTTATGTTTTAAGAAACTAAGGCTAAAAAGTTTACGCAACCAAATAACAGTACGAGCACTCAAATATATAAGGAAACATATAGCGGTAATCAGCAATATCATCCACACTCCCGGTACTCCCACCTGAGATACCAACCAATTGCTGACGTTATATCCATGCATACCGCCCAAATAGAGAAAAGAATCCTTGTATTGGTCTACAAACACAAAACCAAAGAATACCGAGAACCAAATCAACAGTAATGAGCACCCTATAAACCACTTCCACAAACGTACCACACGGACACGCATCAGCTTTAATCCGGCTACGGCTAAAAATATCAGAATAAAGAAAGAGGATATGCCAAAACATTCGTTTATTAAATAACTGGCAAGTTGGGCTCCACGTGAACCGGCATAGTTTTTCACGCCGTTATGCGTAGAAATCAAATCCTGCGCATTTCCGGAATCTATAATGCTCTGGTCTGCCGCCCCTGTAAAGAAGAAAGACGAAAAGGCCAACAGCAGGTAAACCGAAAAGATTACCAGTATCAGACCGGCAACGAAATGGACGGTTTCATTCTTTAAAACCGCTGCTATCTTTCCGAAAAAAGAGATAGAGCGCTCTGTATCTTTAGTTGTATTTTTTTTGACCATAAAATGTATTCCGCTAATATCCGTATAATGACGCAAAAGTAACAAAAAAAAGCTTATGCAGTAATGCTTTCAAACCTTTTTCGTACCTTTGCGTTTCAAATCAAGAAGATATGAAAAAAGAAAGTCAAGTGATATTCGACCGTAATGTTGTGGAATTCGTAACCGTAGCCGCCGAGTTCTGCAAGTTCTTGGAACAGACGGAAACGATGAAACGTTCCGCCTTTGTCGATACATCTTTAAAGATACTTCCCTTACTTTATCTCAAAGCATCCATGTTGCCCCAATGCGAAACGATAGGCGATGAAGCCCTCGAAACATTCGTAACAGAGGAAACTTATGAAATACTCCGTATGAATCTGGCAGGTATTCTCGCCGAAAAGGACGACTATCTGGATGTATTTGTATCGGATATGAAATACAGCGACCAGCCTATCACAAAAAACATTTCCGAAGACTTGGCCGATATATATCAAGACATCAGAGATTTTATCTTCGTATTCCAGTTGGGACTCAATGAAACGATGAACGATTCACTTGCCGTCTGTCAGGAACACTTCACCCTATACTGGGGACAAAAGTTGGTGAATACCCTGCGTGCCTTACATGACGTAAAGTACAACCAACCGGATGAAGAAGAAGATGATGATGAATAAACTTTAAACTATGATTATCAGACGAAGTATAGATAAAGAAGAAGTAAAGGACATGCCGAAAGCTTTCTTTCCGGGGCAGATACATGTTATCCAGACCCCCCAAGAGGCAGAACGTGCCGTAGCTTATCTGAAACAATGTTCCATACTGGGCATTGACAGCGAAACACGTCCGTCCTTCACCAAGGGACAATCTCATAAAGTGGCCTTATTGCAGATTTCATCGGAAGAACACTGTTTTCTTTTCCGCCTCAATCTCACCGGTCTGACTCTTCCGATTATCATGTTACTTGAAAATCCCGGTGTAACCAAAGTCGGACTTTCCCTGCGCGATGATTTCATGATGTTGCACAAACGCGCTCCGTTTGAACAACGCGCTTGTATCGAATTACAAGAATACGTCCGCACATTCGGCATTCAAGACAAAAGCTTGCAAAAGATATATGCGATTCTTTTTAAAGAAAAAATTTCAAAGAGCCAGCGTCTTTCCAACTGGGAAGCCGAAGTACTGACACCGTCTCAGCAACAATATGCAGCCACCGATGCATGGGCTTGCTTGAACATATACAATCGGTTACAGGAACTGAAACGCACCGGTGACTTTGAAATGGCCGCTGAAGAAAGTTGCCGCACAACCACATTATAATATTACCACATCTTAATCATAATTTATGTATAAAGTATATCTAAAGTCAGGCAAAGAAGAATCATTAAAACGTTTCCACCCTTGGGTGTTTTCCGGTGCCATCGCACACTTCGACGGAGAACCCGAGGAAGGAGAAGTTGTTGAAATCTATACATCCAAGAAAGAATTCATAGCTAAAGGTCACTTTCAAATTGGCAGTATCGCCGTTCGTGTACTTAGCTTCATTCAGGATGAAACCATCGATGCCGACTTCTGGAAACGTAAGCTCAGCATAGCCTACGATATGCGACGCAGCATTGGTATAGCCGAAAACCCTACCAACAATACTTATCGTCTGGTACATGGCGAAGGTGACAACCTGCCGGGACTTATAATTGATATCTACGCTCGTACGGCCGTGATGCAGGCGCATTCTGCCGGCATGCACCTCGACCGTATGGCAATAGCCGATGCCCTGACCGAGGTTATGGGTGATAAAATCGACAATATTTACTACAAATCCGAAACAACCCTGCCTTTCAAAGCCGATCTTTATCCGGAAAACGGTTTTCTGAAAGGCGGAAGTACGGATAATATCGCCATGGAATATGGTCTGAAGTTCCATATTGACTGGCTGAAAGGTCAGAAAACAGGTTTCTTTGTAGACCAACGGGAGAATCGTTCGCTACTGGAACGTTATGCCAATGGTCGCAGTGTACTGAATATGTTCTGTTACACCGGTGGTTTCTCCGTTTACGCCATGCGCGGCAATGCCAAACTGGTACATTCCGTAGACAGTTCGGCCAAGGCCATTGACTTGACAAACAAGAACATCGAATTGAATTTCCCCAGTGATAACCGCCATGCAGCTTATGCTGAGGATGCTTTTAAATATCTTGACCGTATGGGTGACCAATACGACCTTATCGTTTTGGACCCGCCGGCATTTGCCAAACATCGTGATGCATTGCGCAATGCCCTTCAAGGATATCGGAAACTCAACGTCAAAGCTTTTGAGAAAATCAAACCGGGCGGTATACTTTTTACTTTCTCTTGTTCACAAGCTGTCAGCAAAGAGAATTTCCGTACAGCCGTATTCACCGCCGCTGCCATGTCCGGCCGTAGTGTACGTATTCTACATCAATTGACGCAGCCTGCCGACCACCCTGTAAGTATCTATCATCCCGAAGGCGAATATCTGAAAGGACTTGTATTATATGTAGAATAAACGGCTAAAATTTTAAATCATGTTAATATAAAGAAGAAACTTAGTAAAACGTTATGTTTTATAACATAAAACCCATTATCTTTGCACTGTGTTTTTCATGGTATTAGATTTAAGGTTAATAAAGATTGGCTGTCTGGGATAGATAGCCTTCTTTTTTTATATACACTTCTTGTTTTTCTGCCGTCTGCGTCGTACATTTGCACCTATTACACAATTCAACAATATTCAAAAACTAATATTATGAGCATCAAATTCCGACTCACGGCTATGCAATTTCTTCAATTCTTTATTTGGGGAGCGTGGCTTATCTCATTAGGTGGTTACATGGGCGGTACATTACATTTTGAAGGCGGCCAGATTGGCGCTATTTTTGCGACTATGGGAATTGCCTCTCTTATCATGCCCGGCCTCATGGGAATTATCGCTGACAAATGGATAAATGCCGAACGTCTTTACGGTATACTTCACCTTATCGGCGCCGGTGCTCTGATTTACGCATCCACTGCTACGACATATAGTCATATGTATTGGGCAATGTTACTCAATATGCTCGTATATATGCCTACGCTGTCATTAGCCAATACAGTTTCGTACAATGCATTGGAACAGTACAAACTGGATTTGATAAAAGATTTCCCGCCCATACGGGTATGGGGAACCGTAGGTTTTATTTGTGCCATGTGGGCTGTAGACCTCACCGGATTCAAGACAGGCCCCGCACAACTCTATGTAGCAGCAATTTCAGCTATCTTTTTAGGACTTTATGCTTTTTCCCTTCCCGGTTGCCCGCCGGCACGCAGCGAAGGAAAGACAATGCTCTCCGCTTTCGGTCTCGATGCATTAGTACTTTTCAAACGTAAGAAGATGGCCATTTTCTTCTTGTTCTCCATGTTGTTAGGTGCGGCGTTACAAATCACAAACACCTATGGAGATTTGTTCTTAAGCTCTTTCGCTTCCATTCCCCAATATGCAGATTCTTTCGGAGTAAAACACTCTGTAATTCTACTGTCCATTTCACAAATGAGCGAAACATTATTCATCCTCGCCATCCCTTTCTTCTTGAAACATTTCGGAATCAAGCGTGTTATGCTTATCAGTATGTTTGCCTGGGTGTTCCGCTTCGGACTATTTGGCCTGGGTGACCCCGGCAGTGGCTTATGGATGCTCATCCTGTCTATGATTGTATACGGTATGGCTTTTGACTTCTTCAATGTATCGGGTTCATTATTCACAGAGATGGAAGCTCATCCGAGTATTCGCGCCAGTGCGCAAGGATTATTTTTTATGATGACAAACGGGTTGGGAGCAATCATAGGCGGATATGCCAGCGGCGCCGTAGTAGACGCATTCTCCGTATATGCTCCCGGCGGCGGTTTGATAAGTCGTGAGTGGACTCCCGTATGGCTTATATTTGCGGCTTATGCATTAGTTATTGGAATTTTATTCGGAATCGTATTCCGTTATAAGCATACTACGGAAAAAGAGACCGACAAGGTGGTAAAATGATAGAATGAACAAAAAAAAGATTGAACTGCAAGTATTGAATATTTCAAATAGCCAGGCACAAGCCGGTGCCTACGCTATGGTGCTGGGCGAGATAAACGGCCCGCGACAATTACCTGTTATCATAGGCAGTGCCGAAGCGCAATCCATGATGATTGAAATGAGAGGAATCGTTCCGCCTCGACCGTTGACACATACGTTATTCGCATCGGTTCTCAAAGTTCTGGGGGCAAATTTATTACGTGTACTCATCTATAAAGTAGATAATGGCGTTTTCTACTCATATCTATATATGAAAGCGGAAGAAACAATCCTGCGCATCGATGCACGTACCAGTGATGCCGTAGCTCTCGCTTTACGTATGGATGCCCCTATCTTCGTATACGATGATATTTTAGAAGCCGAATGCTTAAAAACAGAGCATAGCATCACTCCTATGAAAGAACAAGATCCCGATAAAGCCCCCGCTACACAGCAAAAGACTTTAGAACAGTTAAAAACTGCCCTTCAAAACGCCATAGACGAAGAAGACTATGAACGGGCTGCACAACTAAGGGACATTATCAATCAACACAAGAAACAATAAACAACTATGCACGTATTCTATACTCCCGATATACAATCGCACGCTGAATTACCCGAAGAAGAAGCCGCTCATGCAATCCGTGTATTGAGATTACAAACAGGTGACGAAGTAACATTAACCGATGGTAAAGGCAATTTTTATCGTGCGGAAATCAGCACTGCCACCAATAAACGTTGCCTTGTCAACATACTGGAAACCATCCCTCAGGCACCTTTATGGAGCGGATATTTGCACATCGCAATGGCTCCCACTAAAAATATGGACCGTACAGAATGGTTCGCAGAAAAAGCTACTGAAATAGGCTTCGATGAACTTACCTTTCTGAACTGTCGTTTTTCGGAACGCAAAATAATCAAAACGGAGCGTATTGCCAAGATATTGGTATCTGCCATCAAGCAATCGTTAAAAGCGCGTTTGCCCCGACTGAATGAAATGACTGATTTTAATAAATTCATCAGCCAATCTTTCAACGGCCGCAAATTCATTGCACATTGTTATGAAGGAGAGAAACCTTTATTAAAAGATATTGTTCGTAAGGGAGAAGATGCATTGGTACTCATCGGACCGGAAGGCGACTTTAGCGAAGAAGAAGTGAAAAAAGCCATTGAAAACGGTTTCGAGCCTATAAGTCTCGGTCGTTCCCGTTTACGTACTGAAACAGCAGCCCTCGTTGCTTGCCATATATTGAACTTACAAAACCAATAATATAATGAGAAAGAGTATTTCCTTCTATTTACTGCCGTTCTTATTTATAGTACTATGCCTAAGCTCATGTAGTAAAACCGAGAAAAAGACAGAATATACCCATGCGATTCCCGCTAATGCCACAGAAGTGGCGGCACTTGACTTAACCAGCATTGTCGATAAAGCAGGTCTGAACAATTCAGACACCCAAGCTACTTTGCAAAAGTTGTTAGGCCTGCTTCTCGAAGGCGGAAACGCCAACCTGAAAAAAGAAGTGGAACCTCTTCTGAAAGATCCCGCCAAAAGTGGAATAGACTGGAGCGCTCCGGTTTACGTATTCGAAGCTCCTACGCTACACAATACTGCAGTCACTTTGAAGATTGCCGATTTAAAGAAATTTGAAGCCATGCTTCAAATATTTGTTCAAGAACAATTCTGTACCGACCCGGTAAAAGCCGATGGTTACCGAAGTATTGAAATAAAAGATACAGGAGTACTGTTTGCCTACAACGACGGTACTCTGCTTGTGGTTTACGGAGGCAGCTCCGAACAACTGCAGAAGTTGCAACCGGCTATCACCGCCCTCATGCAACAACCAGCCGACAAGAGTATCCATACAAATAAATATTTCACCCCGATGATGCAACAAAAGGGAGATATACGGCTATTGGCAACTCCCGATGCTCTCCCCATGGATGTCCGTGGTGTACTGAACTGGCCGCATGGCACACAATTACTGGGTTATGTCCTGTTTGAGAACGGACGTATATACGCTACCTTGCAAAGCGCCGACTTTAAAGGAGAGACTCAAGAAAGCAATCAGCCTTTCCATCCTCAAAACTCACGAGAGTTACAACAAGCCATGATGAGTATGATACATGGAAGAGCTTTCAACATCTCATTAACCAGCGATGAATTGTTGACCTTAAGCAATCTTCGTGTTCTTATGGAATATGCGTCGGACGAACCGGAAATCAATATCCTTTATATGCTAATCATGAAAATAGAAGAACTGAACCTGCGGGGAGACAAGAATCGGACAAACTTTACAGTTGTTCTGAACGAGAAGAATGAAAATGCCCTGAAACAACTTATCGACTTCGCCAAACTGTTCGCGGGGATAAAGTAGTAGCAGCAGTAGTCAGTAATTAATAATTAGCAATTAATACGAATCAGAAGTTAATAATAAAGTAACCTAAGGCTGAAAGCCTTCTATCTCTAAGCCCGGGGTAACACCCCGGGAATGCGAATATGACTAACATTGCGCCCTGTAAGGGCAAAATCTCCGAATATTAGTCTTTTGCCTTTAACACAGAACACTGAGAACATTTATCCCTGGAGTATTATCCCGGGCTTAGAGATAGAAGGCTTTCAGCCTTAGAATTTGTCAAATCAGCTTAATTGTCAATAGATTCTTCGCTACGCTCTGAATGACAGATTGGATAAGATAATAAAACATACTTGAACAACCAATGAACCACATTCGTTTACAGCAGACTTTGCCTCAAGCCTTTGCCCGTCGCGATGCCATCACTTCACAAATATGGCATCAGGACATAATTTTCAGCAAAGGAAAACGTTATCTGATAGAAGCTGCTTCAGGTACCGGTAAATCATCTCTATGCAGCTATATCTACGGGTATCGCCGCGACTATCAGGGTATCATTAATTTTGATGAACGCAATATCCGTTCATTCTCCGTTAACGAATGGATAGATATACGAAAACATTCGCTCAGTATTCTTTTTCAGGAACTTCGTATTTTCCCAGAACTGACTGCACTTGAAAATATCTTATTAAAAAATCGCCTGACCAACTACAAGAAGAATAAAGAGATTATTACTCTTTTCGAAGCAATCGGTATTCCCGATAAGATTAATGAAAGAGCCGGGAAGCTTTCTTTCGGCCAACAGCAACGCGTTGCTTTTATACGCAGCCTTTGCCAACCATTCGACTTTATCTTTTTGGATGAACCTATCAGCCACCTCGATAATGAAAACAGTGTCATTATGAGTACTTTGCTCATGGAAGAAGCAGGAAAGCAAGGAGCAGGAGTTATTGTAACATCCATTGGAAAGCATCCGGAGCTTGAATATGATGAAACTTTCCGTCTATAATTCATAAACCATCATTCAAATCATGAACAAACTTGTTTGGAAACTTCTCCGTCAACATATCAGTATAGGCCAACTGACCGGCTTTTTTCTCGCCAACCTCTTCGGTATGCTGATTGTATTGCTGAGCGTACAATTCTATCGGGACGTACTCCCCATTTTCACACAGGGAGACAGCTTCATGAAGAAGAATTATATCATCGCCACCAAAAGAATCAGTACACTCGGCAGCTTTACCGGAAGAAGTAATACTTTCTCCCTAAAGGATATCGAAGAAATGAAAGCGCAATCTTTCACTAAAAGCGTGGGAGCTTTCACCCCTTCCTTATTCAAAGTATCCGCAGGTTTAGGTATGCAGGAAGCCGGAATACACCTCTCCACCGAAATGTTTTTTGAGTCGGTACCCGATGAATATGTAGATGTAAACTTAGATAAATGGCATTTTGATGAGTTTTCTCAAGTCATTCCTATCATCATTCCCCGTAATTACCTGAATTTATATAACTTCGGCTTTGCACAAAGTCGCAGTCTACCAAAACTTTCCGAAGGTCTCATGAACCTTATACAAATGGATATCAGTCTACGGGGTAACGGACGTGTAGAGCAATTCAAAGGTAAAATTGTAGGCTTCTCCAATCGTCTGAATACAATTCTTGTTCCCCAAACATTTATGGACTGGGCAAACAAGAGCTTTGCTCCCGGCAAAGAAGCCCAACCTTCCCGCCTCATCGTTGAAGTAAAGAACCCTACCGACACAGCCATCAGCAACTACTTTCAACAAAAGCATTACGAAACCGAAGGTGACGGTCTGGATGCCGGAAAAACAACTTATTTCCTGCGTCTCATCACCGGTATTGTCATGGGAGTAGGATTATTCATCAGCATTTTATCCTTTTACATCCTGATGCTAAGTATCTTCCTATTATTGCAAAAGAATACAGGAAAACTGGAGAATCTGCTTCTTATAGGATATAGTCCGAATCGCGTAGCGCTTCCCTACAATATACTGACAGTCGGTTTAAATCTATTAGTGTTGGTACTGTCTGTCGGTGGAGTAGCATGGCTGCGTGGTTATTACACGAAAATCATCAGCACGCTTTTTCCACAATTGGAGACGGGAACGTTACTTCCATGCTGGATAATAGGCTGTATCCTGTTTTTCGCAGTGTCTTTACTGAATATTATGATGATACGCAGGAAAATTACAAGCATTTGGAGCGGAAGCAATAAAACAATAAAATAGTTTTCACACGAAGAAAATGTTATTAAACTACCAATCACTTAATCTCAATGTCTTCTATAAACTCATTTTTTATAATCCCTTTCAGGTGCTTCATTTTCACACCATTGATCATAATACTATCAAAAACTACATTTCTCACACATCTATTCTTATCCAACCCTTGCACCAAAGAAGCGTTCTCACCAACTCCTGTATAAGTGATATTACGGAACGTAATCCCTTCAATACCGTTACCGGGTTGCTTATCGTACTTAGGATTGAAACGGACTTTCACATAGAAAAGACGGCCTTCCTGAATATTCTCTACACGGATATCCTCGAACAAGACATTACGCACCCAATTCTTGTCGCCACAATCTACCGTCATACACCCCTGATACAGCGGATCATCTTCATCGTGTTCCAGAATATCAATATTGTGAAACGTCAGATTTTCAATCACCTCGCCCGTTAAAGAATCCGGATCGCCATGGCCGCCTACATTGATAGGATGCGCAACATCCGCCCACAGCACGGAATTCCGTACGGTAATATCGCTTGAACCACCCCACCAGTTCCAGCGATGATTATAGAGCGCAATACAATCATCCCCCGTACGAAGAAAAACATTATCAACAAGTACTTTACGGCAACACATCATGTCAATGCCATCACTCCAGCTTTTGCAACTAAAAGTTTTCAAGTTACGGATAACTATCTCCGAAGAACCGCCACCGAACACTGTATAATGCTCGGGATTTACAACCGTAATTCCATCAATCAGTACATTCTTGGCATCGGTTATTTCAATACCGCGGACAGGATGGTCTAATATTCCGCGACCAATGATACGCACATTTTCAGCATTATCAACCAACAGTTTAGCTTTCAGCACTGCACCCGGAGCCAAATAGACCGTAGTATTGCTTGGTATGCGTATCTGATTATTGGGTAAATCTTTCGGACGATGTATCCCCGGCCCAAAGAACATAACGCCTTTTGCTTCCTCCGAGTAAACCTCTTCTTCCATTGGATTGGCAAAAAGATGCAAATTGTGCAAACGGTCTCCGTTAAACTCGACTGAAAGATTTTGAGGCTTGTCCAAAGTGAAAAAAACGGCGTTTTGTACTTGCCGACAGGCTATATTATTATTCAGAGGGCGTATGGCAACCTCACGCACCGTACCGTTATTCTTTTTTACCATAACTTCCACTGGGCTTCCCATATCGAACTGTACCATGGAAGCATCTTGCGGCTTATCCAAATCGACCTGCACTTTATATTCAAACACGTCCTGCCATTCCCCGCCAAGCATACGGACACGAACCGTATAATCATCATTGTGAGGCATACCCGTATGCAATCCCACCGGATAAGTTTTCAACTGCGCTTGGACCGCCATGCCGAAACTTACCAATACTACTAATAATAAATGTTTCATTGCATATCTTTCTCTAGAGCTTCGTTTTCTCCATCACACACTTCTTTATCTTATATGTCTTTCCATTCAAGGTGATTGTACAAGCGCCGGAAGCCGTATAATACCATCCGTTCGATTCTTTCTCGAGCAACACATTCACCGGAGCGTCAGCCTTAATTGATATAGCGGGAGTTTGTAACAACGTGCCGTTCCCTAAAAAGAAAGTACAATCCTCTCCTCGCCGGTTGCCCCATAAAGCGTAGGTAGAAGAGGCTTTCATACCATTGTTCATCGAACAAAGATATGCAGCACTATCCGAAGACAGAATATAATCCATGCGACCGTTTTTCTGTTTTACGCAAATCCCCACATGGCTGCCCGGCTGTTTACACTCCACTTCCGGAAAAGTAACGGAAGAAATCCGTTCGGCTTCCTTCACAGTCGAAGGTTCATAAACGGCTACAAAAGGACGATTCCATGCTTCACCTTCCTGACGGGCTACAAAGGTAAGGGTGGGTTGTTCCTTAATATTATAAGGCATTCCCGGCGTACGGCTCAATCCTTCGGTCATAGGGCTGAGAGCAGAAAACACCGTACGGTCTTTTTCACCCTTCATCCACATATTCATCAGGATATCATCCTTATCGGGCATCTTGATTGTAAAAACAGCTTTTACATCTTTACCTGTCCGGGCACATTTCTTATCGAACAAGTAGGAATAGGCATACAGATGCGCGCCGGCAAAGGCAAGCTCTTCGGTAGGTTGCAGATACAAATCAGTGCCGTCGGCAGCGGTCAAGGTCATTTCCTGTCCCAGGTTATGATAGAAATAATCGTGCATTTTATCTCCGCCACGTTCTTTACGGCTACGGAAAACATCTACGTAGTAACCGGTTTCGGGACCGGTGGTAACGATGCTCATCATACGTGTCTGGTCCGAACGGCTTTCCGGTTCACGGAAATAAACATCGCTGTACGTTACGGAAGGAAATTTTTCCTTTACCGCCGTAGCCGCGGAAGATGCAGGAAAACAGGACAGCAAATCGAATGAATGATTACTCTTCATCACCGGATAACTGGAGATTCCATCGACACATACCGTATTGTGACTGGGAAACTGTGAATAATATTCAGCATAGTCCAATCCGCTATACAGATATAAGCCGATACCGGCATCAGGACCTAACACATATCCTTTACCGTAAAGCTCCATTGAAATACCATTGGCATGCATATGATTACCTTCGCTGGCATTCAGAGAAATCATCAAACTGTTACGCGGATGCATACCATTCCGCTGTACCAGCCACGATACGTTTGGAGCGTAAAATAAAGGAGATACATAGTCTTCCATCTTGCCCGCCCGGACATCTTCTTTCAATTCCAAAGGCTTGTCGTCAAAGAAGGAATTGATGGATACGCGCACATCTTTCTTTGCCGCAGCTTTCCCGGCATCAGGGTCAAGACATTTTAATAGAGCGGTAAAATACCTCTCCTGTTCTTTTTTTCCATTAACTTGGGCGTTTTCAATCATCCGAATAACAGGTGTGGTTTTCAGATACCCCGGATGGGTATCTCCAAAACCGCATATCATCCGATTGGGAAATAAATACTGGGGAGTAGCCGCAACGGCTGTGGGAAGTATCGGCAACTCTTTTGTCAAGTCGCAATGTAGGTTACGGTCAAAGAGATTGGTAAAGTTGGCATAGTCATTCATCACCACACCGCTATAACCGGGACATTCCGCCCAAATGCCCGTATGATGGTCATATCCGTAGTCGGCAAGTTTTTTCAAGCTCCATTGCCGGATGCTGGATTGATTGAGTACATAATCTATATAGTATCCGCGTCCTTTACTGTCGGCATAATGATTATCATCTTCAAGTATCATGCCGATGTCCATTATATAACGCGCCTGCATCAGATTCCAATTATTATGGGGGACTCCGTTAGCAATGATATTATCCGCCCATTTCTTGAAAGCCCCGGCATAAATATTCATTTTATCGGCATAATAAGCAACCAGATATCCATGTAAGAAATCGTACAGAGGAACAATATCATAAAGTATATCTTCATGGATTACCTCAAACGAACTCATACCGACCAATGTTTGCTGATGGCCGTGATTTAAGTCGACGGGGACATTGCGATAATAGATACCTTGCATATAGGTATCGAAAACACCGGCTGCCAGGCGGGCATATTGTTCTTCATCGGTCAACCAGTAAAGGAAAGCCGCGTCACGGGCGATTCCCATAATCTCACGGTTCAGACTTTCGATGTTACGTCCTGTTTTGGCGGGATGAACTTTTTCCAAAGGCCGGCCGGGAAGGGAATTGTTATGAAAGGTAACATTACCGTCCTTATCATCATCGTATGGAATGATATCTGCCAGCTTGGGACGTCCGTGAGTAGCGAATGTACCGCGTGTTCCGGTATAGCGCACTGTTGGCACGGGAGCCTTCGCTCCGCCGGCGTGGTCGAAACTTTCACCTTTTATATACACATCGGTAGCATGAGAATCCCAGTACATGGCAAGACGCGACAAGAGCCAGTCCGGTTGCGCCTCTGTCAGGCGGGTATAGGCATCAGTCTTTGCTTTCAGCTTACCGAATACATCTTTTGCCCATGATTCATTTTCGATTAAATCACGCGTATCCTGCTTCCCATCTGCATTCGTCAGATAACGGGGATGCGATTGGGGAAGTTGCAGGGTACGGATATCGATTTGCGCTTGCAATGCCGTAACTGCCGATAACAGTAAAAGTAATATAGCTTTTCTCATCTCTTAATTCGTTTTGAAAAGGAATACGTACAACCTGCCTCTCACACTCAACCGTCAAGGTATTTTTAGTATCCTTCCATTCTCAAAATGATATTATCGGTGCTGGTTCATATACTCTTTCGGCGACATTCCATATTTCTCGCGGAAAGAGCTGGAAAAATGAGACAGGTTGGTATATCCTGTGGCGTAAGCAATCTCAGAGACGGTAAGTTTATGGTCTTGCGCCAATAAAGTTGCAGCCTGTTGCAAACGGATGTTCTTAATAAAATCGCGAGTGGAAAGGTTAGTCAATTCCTTCAGCTTACGATGAACGTGCACGCGACTTAATCCAACTTCGGAAGCGAGCATCTCAACGTTCAGAGCAGGGTCATCCAGATGCTCATTCACCACTTTCATAATCTTCCCCATCAATATCTCGTCACCGGACTTCATAGTTATTTTTTCTATTTTATCCTCTTGCTGTTGTGCACCGCTGAATTTGTTACGCAACAGCCTGCGATTGGCTATCAGATTGGCGATAGTCCTTTTCAGTAATTCCGTATTGAAAGGTTTCACCATATAAGCATCGGCACCGGTTTCCATTCCCTCCAAAGTATCCTCCGGTTTGGATTTGGCTGTCAATAAGATTATAGGAACATGATTTACATTGGTATTCTGCTTTATCTTACGACATAAAGCCAATCCATCCATTTCGGGCATCATAACATCCGAAATAACCAAATCGGGAGTATCACGCAAAATCAAATCATATGCTTCCTTACCATTATTACAAGTCTCTACCTTGTACTCATCCGACAGTTCCGATTTCAGATAGGCTTTGATTTCAATTTCATCTTCCACTACCAAAATCCGTAAACGCGTCTTTGCTTTAGTACCGGTTTGAGGTTCTTCCTCTTCCATCATGAGTTCTTCTTCCAGTTTCGCTAAAACAGGTTTATCGACTGTGTGGAACATAACAGTATCCGCATCCACAGTTTCCAGTTCATCGGTACGCAAGTGTGCCGAACCCAACGGTATACGTATGATGAAGCGGCTTCCGGGAGCATCTTCCCTGTTTTCAGCAAAAATAATTCCATGATGCAGCTGTACCAGCGAACGGGACAGATGCAAACCGATACCTGTACCGAAATTGGATTTCGTTACATCATTATCTATCTGATAAAAGCGTTCGAAAATGCGTTCTATCTTATTACGGTCGATACCGATACCGCTATCCGTTATCACAATCTCAAAATAGTCACGCAACGCATCCCGGCGTGTTATATCCCGGCCTGTTGACAAACTAACCTGTACCTCACCCCCATCCGGAGTATATTTAAAAGCATTAGACAGAATATTCATCAGCACTTTATCAAAGTTATTCAAGTCTATCCATACTTTCAATTGAGGCATTTCGTGCTTAAAAACAAAACGGATATTCTTTTTACGCGCCATATACTCAAATGTCTGCATCAAGTCGGCAATGAATCCTACCATATCCGTTTCACGGAACTTCATGAACATCTGTCCCTTATCCAGCTTACGAACGTCCATCAACTGATTAATCAAACGCAAAATGCGTTGTGCGTTGCGATAAATCATCAGATATGTTTTATGTAACTCCCCATCTCTTTTATCCGCCAGCAGTTTCTCCAAGGGATTAATGATAAGCGTCATTGGCGTACGTATCTCATGGGATATATTGATAAAGAACTGTAACTTTGCTTCATTCAGTTGTTCGGCATGTTCCCGCTTCATGATTTCACGACGATGTCGCATACGCGACAGGATATAATTGACAATCCCCAACACCAACAGTCCGGCTAAAGTAATGTAAACGCAATACGCCCACCAAGTCTGATACCAAGGGGGAGTAATCAAAATCTTGACGGTACGCGTTTCTGAGTAATTGCCGTAATTGAGGGCGCGCACCTGAAAAGTGTATTGACCTGGCGGCAAATTGTTATAAGTCACACGGTTTACCCCCGGCTCGGTACTGAGCCACTGGGAACCTAATTCGTCCACTTTATATTGATAGGAAATCTGCTCGGGATTATTGTATTGTAATGTGGAGAAAACGATACTGAATGTATTGTCTTTATATGATAGCCGAAACTGATTGGCGTCTTGTACCGATGTATCAATTACGGGTTCTCCGCCCGAAATGCTGTTTTTATGTATCGGATGATTGAATACGTAAAAGTCCGTAACCCACACATTCGTTTCTTTAGAAACACTTCCTATACGCTCCGGAAAAAAATAGGTAACGCCATTAATACCGCCGAAATATATCTTTCCTTTCTTATCTTTATAGAAAGCTCCGTGCGTAAATTCATTGCCTTGCAATCCATCTCCCGAGTAGTAATTGACAAAACGGTTATTCTTGACATCATACTTGCTGATACCCATATAGGTGCTGAGCCATATATCATGCCGGGAATCTTCACAGAGACCGCAAATAACATTATTGGAGAGTCCGTCTGCCGTTGTAAATCGTTTCAGTTCTTCCGTCTTTTTGTTGAAACAGTAAAGTCCGTCTGTCGTGCCCGCCCAAATATTACCGAAATAATCCTCTTGAATGGCATATCCCACGCAGCCTGAAATCAAAGTATTCACCTGCCGATAGTTTATAAAGCTCCCGGTCAAAGGATTGAAACAACTTACTCCTTTATAATGCCCCAACCAGATAAATCCTTCACTATCACAGAATATATAGTTAATCCAGTCGTTAACCAATTCATTTCTTTTTAAATCACCGGTTTCATCCTTAGCAGATTCATAATGTTTCAAACTGCCGGTCTGTAAATTATACTGATAAAAACCGGAGCCCAGTGTACCGATATATAAGTTTTTCTGTTTATCCTCGGTTATAGAAAGTATCTTTTCATTGTCGACAGGCAGAGAGTAATCACATACTCCGGTTTTTCTGTTCAATTTCGCAATACCGCGTGTATAAGAACCAAGCCATAGGTTCTTTTCCGAATCCTCATATATGCACATTATCGTATTAGCCACAGAATGAGAGGAACTTCCCGGCTGGTAATGTCTCAGACAGTCGCCTTCGGCATCCAGTTCATAAATACCTTCATTATCAGCGCCTATCCATAGGTGTTGATCGCTATCCTGAAAAATAGACATGACGCATCCCTGCCCTATAGGATTATAATAGGTGGATTTGCTGCCATAGTACTCAAAGGGGTTACTCTGTTTCGGTATCAGGACAATACCCTTTTGAAACAAGCCTAACCATAAGTTTTTATCCTTGTCTTCCAATATTGTATGTATCTTCCCTTCCGAGAAATCCATCGGAGCAGTATTGATGGTATAATCTTCCAATTGCTTCTTGATGGGATTGTACAACTTCAACCCCTGGCCGTCGGTACCGACCAAAAGTTGCCCGTCTACTAATGCCATGCAATAAACAGACAAAGCGCCATTTCCTACATAAGGAACAGGTGTAAAAGTGTTCTTCTTCCTGTTATAGCATGACAGCCCCCTCTTTTGCGTTCCAACGAAAAGATTGCCTTGTTTATCTTCTATAATAGCTGCTATATTATTATCATTGAGAGTAGGGTATTTGAACACACGCACTTCTTTTGTAGCGGGCATATAACAAATCAATCCGTTACCATAAGTTCCTATCCAAAGATTGTAATAAGAATCTTCATAAAAACAAGATTGAAAATTATAATTGGATTGCCGCAAAAGCTCATCCACCGAAACAGCTTGTTTCCGTTGTTCATCCAACCGGAACATTCCCTGTCCGGTAGTAGTCATCCATATTTCACCATTATGCAGTTCCTGCATCTGTGTAACGTGCGGAAAAACCTGCTTGCCAGCACGTATCATCGGTATTTCAGAAAAGGTATTCGTCTCACGGTCATATCTCATCAGACCGTCAATGCATCCTATCAGCAGGTTTTGCCGGCTATCTTCAAACAACGTACGTACATAGTTATTCTTTATGGAAGTAGAATCGCCCGATACGTGCCAGTAATTTGCAAAACGCAAGCCGTCAAAACTGTTCAGCCCGTATTCTGTCGCTGTCCACATGAACCCTTTACTGTCTTGAAAGAAATGGTTGATTAGGCTGCTGGATAATCCTCCATCTGTGGTATAAAATCTCCCGGTCTGCGCATAAGCAGTAAAAGAAGAAATAACATATATCACAAATGGAAATAATATTTTGAATGATGTTTTCATACTACAGAATTAAAAGTCAAAACAAAAGTATGAAAAATAATAGATAGCTTTGTATGCCATATAACATAAATGTAACATCTGAAGTATATTTTGTTACGCACAGAAAAATGATGTTACATGAATATGTAACACCGGAAACATTCCAAACAGATGTTTCATGGATAACATTATAAATTTGTATCAGACAAAAAAACAATGTTTAATCATTAATTCAATGAAACAAATGAGTACTTAAAGAAAGGCACACTAAAAAGTTCACCTTATTTATATATAACATAAGGAGAATTAAGAAATGAGAGTATAAAAGTTATCCACTAAATTAATTTCATTATGAAATGCACAAATCATTTTATTAAGTATTTAGGATTTATCCTTCTTCTGTTTTTGTTGCCTATTACGCTTCAGGCACAGAATATCACTGTAAAAGGAACAGTAAAAGACGCATTTGGCCCGGTTATTGGTGCCAGTGTAGTACAAAAAGGAACAACAAACGGCGTTGTTACTGACATTGATGGAAATTTTACTCTATCACTTCCATCAAACGGTATTATTGTCATATCTTTTATCGGTTATAAAACACAAGAAATACCTGTATCCGGAAAAAAACAAGTTGAGATTATCTTAAAAGAAGATACAGAAATGCTGGATGAAGTCGTAGTCGTTGGTTATGGCCAAATGAAACGTTCGGATTTAACAGGTTCAGTAGTTTCAGTAAATGACCAAGCCATAAAGAAGTCAGTTCCAACTTCTATCGATCAAGTCTTGCAAGGTCGTGCAGCTGGTGTACAAATCCAAGCGAACTCCGGTACGCCTGGCGCTTCAACTTCTATACAGATTCGTGGTATTAATTCACTAAATGCTACTAATCAGCCTATTTTTGTAATTGACGGCGTAGTAGTAGATTCTGCAACAGATGATGAAAACAGTAACCCTTTGTCAAGCATCAACCCATCGGATATCGTATCAATGGATGTATTAAAAGATGCCTCGGCAACAGCGATCTACGGTTCGCGAGCATCTAACGGAGTCATCATGATTACGACCAAACGCGGACAAGCAGGTGAAGCAAGTATCACTTATGACGGTTATGCAGGCTGGCAAGAAATGCCAAAACAATTAGACATGCTGAATCTACAGGAATATGCCCAACATCATAATGCGCGAGCTGCGCTTGGACTCGTAGATCAAAGCAGTTCTTTTATTCGTCCCGATATGCTTGGACAAGGTACCAATTGGCAAGATGAATTATTCCAAAAAGCTTTTATGAACAGCCATAACTTGTCTGTAAGTGGTGGTAATGAAAAGACAACTTACGCTTTCAGTGGAGGTTATCTTGACCAAAATGGTATAGCGATAAATTCCAGTTTCCGTCGTCTGTCATTACGTTCCAATATTGATACACAGATCAAATCATGGCTCCGTGGTGGAGTAAACTTTTCATTTTCAGAATCAAAACAAAAAGTTGGAACTGATAATAATACCATTATCAGCGCTTTGATTCAACAACCTACCGTTGCTGTTACATCTCCTGACGGCACATATGATGGTCCTGATGATACATGGATGCCTGAAAACCCGGTAGGTCTTGCATCCATCCGTACAAATGAGAATCGTAAAACGAATTTTCGCCTCAACACTTATTTAGAAGCGACCATTCTGAAAGGTCTGACTTTCAAGACAGAAATATCAACAGATTGGAATTACAACAACTACTATTATTACCAACCCGACTATCAATTTGGTATTAAAACAAGTGATACACGTACTTCTAAATGGACTAAAACAAATACTAAATATTGGTCATGGCGTAATATCTTAACGTATAATAATACATTCGCAGAAAAGCATAACATTAATGTTATGATAGGCCAAGAAATGTCACACTACAATTATGAAACTCAGGTTGGTACAGCTACCGGATTTCTAACAAATACAACTCCCGACTTAAGTGCCGGTGACGTTACATCATCTACCACAACAGGTTCCCGTATTGTTAATTCCCTTGCATCATTCTTCGGACGTGCATTTTATTCTTTCGATGAACGCTACCTGCTCACCGCTACCATCCGTCGTGACGGTTCATCCAAATTTGCCAAAGGTAATAAGTGGGGCTGGTTCCCATCAGTAGCTTTAGCATGGCGCACCTCTCAAGAAAGTTTCCTGCGTGACAACCCTGTCATTAATAATCTGAAAGTACGTGCAGGTTGGGGAGCTACAGGTAACCAAAACGTTAGTGATTACGCCTACATGGCATTACTCTCTTATAAGACAACGCCATGGGGTACCGGCGTACTGACCGGAAACACTGCCAATCCCGATTTAACTTGGGAAACAACCAATTCTTATAATTTAGGTATTGACCTCGGTTTATTCCAAAATCGTATTGAGCTTATCGCTGATGTATACTATAAAAAGACAAAGAACCTGTTACTCCAGCTTCCACTTCCTTCATATTTGGGTTCAAGTGGGCAAGGTGCCGCATCCAATCCTTGGGGAAATGTAGGTTCACTGGAGAATAAAGGATTTGAACTGACACTGAATACCACTAATATCATCAAAAAAGACTTCCAGTGGACATCAAATATTATTTTCTCCTTAAACCGTAACAAAGTAGTGCAACTCGATACTGATAATTCATCCATCGAAAAAAGTTATCAACCCAGTTCCACATCCTACATTGTAACCAAGACAACTGTAGGCCAACCTATCGGACAGTTTTGGGGTTACAAAGTTATCGGACGCTTTAATGAGCCAACCGACTTCTACTATAAGGATGCTAACGGTAATGTAAAACAAGTTGCCATTCCTGAAGGTAATACCATAGCCAAGAACAGTACATGGATTGGTGATTATATTTACGAAGATATTAACGGTGACGGTGTAATTAACAGTGAAGACTGTACGTTTATCGGTAATCCCAGTCCCAAGTTTACTTATGGTATAGGTAACACTTTTTCTTACAAAGGGTTTGACCTCACTATATTTTTCTCCGGCTCTTATGGAAATAAAGCACTGAATCTGACTCGTATGCGCATTGAAGATCCACGTTCTAACGGTAATATTCTGAAATCATCGCTAAACTATGCACAGGTAGATTTAATAGATCCCAACGGTTCCGACAGCGATTACCGTAACCTCCACGTAGTTAATGGCGCATCCACTACAATGCCGGCTTTACAAGCATCAGATGCCAACCAAAACTTTACGCGCATCAGTGATATGCTTATAGAAGACGCCTCATATCTCAGACTACAAAATATATCTATCGGCTATACATTCCCCAAGAAGTTAATCAATAAGATACATCTCAGTAACTTGAAACTTTATGCCAATATACAAAACGTATGTACTTGGAGTAAATATAGCGGACTTGATCCGGAAGTGGGTGCAATGTATGGTGATGCACTGATGACAGGAGTCGATTATGGACGTTATCCTTCACCGCGTATCTATACATTCGGATTAAATGTATCTTTCTAAATCACTCTTAAAATGAATTACACAATGAAAAATAAAATATTTACCCTGACAGTAGTTGCCGGTTCACTGTTTATTTCTTCGTGTGAAGACTTCCTGACACACGAAAACACAACCAATGCCAATCAGGAAACATTCTTCGACAGCGAAGAAGCGTTAGAAACGGCCACGGCTCCACTTTATAACTATGTATGGAACAGTTTTAACGACAAAGCATATTATAGTATGGGAGATGGGCGAGCCAATAATATTACCGCTCGTTGGTCCGACTATATTTATCCGTACACTAATTTCACAGAAACAGCATTAAGCCCGGGGTTGGAAGATGCATGGGGTTCTTTTTATTCTGTCATAGCACAGGCTAACTATACCATTAACAACATCAAAGATTATTCAAGTCCTCAGATTAGTGAAGAAGCCAAAACACAAGCCTTTGCCGAAGCACGCTTCATGCGTGGGCTTGCCTACTGGTATATCGGATCTCTATGGGGAAAAGGTATTATCTATGAAAATACAGCCGAATTAGTCAGCAATTCCGTTGTGCCCGCCAATCGAGGAGTAGATGTAATAGAATTTGCAATCCGAGATCTTGAATATGCAGCAGTCAATCTTTCAAAAACAGCCTCTAATGAAGGAAGAGTCACCTGTTATAGCGCTTACGCTTTTTTGTCGCGTATATACCTGTCTATGGCAGGGCTCACTACTGACGGTCAATATGACGGAAGCAACATTGCTACCGATTTCAACCGGGGTACCCGCAACAGTTATTATCTTGAGTTGGCACGTAAAGCAGCCATGAAAGTTATAGAAGAAGGCCCCTACCAATTACTCGAGAATTATGGTGATCTCTTCGCCGTTGCTACGACCAATAACAATAGTGAATCTATTTTTCAACTGCAATGGTTAAGCGGTAGCACTGATGCAATAGGCTGGGGATGCAACAACTCCATGACCACTTATTTTGGCTGGTCTACCATGGTAGGTGAGCAGAACTGGGGCAATGCTACGTATGCTTCGTATGACCTTGTCCGCACCTACGACCCGCAGGACCGTATTCGTCGCCATTACACTATTGCGACTGTGGGAGAATACTATCCTGACCTCAATACAAAAAATGGCGGATATACATACAATGTAACTGAAACCGGTTATGAAAATAAATGCAATTTTAAAAAGTATGTAATCGGTAAGATCGATGACAATGGACAAAGTTATTCACAGAGTAGTGGTTTAAACACCTATATGATGCGCTTGGCTGAAGTTTATTTAAACCTAGCAGAAGCAATTATGGGTAATAACACTTCTACCAGTGATGCTATTGCTTTAGAGTACTTTAATAAAGTGCGCAGACGTGCCGGAATGCCTGAAGTAAATACTATTACATACGATGCTATCCACTACGAACGCCGTATAGAATTTGCTCTCGAAGGACAATACTGGTACGACCTCTTACGACGCTCTTACTATCAGCAACAGGAAGTTGTAAACTACCTCAACAATCAAGAGCGCAACGCCAGTTACAAATGGGATGAAACAGAAGATTGCCAATATGCCAAGACAGACGACGGAACTAGTGTGGCAACAGCTACTGTCAGTAACCTCACTCTACCTATATCCGACGTGGATAGTGGTCGTAATCCGCTGCTAAACCAAGAACCCGAAGCCTATACGTTTGGTGAAAGGGAAGTTTCAGAAGAAGATTTGTTCAATTGATTAAGCCAGACAGATATGAAAAGTACAAAATATATTAAGTTGTTGTGCATGTTATTACTACCTACAGTTTTCATTTCATGTAATAAAGATGACGAATACTTTGATGAGAAATATCAAAGTACCCCGATAACCGTAACCCAAGTTTATTTGGAAGACTATGAATCTTCCGTACCCGACCGACCTATTACCTATGCACGTCTCGGACAACTGATTCGCATAGAAGGAAGTGGATTCTATGGTATGAAAAAAGTCTATATCAACGGATACGACACATACTTCAACCGTGCTTACGTTACAGACAACTCTATGTTGGTTTCCATTAATAGTGATACCCCCGTATCTGATGCAGAACCCGAAGAGCGTAACATTATACGTTTCGTCAAAAACAACACGGAATTATCCTACAATTTCACGATACGCGCCGCTTCCCCCACCATCACAAGTATCAGCAATACACTGCCTGCAGCAGGTGAAAAAGTTACGGTATACGGTACCGGATTGGAAGAGACTTCCAAAGTAACCCTGCCCGGAAGTATAGAAATAACAACCGGTATAGAAAGCGATGAAGATGGAGAATGGTATTCCTTTACTATGCCTTCGGGAGTGACTACCGGGGGAAGTATCTATTCGGAAGGAGCCAATGGTCAAGCTGCCACTCCTGCCTACTTCAATAACGCAGATTGTATGATACTTAATTTCGACGGTAGCGGCACTCAAGGTTTTTGGAGTTGGAGCGAAACCGGATCTATGATTAATGCAGATGACTTGGTTACCGACCCGGTTTCCGGCAGCAATCGCGGCAAATGCCTGCAATTAATTCCCGAACGACTGATTGCAGCCGGTGGAATCATGTCAGGTAAACCTCGGGCATCCGAATGTTGGACTGCCGGTAATGATGACGCTGCCGATGACTGGAGCCGGATGTATCAATACATACCGAAAGAAACCCCTCTTACGGAAGTCGCATTGCAATTTGATATCTATGTAGCGGAAAACGAACCCTGGAGTAATTGCGGACATATACAAATCAACCTGTTCAATAACTTCAACTTTGCAGGAATCGGTTCGGATGACGACGGCTCTTCTAACCAGGTGGCTTTCTATGTACCTTATATACAAGACGGAGAAATCGTACCATTCTATACAGAAGGCTGGCAAACAGTTACAATCCCATTCAGTGAATTTAATAAATATGCCACATTAATAGCTGATAAGGAGACACCTACCTTTGAAGACGTGGTAACAGACCGGAATTCTGCCAGCTACCGGAACTTCGGTATCGGATTTGTTAATACAGATTTTACTTACAAGGATGTTACTGTGGAATCCAACACCTTTGCAACCCACATCTATCTTGATAATTGGCGCGTAGTACCTTGCAAAGACATTATAATCTCCGACTATCCGGAAGACGAAGAAGAGACTGAATAAATCAAATAGAAAAACATTAAAGATTATTGATTATGAAACGAAATAGGATTATTCTTTCGTTAATAGCTTGCACGCTTACGTTGACGGGCTGTGACGACCAGATAATGGAATGGCAAAAAGCGGACGGGAATATCAACAGTTCGGAAATACCTTTGGAACTGAATGAAAAGATAGCTTTATACAACAGTATCAAGACATACGCAGAGCAATATACACCTAACATGACTATAGGTTTGGGCTTAGGTGCAGAAGAATATATCAGCAATGCCGATTACAAAAAAATTGCCGATGAAAATTTCCAAATGTTTACAGCTGGCAATGCAATGAAACATCAGTCAATAGTGCAAGGTGATGGTTCACTTGATTTCACTACCGTTGACGCTTTTTTGGAAGTTGTACCGACAGACATCAAAATTTATGGGCATAACTTTATCTGGCATACGCAACAAAATCAAAATTACCTAAAGAATTTAATTGCACCCGAAGTAGACTTTGACAGTAGTGGAGATGGCAATTACTGTGTTAACGGTTCTTTTGAAAACGGAATGGAGAATTGGAGCTCAGAGAATAAAGGTGCAGGCATAGAAGTCATTGATTCCGATGATGCTATTGAAGGGGAAAAAATCCTAAAGATGACAGCGAGTAGCACATCTACAAAGGAATATGACTTACAAATCATTACTGATCCAATGCCCACTTTAACCAATAAAAAAGTACAGATTTCATTCTGGGTAAAATCTGATAAAGATGGAGAAGGACGTTTGTCCTTCTCAGGTATGACTAATAATTATCCATATATGAACTGGACTGGATCTCAATCAAGCTGGACTAAGTCATTTAATACATCTACAAATTGGCAATTAATTAATGTAATCCCACAAAACTTCAGTACAGATTTTGAAGAGGGAGGAACGACTTGGAAAATAAACTTTGATTTTGGTTTTAAGCCAAATGTCACTTATTATATTGATAATGTACAAGTAGTAGAGTATACAGAAGGACAAGCTAAACAATTTAAAGCCCAATTTGCTACTCGTGGTACCACCATAACTTATACCCCAAAATCTGATGAAGAAAAGAAAAGAATCCTATTAGATGCTATGGAATCCTGGATAAAAGGTATGGCAGAGCACGTAGGTAACCGTATTCAAGAATGGGATGTCATTAATGAACCTATAACTGATGATGGCCGATGGCGTGGTATAGACGGTGCCTTCGGTAGCACAGACAGCGAAGGGAAAGCTGATACAGCACCTACGGAAGATACTACTAACGGGCTAAACTTAAACTGGTCGAACGAAGCCGGCAACGGTCATTTCTACTGGGGTTACTATCTTGGCAAAGATTATGCCACCAAAGCATTTGAATATGCTCGAAAATATTGCGCGCAGGGTTCCCGTCTTTATGTCAACGATTACAACTTAGAAACAAGTCCCAACAAATTAGCAGCCCTAATTGACTTTGTAAAATACATTGATGAAAACAATGCAACCGGCCAGCCTATCGTCGATGGTATCGGCACACAAATGCACGTAACCGCAAGCAGTATCACCCGTGAACAGATAGATGCCATGTTTCAAACAATGGCCGCTACAGGCAAGTTAGTCCGCGTCACCGAACTTGATGTCGCATTAGGAACAGCTTCACCGTCCGCCGAACAATTGGAACTTCAGGCAAATGTATATCAAATGGTTTTCGAATCATACAAGGCAAATGTTCCCGAAGCACAACAGTCAGGTATCACCATCTGGACATTAAGCGATAATGCAGCCGAACATGAATACTGGCTGCCCGATGAATCGCCCAACCTGTTTGACGGCAATTACAACCGTAAACATGCTTACAAAGGCGTATGCGATGGAATTGCAGGGAAAGATATAAGTGAAGAATTCAGTGGGGATGATTGGAAGAACATCTCTTCAAAAGAAGAAAGTACTTCTGAAGAATAAATAAAATCACCCTATACATCATCTATCGACGCAAATAAGACTACATCATATTCTTATCATTCGATAGATGATGTATAATCCCCCTAAAAAGGCATCCTAAAACCGATTGTTACATAAGCAACATTTTATGTAACATCCGGCAAACAGTATGTAACAAAAACAAAGCATTGTACAATAGCAACGAAAGCCCCTTTATAAATTACCCGTTATCTTTGTAACATGAAAAGCATATTCAAAACATATCGGCAAAACATCGGAACATATTTCCATAACTTCGAAGCTTATCCGCAAAAGATAGGAGGATATTTAGTTCTACTTTTTATCATCCATTTCTTTACTGTTGAACCGGCTGTCGCTCAAAAAAGTTTCTTGCAGTCACAAGGCACTGCCACCCAACTTATCGTAGACGGTAAACCTTTCCTCATATTAGGCGGCGAGCTCGGTAATTCATCCGCCTCATCCGTACAAGACATCGAACGGATTTTTCCTAAATTACAAAGAATGGGATTAAATACCGTCCTCGTTCCTGCATACTGGGATTTAACAGAACCAACCGAAGGTCACTTCGATTTTACACTTACCGACAAAGTCCTGCAACAAGCACGCCGGAACAATCTGAAAGTCGTCTTCTTATGGTTCGGAGCCTGGAAAAACTCCATGAGTTGTTATGCTCCTCTCTGGTTCAAAGAAAACCATAAGAAATATCCCCGCGCTTACACGCAAACAGGTAAACCGTTGGAAATAGCCAGCGCTTTCTCCGAAAATGTCTATCAAGCAGACAATCGTGCCTTTTCGGCATGGCTACAACACATCGCTGCAATCGACAAAGAAGAAGGTACCGTCATCATGGTACAAATAGAAAATGAGATAGGCATGCTGGAAGATGCACGCGACTACTCTCAAGAAGCTGACAAAGCATTCCGTGCTCCTGTTCCCACAGAATTAATGAACTATCTGCAAAAAAACAAAAAGACGCTGCATTCCCAAATGATAAAAAAATGGGAGAGCCAAGACTGCAAGAAACAAGGCACATGGCAAGAAGTATTCGGTGCAGACATCTATACCGACGAAATTTTCATGGCATGGCACTACGCCCGCTACGTAGAACGAATGGCACAAACCGCCCGTTCCATCTATAACGTACCTTTATACGTCAACGCCGCCATGAACAGTCGCGGACGTAAACCGGGTGAATATCCTTCGGCAGGTCCGTTGGCACATCTTATCGACGTGTGGCGCTGCGGAGCACCCAATATCGACATCTTAGCGCCAGACCTGTACGATGACGGTTTCACCAATTGGGTAGCACAGTACAAACTGCATAACAACCCTCTTTTTATCCCAGAAATCCGTCTGACAGATAATAACGGAGTACGAGCTTTCTATATTTTCGGCGAACATGACGCCATCGGTATCAGCCCGTTCTCCATAGAGGATGGTTCCGACTCTTCCGATTCTCCTTTAGTTCAAAGCTATGCCAGATTAAAGGAACTAATGCCTTTACTCACTGAATATCAAGGCAAAGGTATGATGAAAGGAGTTCTTTTCAACCAAAAAGACAAAGAGCGTATCATTACGGATGATGACTTATCAATAACCTGCCGACACTATTTCACATTACCATGGGACCCACGCGCCACAGATGGCAGCGCATGGCCCGAAGGTGGCGGCCTCATCCTAAAACTATCCAAGAACGAATATATTGTAGCCGGTAGCGGTATCGTTTTGGAATTTACCAAGGCCTCGGAGAAACCGGGTTCCGAGATACGGAAACAACTGGGTGAAGACGGATTCGCCTTAAGTAACGAACAGGCAAAGACAAAAAAAGAAAGGTTTCAAGGAATGCGTTGCGGCATCGGTCATGTGGATGAAGTAGAGGTGGACAAAGAAGGAAAGTTCCGTTATATCCGCCGATTGAACGGCGACCAAGACCATCAGGGGCGCCACGTACGAATATCGGTAGGAGAATTCAAGATACTGCATGTACGATTGTACGAATATCAATAAAATTGATAAGTATATACCATAAAAGGATTTGAAATATGAAATATTTGATTCATGATAAGATTAGGTTAGGAGTAGCAGTGCTGCTTTGCTTTTGCACCGCCTTACAAACGGATGCAAAGGTGAAGCTGCCTGCTTTGATTTCGGACGGGATGGTATTGCAGCGTGAACAGCCTGTAAAAGTATGGGGAACTGCTGACGCAGGCGAAAGGGTCAGTGTAACATTCATGAAAAAGAAGTATGCCGCCACCGCTGACAACAACGGACAGTGGAACGTAACACTACCGCCAATGAAAGCAGGCGGTCCGTATCTAATGCAAATCAACGACATCAAACTGAACGATATATTGATAGGCGACGTATGGCTCTGTTCAGGGCAGTCGAATATGGAACTGCCTGTCAGCCGGGTGACAGATATGTTCGCCGCAGAGATTAGCGAATACAGCAATGAAAGAATCCGGCAGATTATCGTACCTAAAGTCTACAACTTCCATGCACCGCAAGAAACACTTTCCGCTACAAGCTGGAAACCGATGACGCAAGAAAACGTAATGAACTTCTCCGCCCTCGCCTGCTTCTTTGCCAAAGAGATGTATGAGAAAACCGAAGTGCCCGTAGGTATCATCAACTCCAGTTGGGGTGGTACCCCCATAGAAGCTTGGATCAGTGAAGAGGGATTAAAGGAATTTCCCATCTACATCAACGATAAACGCCTGTATGAAGATGATATCTATTGCGCACATATCAAGAAGCTGGAAGGCGAATGTTTCTATCGCTGGAACTCATCACTTTATCGCAGCGATGCCGGGCTACACGAACGGACTCCCTGGTATGCCTCAAACTATGATGATAGCGATTGGCAAACAGTGAACATGTTTTCCCGTACATGGGGCAATAACGGATTGAATCCCATTGCCGGCTCACACTGGCTGCGCCAAAACGTGGAAATACCGCACACCTGGAGCGACAAAGAAGTCACTCTGCGGTTAGGTTGCATCATAGATGCGGATTCCGTATACGTAAACGGTACATTTGTAGGAACTACCGGCTATCAATATCCGCCCCGTATCTACCGTATTCCGGCCGGGACACTGAAACCGGGAGTTAACAATATCACCGTACGCATCATCAGCAACGGCGGACAACCGGGATTTGTACAGGAAAAGCCGTACAAGCTCATCTGCGATAATGAGAGCACCGATCTGAAAGAAGAATGGAAATACCGTTTGGGAGCCCCTATGCCGTCGGCTCCGAACATGATGTTTTTCTGTTACAAGCCCGTATGTCTGTACAATGCCATGATAGCTCCTTTGCAACATTACACGTTGCGGGGCACAGTATGGTATCAGGGCGAATCAAACGTATCACGACGGAATGAATACGCTACTCTCCTTACAACCATGATTGCCGACTGGAGGCGTACTTTCGGTCAACCGGAATTGCCTTTTTATATAGTGGAACTGGCAGACTATCTATCCAAAGAAGATATCGGCGGCCGCAAGGCATGGGCAGAAATGCGTTTAGAACAGGCAAAAGCGGCCCAAGCCACTCCTAATGCTTTTCTTATACGTAACAGCGATTTAGGAGAATGGAACGATATTCATCCGCTCGACAAAAAGACATTGGGCAAACGCATAGCAGACAAAGTATTGGAAACATTGCCTATTAAAAAAGTGAAATCAAAGAACTAATAATAATCTGATATTATGGAAACGTCAATAAAAACGAATGAACAGTCTAAAGGTTTTTACAAACTGTCATGGCTTCAACGAATCGGGTTTGGTTCGGGCGATCTGGCACAAAACCTTATCTACCAGACAGTATGTATGTACCTGCTGATATTCTATACGAATGTATATGGGTTGGAACCGTCGGCAGCCGCATTCATGTTCCTCATAGTCCGGGTAGTAGACGTGCTGTGGGACCCCTTGGTAGGCGCATTCGTAGACAAACACAACCCCAAACTCGGTAAATACCGCTCTTATCTGATATTGGCGGGAATTCCTCTCACCGGCTTCGCCATACTTTGCTTTTGGAACGGATTCTCCGGTTCGCTGGTCTATGCATACTTTACCTATGTAGGTTTGTCTATGCTTTACACGCTGATTAACGTTCCCTATGGCGCACTGAACGCATCGCTCACACGTGACACGGACGAAATAACCACACTGACCAGCGTACGTATGTTTCTTGCCAATACAGGCGGGCTGGCGGTAGCCTATGGTATTCCTAAGCTGGTGGCAAGTCTGTCGCCCGACGGAATGACTAATACGGCAGAAAGCGCCGATGCCTGGTTTTATACCATGGCGATTTATGCGATTGCCGGACTGCTTTTACTGGTGTTCTGTTTTACACAATGCAAAGAACGCGTCGTTATGGATGCCAAAGAAACTGAAAAAGTACAGGTGTCAGACCTCTGGGTGGAGTTCAAGCGCAACAGACCCTTGCGTATTCTTGCGTTCTTCTTCATTACAGCATTTGCCATGATGGCTGTGGGTAATTCGGCAGGGTCTTATTATATGTTGTACAATGTACATGGCACCAGCGACCAAATGGCGAACTTTATGGCGCTCGGCTCAATCCCGGCATTTATCTTCATGCCATTAGTCCCGTGGATTAAGAGGAAGATAGGCAAACGTGCCATGTTCAATGTATTTCTGTCCATAGCAATCGTAGGCATGGCTCTACTCTATATCATATCGATGATACCGTCATTAAAGAGCCAGATATGGCTTGTTTATGTGGCGCAATTTATAAAATCCACCGGAGTTATCGTCGCTACAGGCTATATGTGGGCCTTAGTTCCGGAAGTTATCTCCTATGGCGAATACACCACCGGAAAACGTATTTCAGGTATTGTAAATGCTCTTACCGGTATATTCTATAAAGCAGGAATGGCATTGGGCGGTGTAGTGCCGGGACTGGTGCTTGCCTATGTGGGATTCGATAAGAACAACGCCGTCAGCCAATCTTCATTTGCCGAACAAGGCATTCTCTGGTTAGTAGCCATCATCCCTGCCATATTATTGATAGTTGCCATGCTTATCATCTCAAAATATGAGTTGGACGACGAACGGATTGACGAAATCAACAAGGAGATAGAAAACAGAAACAGATAATCATTCATTAAACAAGATACCATGAGAATAAAAAAAACTTTATTGTCCGCGCTTGCCGTTACTCTGTTATTGGCAGGTTGCGGTACCAAGCAAACGACACCTCAAAGCCTATCCCTGAAAGAGGCGTTCGGTGACAAGTTCCTTGTTGGCGTAGCATTGAACACCCGGCAGGTAGCCGGTAAAGACAGTGCGGCAACAAGGCTCATCAAACAACACTTCAACTCTATCGTTGCAGAAAACTGCATGAAAAGCGTAAATATTCACCCAGAAGAAGGCAGATATAATTTCGGTGCTGCCGATTCCATAGTAGAATATGGTGAAAAGAACGGCATGGCCGTTATCGGTCATTGCCTCATCTGGCACTCGCAATGCGCTCCCTGGTTCTGTGTAGACAAAGAGGGTAAGAACGTTTCGCCGGACATCATGAAGCAACGGATGAAAGAACATATCACGACGCTTGTAAGCCGCTATAAAGGACGCATCAAAGGTTGGGACGTGGTGAACGAAGCGGTAGCAGACGACGGCTCGTACCGTAACAGCCTGTTCTACCAAATTTTAGGTGAGGAATACATACCGCTCGCCTTCCAATATGCATATGAAGCCGATCCGGAAGCAGAACTCTACCTCAATGATTACGGCATGAGCAATCCCGCTAAAAGAAACACTTACGTGAAAATCATCGACGACCTGAAGAAACGGGGCTTGCGTATCGATGCCATAGGTATGCAAGGACATATGGGTATGGACTATCCCAACATAGAAGAGTTCGAGAAGAGCATGCTTGCTTTCGCCTCTACCGGTGTGAAACTGATGATTACCGAATGGGAAATGAGCGCACTGCCTACCGTACACGAAGGCGCCAATATCAGTGACACCGTTGCCTTTAAGGCAGCCATGAACCCCTATCCTGATGCACTGCCCGATTCAGTGTCCAAAATCTGGAACGCACGTATGAAAGCGTTCTTCGACCTGTTCGTGAAGCATGCCGACGTTATGGACCGCGTAACCGTATGGGGCGTGAGCGACGGTGATTCGTGGAAGAACGATTTCCCCGTAAAAGGCCGTAAGGAGTATCCCCTTCTCTTCGACCGCAATCATCAGCCCAAACCGTTCTTGCGCGAGCTGTTGTCGCCCAAAACCGCCACCTTTGACACCTTTACTTATTCCGTTGAAAACGGTACCGAAAGCGATGTACGGAATGACAGTACTTCCGGTTCCCGGTCGGTCAATCCCCTGCTTCCCGGTTGTTATCCCGATCCCAGCATCTGCCGTGCAGGAAATGACTACTATCTGGTGAACTCATCATTTGCATTCTATCCCGGAATTCCCATCTGGCACAGCACCAATCTTAAAGACTGGACACAACTGGGCTATGTATTGAACCGTCCCTCGCAATTACCACTGAAAGACGGTTTGCGCATCAGCGGAGGCATTTATGCTCCGGATATCAAATACAATCCGCACAACAAGCTCTTCTACGTGATTACTACCGCAGTAGACGGTGGCGGTAACTTCTTCGTAACAACCGATGATCCTAAAAAAGGAGAATGGAGCGATCCGGTCTTTCTACCCGAAGTAGGCGGTATAGACCCCGGATTCTTGTTTGATGAAGATGGTAAAGCCTATATTGTAAACAACGACGCCCCGGCCGGGAAACCGGAATACAGCGGGCACCGCGCTATCTGGATACGCGAATTCGACTGGAAAAATAACCGTACCGCAGGAGAACAAAAAGTGATTATAGACGGCGGTGTAGACAAATCGCAACATCCCAGTTGGATAGAAGGCCCGCACCTTTACCATATCAACGGTACTTACTACCTGATGGCAGCCGAAGGCGGTACAGGTCCCAATCATTGCGAGGTCATCTTCTCGGCTTCCTCTCCTTTCGGGCCTTTCAAGCCGTGCGGTACCAACCCGATATTGACACAACGTGACCTGCCCCAAGACCGTCCTAATCCTGTCACTTGTACCGGCCATGCCGATTTGGTGCAAACTCCTGCAGGTGATTGGTATGCCGTATTCCTTGCTGTACGCCCCTATCGCGACGGACACGATGTAATGGGGCGCGAAACATACCTCCTCCCTGTCGATTGGAAAGACGGACAACCTATTATTCTTCCTGCGGGTGAAACCCTCCATTACACCAATCGTTCCCTAGCTCCCACTCCGCTTTGGACAAGTAACGGGCTGGCTGATGAAGCATTCTTCATCCGTACCCCACAGAGTTCTTATTATGAGATAGGTAAAGACGGAAAACTGACCTTGACAGCCCGCAGTATAGGAATCAACGACCGTAGACAGCCGTCGGTCATCGGCCGCTGGATTACCAATAACGAGTTCGATGCGCAAACAGCCGTCAACTTCTTACCCACGGCTCCGGAAGACTTTGCGGGCATCATCCTGTTCCATAATGATGAATGTAATATCCGTTTCGGCAAGGCGCTGGACGAACAAGGCAAGCCTTGCTTGAAGCTGATTGCTTACAGTATGGACAAGCTCAATACGGAAACTGAAATTCCTTTGCGAGAATCGGATGCCGATAAAAAGATTTACCTGAAAGTAACCGGTAATGAACCGCAAACGGCAGGCCAAAGCGTTTATTATACTTTCTCCTACTCCTTCAGCCCCAAAACAGATTGGGTACAGGCAGGCGAACCCGTTTCCGCCGATTTACTCAGCACTCAAACTGCCGGTGGCTTTACAGGCACTATGGTCGGTATATATGCCACAGGGGATTACAATGAACAGGGAGATTACAGCAATATGAAAAAAGGAAAATAATGATTCAAATCCTATAAACGAATAATTCAATAACTTATCACTAATTTTGCTTCACCATGAAAAAAGAAATGAGATACCTGGTTCCGGGAGATTATATGGCAGACCCTGCCGTACATGTTTTCAACGATAGAGTTTACATCTACCCCAGCCACGATTGGGAGAGCGGCATCGGAGAAAACGATAATGGCGATCACTTCAACATGAAAGACTATCATGTTTTTTCCACCGACGACATTATGAACGGTGAAATCAAAGACCACGGAGTAGTTCTTCAGGTAGAGGACATTCCCTGGGCCGGCCGCCAACTATGGGATTGCGACGTAGTTCTGAAAGATGGAAGATACTATATGTATTTCCCCCTAAAAGACCAAAATGATATTTTCCGCATCGGTGTGGCTATCAGCGACAAACCCGAAGGGCCGTTCATTCCGCAAGCCAATCCGATGAAAGGCAGTTATAGTATCGACCCTGCTGTTTTTGATAACGGAGACGGCGATTTCTACATCTATTTCGGTGGCCTATGGGGCGGACAATTACAACGCTATCGCGACAACAAGGCATTGGAATGCGCAGTCTTGCCCGAAGGCGATGAACAAGCTTTGCCCGCTCGTGTAGCCAAGCTCAGCAAAGACATGCTGGAATTCGCAGAAGAGCCGAAAGCCCTAATCATTCTGGATGAAAACGATAAACCGCTGACCGCGGGCGATAACGGGCGCCGTTTCTTCGAAGCCAGCTGGATGCATAAGTATAACGGTAAATATTATTTTTCCTACTCCACCGGTGATACGCATCGTCTGTGCTACGCCATTGGCGATAATCCTTACGGACCTTTCACTTATCAAGGCGTTATCCTTACTCCGGTTGTGGGCTGGACTACACACCATGCCATCGTAGAATATAAAGGAAAGTGGTATCTGTTCCACCACGACTGTGTACCTTCCAACGGAAAGACCTGGCTCCGCAGTCTGAAAGCTTGCGAACTGGAATACGATACCGATGGAAAGATAATCACTATTGACGGACAATAAACCCGGATATAACATGAAATACAGAATATTTTCGCTTTTCTATATCGCAATAGTATTCGTTACCCAAATGGCTGCCGAAGACGGTAGCCATTTGTGGCTTCGACTGCCGGCCGATGCCCGTGCGCAAGTTTCGGCTCCCTACCAATCGCCTACATTAAACATCGCCGTCGAAGAACTGCAGGAAGCATGGCAAGGAGCTCCCGTCCGGCTTGTCATACAAAAGGACAAGCAGTTGCAACCCGAAGGTTTCCGCATCCGCTGCAAAGACAATACAGTCATTCTCTCCGCCCCCACCGAGAGAGGATTGCTCTATGCCGCCTATCACCTGCTCAGATTGCAGCAAACCGCCAATTTTCCACTCTCGGATTCCAACACTCAATTAACGGAGAACCCGGCCTACAATCTCCGTATCCTCAACCATTGGGATAATATGGATCGTACCATAGAGCGCGGTTATGCAGGACAGTCACTTTGGAATTGGGAAGAACTGCCGAACACCCTTTCCGACAGATACAAAGCATACGCCCGGGCCAATGCTTCCATCGGCATCAACGGTACGGTACTGAACAATGTAAACGCTTCTCCCAAAATTCTTTCCGCCGAATATCTGCAAAAGGTAAAAGCGTTGGCAGACGTTTTCCGTCCATACGGACTGCGTGTTTATCTTTCCGTCAATTTCGCATCTCCTATGGCGCTCGACAGTTTAAGCACCGCCGACCCTCTCAACAAAGAAGTCATCCGCTGGTGGAAAAACAAAGCCAAAGAAATCTACCGTATCATTCCCGACTTCGGGGGTTTTCTGGTAAAGGCCAATTCCGAAGGGCAGCCCGGTCCTTGTGACTTCGGACGCACTCATGCCGAAGGCGCCAACATGCTGGCAGATGCACTGAAGCCTTACAAAGGTATCGTCATGTGGCGCGCTTTCGTGTATAGTCCTTCCGATGCCGACCGCGCCAAACAGGCATATCTGGAGTTCAAGCCTTTAGACGGACAGTTTCGGGACAATGTCATTGTTCAGGTAAAGAACGGGCCGATAGATTTCCAGCCCCGCGAACCGTACAGCCCGCTGTTCGGCGCTATGCGGCACACCCCCTTGATGGCAGAGTTTCAAGTGACACAAGAATATCTGGGACATTCCAATCATCTTGCTTATCTGGCTCCGATGTGGAAAGAATTCTTCGGTTTTGTCGCCCCCGCTTCCCTGAAAGCGATAGCCGGTGTCGCCAATATAGGTACGGACGCGAACTGGTGCGGACATACTTTCGCACAAGCCAACTGGTATGCTTTCGGGCGACTGGCATGGCAACCGGCCTTATCGGCTGAAGAAATTGCTGATGAGTGGCTAAAACAAACTTTTGATTCGATACTTCCCGGCTCTCAACCTTCAACGCCCGACTTTCAACTCAAAAAGATGATGCTCGACAGTCATGAAGCGGTTGTAAATTACATGATGCCGCTCGGTTTGCATCATATTTTTGCATGGGGACATCATTATGGCCCCGAACCGTGGTGCAGTATTCCCGGCGCCCGTCCCGACTGGCTTCCGTCCTACTATCACAAAGCCGATAAACGAGGAATAGGCTTCGACCGCAGCAGTAAAGGCAGTAATGCCGTTGCACAGTATCCCGAAGCTTTGGCCCGACAATATGACAATATTGAAACCTGTCCCGAAAAATATCTCCTGTGGTTTCACCATGTTCCCTGGACACATCGCATGAAAAGCGGCCGCAACCTATGGGATGAGCTCTGTTATCGTTATGACCAAGGTGTCCGGCAAGTCAGAGACTTCCAAAAGACATGGGATGCAGCGGAGAAATATATCGACGCGGAGCGTTTTCACGAAGTACAGTCTCACTTAAAGTTACAAGTCCGCGATGCTGTTTGGTGGAAAGACGCCTGCCTGCTTTACTTCCAGAAATTCTCCGGCATGCCCATTCCTTTCGATATTGAGCGACCCGTACACGAATTAAAGGATTTGCAGAAAGTACATCTTCCCATCAGTAACTTTGAATGTCCTACGAAAGAACTGCTGAATAAAAACAGATAATAAATTAAAGCTCACTTATACCCACAACGCTTTTAGCTTTACCGGCAGCTCTAAAAAGTTTCACACCGAGGAACAAAGTGTTTTGCATCAGGAAACAGTTTGTTTCCCGGTGTGGAACAAACTGTTTCAACAGGGGAAACTAAAAGTTTCAACGGGGTAAACTTCCGGTACCAACCGTTGAAACTTTTTTCTATCCCGCTTCTTCAGAAAGGAAACAGCAAGGGGAGTACAAATACCATTACTACTCCCATAATAATCTGCAAAGGAAGTCCCACCTTTATGTAATCCATAAAAGTATATTGTCCTGCCGGCATCACCAGCGCATTGGGCGGTGTAGAGAAGGGAGAAGCGAAACACATGCTTGCCGCTACCGTTACCGCAAATAAGAAAGGTACAGGACTGACGCCGATTTGTATCGCACTCTGAAGCGCAATAGGAGCCATAAGAACGGCTGTCACCGTATTGCTGATAAACATCGTCATTAATGAAGTGGTAAAATAAATGCCTGCCATCAACACAATCGGTCCGTAACTTCCCAGTCCGCTTACCAGACTATTGGATATATATTCCGAAGCGCCGGTCTTCTCCAACGCCAACGACATCGGCAACATACCTGCAAAAAGTACGATAGTTTCCCAATTGATGGTTTTATATGCAGCTTCCACATTACGGAAACATCCGGTCAATACCATCAGCAATCCCGCTATCATCACAGCCGTAACAGGAGCTACGGGAATAAAATCGAATACCATCATCACCACCATCAACACCATGATAGCTGCGGCTACGGGAGCTTTGTAATCCAGCGTTACTTTGGCAGCCTCATCCAAAGGTTGTCCCAGCACCACCCATTCCGTATCCTCCTTGCTTAAACGCGCGATGTCCTGCCATGCCCCCTGCACCAGCAATACGTCGCCGCTATGCATATGCTCGCGTCCCAAATCCTGCAAGATATACTCTTTCTTACGGCGGATGCCTAATACGTTGACATTGAACTTATCACGAAATCCGGCTTCCTTTACCGTCTGGTTGATAATATTAGAGGAAGGCATCAATACTATCTCCGCTATCCCGATGTCATAGAAGTCAAGTTTGTTATCTGCCTTGACCGCTTCTTCGGTGGTATGACCGTCAATCATTTCCAACAAATAATCTCCGGCAAAGCGATTTACATCTGCGACGTCTCCTGTAATGTAAAGCACATCCCCTACCCATATCGTGGTATCGGGCGATGCGAGTTTCTGGGTAATCGTTTTCAAGAATTTGTGCTGTGAAGCCTCGCTACGGCGTACTTCCAGGATATTCAGCCCATATTTACGACGAATATCCAACTCGATAACCGTTTTCCCTATCAAACGTGAATCATTAATGGCGCGCAAACGAAACAGATTATTCGACAATCCGTATTCTTTCACCAGTTGGTTCAGGGATTTGCCGGATAAGGATGCGCTCTCACCTTTTCCCTTTTTAGAAAGAAACCACTTGGTCAGGGGTAGCAGCACCAATGTACCTACGATCACGCAAACGATACCGACGGGCAAGAATGAAAAGAAAGACAAAGGTTCGAACCCCGCACCCGTCAGCGTATTCTGAATAACAAGGTTCGGTGGCGTACCGATAAGCGTCATCATACCACCCATACTGCTGGCAAAAGCCAAAGGCATCAACAATCGTCCCGGATTCATACCGGCGCTCACCGCCAGGCTCACAACAATAGGGAGCATCAAGGCCACCGTTCCCGTATTACTGACAAAAGCGCCTATGGCTGATGTTACCAGCATCACCAGCAGAAAAAGTCTTAACTCGCTTTTACCCGCCAGCTTCAATATACGGGAACTTATCATCTTTGCCAAGCCCGTCTGAAAGATGGCGCCGCCTACCACGAACAGTCCCACCATCATTATCACAACCGAATTGGAAAATCCGGACAGGGCTTCTTCCGGAGTCAGAATTTGAAAAACAAGCAAACCAATCAATGCACAAAGTGCAACAATATCCGAACGGACTTTACCGGCTACAAAGAAAGCGGCGGAAAGAACAAGAATTATAAGGGTTATCAGCATAAATAAAGGTTTAAAAACTCTACAAATATACACATTTACGACGCATTCCGCAATGTTTGATTGTTGAAGACGCCTTTTCCGAAGCAGTATAAGACAAAAAAGGAAAGTTTAGAGCAAAAAAAAGGAGTACCGCTGTACTCCAACCTTTGTTAACCTTAAATCTAATACTATGAAAAACACACTGCAAAGGTACGGACTTTTGGCATTTCTGCAAATTATTCAAGGGGAAAAGATATGTTTTATAACACCTTTTAAGAAGCTGCATTCCTTTTTTTACTTCCTTTTTCAGATGTAAGCCGTAAATGTAAAAATAAGTTGTGCCTTCACGGAATAAAATGAACCGGTTCTTTTTATTCTGCCCGCAAATTACATTATCTTTGTATTCAAATTAATAAATACTTATTTATATGCCTGACTATGATTTAATCGCCATATTAGGCCCTACAGCATCCGGCAAAACTCCATTTGCCGCCGCATTGGCAGCAGAACTCAATACAGAAATCATCAGCGCCGACTCCCGGCAAATATACCGAAGTATGGATATCGGTACCGGTAAAGACCTGGCCGATTACATTGTGAACGGAAAGCAAGTACCTTACCACCTTATCGATATAGCCGACCCGGGATATAAATACAATGTATTTGAATACCAGCGCGATTTCCTGAATGCCTACGAAAGCATTAAACAAAAAGGCTGTCTGCCCGTTGTATGCGGCGGAACGGGAATGTATCTGGAATCCGTACTCAAAGGATACAAGCTACTGCCTGTACCCGAGAATCCGGAATTACGCAACCGTCTGGCGAATAAATCATTGGATGAGCTGACAGAGGTATTGGCAACCTATAAAAGCCTGCACAATACAACGGATGTAGATACGGTGAAACGCGCCATCCGCGCTATTGAAATCGAAGAATATTATGCTCATACTCCGGTAGACGAGCGTTCGTTTCCACAACTGAACAGCCTCATCATCGGTGTAGACATAGACCGGGAGCTTCGGCGTGAGAAAATCACCCATCGCCTGCACCAACGATTGGACGAAGGGATGGTAGACGAAGTACGTCGGCTGATAGCCCAAGGCATTCATCCGGACGACCTTATCTACTATGGATTGGAATACAAATACCTGACACTTTACGTCATCGGCCAACTGACCTACGACGAAATGTTCAGCCAATTGGAAATAGCCATCCATCAGTTTGCCAAACGCCAGATGACCTGGTTCCGGGGAATGGAGAGACGAGGCTTTACCATTCATTGGATGGATGCCCGGTGGCCTATGGAAGAAAAGATAGCTTTTGTAAAGTCAAAACTCAAAGAGATTTAGTATCTTTGACGGCGCCGCCGATTAACGGCGGATTATGAAAATATTGGACTGATTGAAAGGAACGGATATATGAGTGTAGAACCCGATAAATGGGGCGTAATCTATAACCCCAAAGCCGGAACGCGCAAAGTGCAGAAACGGTGGAAAGAGATTAAGGCGTATATGGATAGCAAAGGCGTGTCTTATGACTACGTACAGTCCGAAGGGTTCGGTTCGGTAGAGCGCCTGGCGGGTATACTTGCCAACAACGGTTACCGCACCATTGTCGTGGTAGGCGGTGACGGCGCACTGAACGACGCGATCAACGGCATTATGCTTTCCAATGCGGAAGATAAAGAGAATATCGCCATCGGCATTATCCCCAACGGCATCGGAAATGACTTTGCCAAATATTGGGAGATGAGCTCGGAATACAAGGAAGCCGTAGATTGTATCATAAATAATCGCCGCCGCAAAATAGACGTAGGCACCTGCTACTACTATGACGGTGAAAAACATATGACCCGCTATTTCCTGAATGCCATCAACATCGGTCTCGGCGCCAGCATTGTAAAAATCACCGACCAATGCAAACGTTTCTGGGGCGTAAAGTTCCTCTCCTATTTTATGGCATTCATCTCCTTAATCTTTGAACGGAAATTATATCGTATGCACCTTAAAATCAACGGTGAGCATATACGCGGACGCATTATGACGGTGTGTATAGGCAGTGCATGGGGATACGGACAAGCCCCCAGCGCAGTACCCTACAATGGCTGGCTGGACGTATCGGTTATCTATCGTCCCGAATTATTGCAACTCTTTTCGGGAATATGGATGCTGATGGAAGGACGGATTCTAAACCATAAAGTAGTAAAGCCCTACCGCACTCAAAAGATAAAAGTACTACGTGCACAAAATGCTTCCGTCGATTTGGACGGACGCATCCTCGACCGCCATTTTCCATTGGACATCGGCGTGTTGCACGAAGCGATAACATTGATTATACCAAACTGAGATATGACCTTTTCATAGCTCGCAATCCATAACCCATAATTCATAAAAACGTATGATTGAACTGAAAAATAATCCTGCCGGCAACTTCTTTCTGTTAGCAGGTCCTTGTGTTATCGAAGGAGAAGATATGGCAATGCGTATCGCCGAACGCGTGGCAGCCATTACCGAAAAATTACAGATTCCTTACGCATTCAAAGGCTCGTACCGTAAAGCCAACCGTTCGCGTCTGGACTCATTCATGGGAATAGGCGATGAAAAAGCATTGAAAGTCCTAAAGAAAGTGCACGATACATTCGGAGTACCCACCGTGA
Organism: Bacteroides clarus; assembly: GCF_015555825.1. NCBI lineage: Bacteria > Pseudomonadati > Bacteroidota > Bacteroidia > Bacteroidales > Bacteroidaceae > Bacteroides > Bacteroides clarus. The sequence goes on along the minus strand of NZ_JADNLF010000002.1, from coordinate 324,992 downwards.
CGGACATCCATGCCGCCGAAGAAGCCGCCATGGCCGCCGAATATGTAGACATCCTGCAAATTCCCGCTTTCCTTTGCAGGCAGACCGACCTGCTGGTAGCCGCAGCCAAAACCGGCAAAGTCATCAATATAAAGAAAGGACAGTTCCTCTCTCCGCTTGCCATGCGTTTTGCGGCAGACAAGGTGGTAGAGGCCGGAAATAAGAACGTTATGATTACAGAACGCGGAACAACGTTCGGCTATCAAGACCTCGTAGTAGACTATCGCGGAATACCGGAAATGCAAACGTTCGGTTTCCCCGTTATCCTGGATGTTACCCACTCCCTGCAACAGCCCAACCAGACCAGCGGCGTCACAGGCGGCATGCCGCAACTGATTGAAACCATAGCGAAAGCCGGTATCGCCGTGGGTGCGGACGGCCTGTTTATCGAGACACACGAGAATCCCGCCGTAGCCAAAAGCGATGGCGCCAATATGTTGAAGTTGGATTTACTGGAAGGACTTTTAACCAAATTGGTACGCATACGGGAAGCTATTAAATAAAAAAACAAGACGCTTTTGTGATTTATTATTTATCACTCCGACAGATAAGGCAAAACATTTTAAAATCAAATAATGATGAAACATTTATTACGTAACTTATGGATTGTTGCACTCATCGCATGCTGTAACTTCCAACAGGTATTTGCGCAACAATTACCGCCCATTCCCATCGACCAAGATGTCCGTATCGGCAAGCTGGATAACGGATTGACTTATTACATCCGTAAAAACAGTCTTCCCGCCAACCGGGCAGACTTTTATATCGCCCAAAAAGTAGGTTCCATACAAGAAGAGGACAACCAGCGCGGTCTTGCCCACTTCCTCGAGCACATGTGTTTCAACGGAACAACCCATTTTCCCGGAGATGCCTTGAAACAGTACCTGGAACGTATCGGCGTAAAATTCGGTGAAAACCTGAACGCATATACTTCCGTAGACGAAACGGTTTATAATATCTCCAACGTACCGGTCAACACTCCGGGGGCTATCGACTCCTGCCTGCTGATTCTGCATGACTGGAGCAACGACCTGACTCTGGACCCGAAAGAAATCGACAAAGAACGCGGTGTTATCAACGAAGAATGGCGTACCCGTATGAGCGCCATGCAGCGTTTTCAGGAAAAAATGCTTCCGGTTATGTTTGCCGGAACCAAATACGCCAACTGCTTCCCTATCGGAACAATGGACGTCGTAATGAACTTCAAACCTCAAACATTAAGGGATTATTATGAGAAATGGTATCGTCCCGACCTGCAAGGCGTAATAGTGGTAGGTGACATCGATGTAGATGCCGTCGAAGCTCAAATCAAACAGATGTTCGCCGATATTCCGGCACAGCCTAACGGCGCCAAACGCGAATACTATCCTGTAAACGACAACAAGGAACCTATCGTGCTGGTTGCCCGCGATAAGGAACAGCCATACGTGCAGACCTTTATCTTCAACAAGCACGAAGCCACTCCCAGAGAAGAAAAGAATAATGTAGGCTACCTGATGCAGGACTACGCGGTTACCTTGATTACCAATATGCTGAACGCACGTTTGAACGAATTGCTCCAGGCCGCCAATCCACCTTACATCTATGCCGCGACTTATGATGACGATTTCTTCGTAGCCAAGACAAAGGACGCCTTCACCGGCATTGTAGTCTGCAAAGAAGATGCGATTGAGAACGGTATCTCAACCATCCTCCGTGAAATAGAGCGTGCCCGCCAATTCGGATTCACCGAAACAGAATACAGTCGCGCCCGCGCAGAATATCTGCGCCAGTTGGAATCGGCTTTCCAGGAACGCGACAAACGCAAAAATGAGAATTACGTAAAAGAATACGTCCGCCATTTCCTCGATAACGAGCCTATTCCGGGAATCGCCAACGAATATACTATCATCAACCAGATAGCGCCGGCCATTCCGGTAACCGCCCTGAACCAGATGATGCAGCAAATGGTGACGGACAGTAACCAGGTAGTAGCTTTGTTCGGTCCTGAGAAAGAGGGTTTGAAACTCCCGACAGAGGAAGATATCAAGAATCTCCTGAAAGAAGTGAAATCAGAGAAGCTTACTCCGTATGTAGACAAAGTATCTAACGAGCCTTTGATGAAAGAAGCCCCGAAAGGCGGTAAAATCGTTTCTGAAAAGAAAGACGATATCTTCGGAACCACCATGCTGACACTGTCCAACGGAGTTAAGGTTATCATCAAAAAGACAGATTTCAAAGCCGACGAAATCCGTATGAAAGGTGTAAGTATGGGTGGCAGTTCACTCTTCCCCGACTCGGAAATCATCAATATCAACGGACTGGACGCGGTAGCATTAGGCGGTCTTGGCAATTTCAGCGCTATTGAACTGGAAAAAGTTCTGGCCGGCAAAAAGGCTTCCGTAAACTATGGCATCGGCGACAAGACCGAAGCCGTAACCGGCAGTTGCTCTCCCAAGGACTTTGAAACAATGATGCAACTCACCTATCTGACTTTCACAGCTCCGAGACGCGACAACGACGCCTTTGCGTCTTACAAAAACCGCAGCAAGGCCGAACTGCAGAATATGGACCTGAATCCAAGTTCCTCTTTCAGCGACTCCATCACGTCCACTCTCTACATGAAGCATCCCAGAACGTTAAGGATGAAAGCCGATATGGTAGACAAGATGGATTATGACAAGATTCTGTCTATGTACCAAGACCGTTTCAAAGATGCCAGCGACTTTACCTTTATTTTAGTTGGTAATGTCGATGTAGAAGCTGTGAAACCTCTGATTGAGTCTTACCTGGGTTCATTACCCTCCATCAACCGTAAAGAGACATTCAAGGACAACCATATCGCCATGCGTAAGGGTATCTACAAAAACGAGTTTATCCGCCAACAGGAAACTCCGAAAGTAAACAACTTCATCTGTTATAGCGGCACCTGCCAATATAATCTCCGCAACGACATCCTTATGAGCATGACCGACCAGCTTCTCAACTTAATCTATACGGAGAAAGTACGTGAAGACGAAGGCGGTACTTACGGTGTATATCCTATGGGGCAACTCGTTAAATACCCTGTCGAAAGAGCCGTTCTGCAAATCTTCTTCAACACAGCCCCCGCGAAGCAGGAAAAACTGATGAAGATTATCTATGCCGAAGCGGACGCTTTCGCCAAGAACGGTCCTGATGAAGCCAGCTTGAACAAAGTGAAAGAATATATGCTGAAGAAACATAACGAGGATTTGAAAGAAAACGGCTACTGGCTGAACAGCATAGACGAATATCTGTATACAGGCATCGACCCGGTGAAGGACTACGAGCAAATCGTCAACAGCATCACAGCAAAAGATGTCCGTCAATTTGCCAATGAGCTCCTGAAGCAGCAGAATCAAATCACTGTTTCAATGATCAGTCCCGAAAAGAAATAAAAAATAGAGCTTACCCAAAGGCTGCGTTGTTCGTGAAGCAGCGCAGCCTTTTTCATATACATTAACCACCCATCCATTATGAGCCTCTTTATAGAATTACGTAAGCACGGAAAGTTGGCTGCCAAACGGAATCCGATGTATGAGAAGAACAAATTCGGAAAGTTCTGGATGTACTTCATGGCAGTATTCTGGGCCGGCTACCTGATATTCTTCGGAACGACTTTCGCTTTTGCATTCGGCGACGGGGCAACGGAAGCATATCATGTCTTGAACAGCGGACTGATATTCGTATTCTTCCTGGACTTTCTCATGCGCTTTCCATTCCAGAAAACACCCGCTCAGGAAGTAAAGCCTTATCTGCTATTACCGGTAAAGCGCAACCGTCTTATCGATTTCCTGCTGACACGTTCCGGATTGAACGGCTTCAACCTGATATGGCTGTTTTTCTTTGTTCCGTTCGCTATCATCAGCATTACTAAATTTTACGGAATAACAGGGGTACTGACCTACAGCATCGGAATCTGGCTATTGATGATACTCAACAATTATTGGTTCCTGCTATGCCGGACATTGATGAACGAGCGTGTATGGTGGATAATCCTGCCTATACTGGTATACGGGATTATCGCTGCCGGAATGTTCATACCGGATGACAGCCCGTTGTTCGACTGGTCTATCGACCTGGGAGAAGGATTTATCCTCGGACACTTTCTTACTTTCATCGGAACATTCGCGGCTATCGTGGCACTATGGCTCATCAACCGCGGACTGATGATTAAATTGATTTATAATGAAATCAATAAAGTGGAAGACACCAAAGTCAAACACGTATCCGAATACAAATTCCTGGACCGTTACGGAGAAATCGGCGAATACATGCGATTGGAACTGAAAATGTTACTGCGCAACAAAGTCTGCAAGACAGCTCTGCGCACGGTATTCCTGGTAGTCGTCGCTTTCACCTGTATCCTGAGTTTTACCGAAGCATACGACGGTCAGGGAATGAAAAACTTTATCATGGTCTACAACTTTGTGATTTTCGGTATTCTGTTTTTATCGAGCCTGATGAGTTACGAAGGCAACTACATCGATGGCCTGATGAGCCGTAAGGAATCCATCTACACATTGCTCCGCGCCAAATATATTCTATACAGCATCGCCATACTCATACCTCTAATCTTGATGATACCGGCTATGGCAACCGGTAAACTGTCCGTCCTGAGCTGTATCGCCTGGGCTATATTCGTTGCCGGCGGTGTGTATTTCTGCCTGTTCCAATTGGCCGTCTACAATAACAAGACCGTAGACCTGAATGCTAAAATGACCAATCGCCAGAATATGGGAACCGGATTGCAAAATCTGATTTCCGGAGCAGCATTCGGCGTACCTCTGCTTATGAACTTTGTGCTGACAACCTTTTTCGGCCCCACAGTCACAGCCTGGATATTGATTGTTATCGGCGCGGGCTTCATACTCACTTCCCGCTTTTGGCTGAAAAATGTATATCACCGCTTTATGAAGCGGCGCTACAAAAACATGGAAGGATTCAGAGACAGCAGACAGTAAGATTTATTATTTAAGATTTATGGTTATGATTCAGATAAATAATTTGCAAAAGAAATTCGGCGCAAAGACCGCTGTAAATATTGACAATTACATCATCAATCAAGGTGATATGTTGGGTTTGGTAGGTAATAACGGAGCCGGAAAGACCACCCTTTTCCGCCTGATACTGGATTTGTTGCAAGCTGACCGCGGAAATGTCACCATCAAAGATATAGACGTATGCAAAAGCGAAGACTGGAAGAACTTTACCGGCGCTTTCATTGACGACGGCTTCCTGATAGACTATCTCACCCCGGAAGAATATTTCCATTTCATCGGCAAGATGTACGGCCTGAAAAAAGAAGAAGTAGATGAACGCATCGCTCCTTTCGAACGTTTTATGAACGGCGAGGTCATGGGACAGAAAAAGTTCATACGCAATTTCTCTGCGGGAAACAAACAAAAGATAGGCATTATCTCCGCCATGTTGCACCATCCGCAACTACTGATACTGGACGAACCTTTCAATTTCCTCGACCCCAGCTCGCAATCCATCATCAAGCAACTGCTGAAAAAGTACAACGAGGAGCACGGAGCGACCGTCATCATCTCCAGCCACAACCTTAACCATACGGTAGACGTATGCCCGCGTATCGCCTTGTTGGAGCACGGCGTCATTATCCGTGACATACAAAACGAAAACAATTCGGCTGAGAAAGAATTGGAAGCCTATTTCAATGTCAGCGTAGAAGAAGCCGTTGAAGTTGAAAATAATACGGACGAAGAAATATCGACAGAAGAATAAACATGAAGCAATCCTTTTCTTATGTAATTGTCCTTCTCGGACTAATGTTCTGTTTAAGTTCCTGCCATACTTCCGCTCCCCGTCTCGATTATAAAGCTCTGGCGCAAGCCTCGGTACGTCTGGGTATGGATATCGAGCTGACGGACAACCATAAATTGTATGTCAACGCCGCCGAATGGATAGGCACTCCCTATCGTGCGGGTGGCGACAGTAGGCATGGGACGGATTGTTCGGGCTTGGTATCCCAGCTTTATAAAAAGACCTACCGTATGCGTCTGTCGCGCAGCACGGACGGACAATTAAAAGAAAGCAATAAAATAGCCCGCCGCAACTTACGTGAAGGCGATTTGGTATTCTTCACCAGTCGCTCGTCCCGTAAAAAAGTAGCTCACGTAGGCATCTATCTGAAAGACGGAAAATTCATCCATGCCAGTACCAGCCAAGGAGTTATCGTGAGCAGTCTCAAGGAGAAATATTACACGCAACACTGGCTTTGCGGCGGAAGAGTAAAATGAAAAAGAGTAACAAACAAATATAAAATGCCAATTTATTCATAACTTTGCCGCAAAAAGGCATATGAATTATACAACCTACCTCTTCGACTTCGATTATACGCTTGCCGATTCCTCGCGCGGCATCGTTACCTGTTTCCGCAATGTACTGAACCGTCACGGCTACATTCACCCCACCGATGACGACATCAAGCGTACTATCGGCAAGACCTTGGAAGATTCTTTTTCCATTCTTTCCGGCGTAACCGACCCTCAGCAGCTTGCAGAATTCAAAAAGGAATATGTAAAAGAGGCAGATACACATATGACTGTCAATACGGTGCTTTTCCTCGAAACCAAATCCGTGCTGATGGCGTTAAAAGATTCCGGAGCCCGTATCGGAATCATCTCCACCAAATTTCGTTACCGCATCAAGGAATTACTGAATCAGCACTTTCCCGATGATTTTCTGGACATCATTATCGGCGGAGAAGATGTAAAAACCCCTAAGCCGTCTCCGGAAGGTTTGTTGCTTGCCATCAAGCAACTCCATGCTACCAAAGCCGAGACATTATACATCGGCGACAGTACGGTAGACGCAGAAACCGCACAAAAGGCAGGAGTGGATTTTGCAGGTATCACGCATGGCATGACTACCGCCGAAGAACTGCGGCAATACCCGCACAAGAAAATAATGAGCAGTCTGGAAGAATTATTGGAACGGGAACCATTACCCGCCGCATCGCCGAAGAACATAGGTGTACGCCGTATCGTACTTCTGTTAGTACTTTTCGCCGCATTCGCCGCCCTCATTTGCTTTCTCACCTTGGTATGACGAAGGAATTTCCTTGCTATAATTAAATCGTTCCACTATGGAGAAAGTTTTGTTCCACCATGGTGGAACAAAACTTCCCTCACAGCGGAACAAAATATTCACCATGATGGAACGAATAAACAGTCGTATCTCCGCCGCTTAGCGCCACGCTCCGAATGACAGATGCTCTTGATAGGAATCAATTCTTAGGACCTTACTTATAAAGTATTAATTGTCTTAAAAAAGAGAAAGAAAGATTTGTCCATTACAAATAAAAGAGGTACTTTTGTGCCCGATTATTCCGCACCGGGTTTAATTAAGTGCTTTCTAAGTGATTAGAGACCACCCGACGGAGCTAACTTATACATTATATATAAGAAATGTACGCAATTGTAGAAATCAACGGTCAGCAATTCAAAGCAGAAGCTGGCAAAAAGCTGTTTGTACACCACATGCAAAATGCAGAAGCCGGTGCAACGGTAGAATTTGAGAAAGTTCTTTTGGTAGACAAAGACGGTAACATCACTGTAGGTGCTCCTACCGTAGAAGGCGCAAAAGTTGTTTGCGAAGTTGTTTCAGGTCTGGTAAAAGGCGACAAAGTTCTTGTTTTCCACAAGAAAAGAAGAAAAGGTTATCGCAAACTGAACGGTCACCGTCAACAATTCACAGAGTTAACAATTAAGGAAGTAGTAGCTTAATCAATTAAAAAAGTAAGAAGAAATGGCACATAAAAAAGGTGTCGGTAGTTCTAAGAACGGCCGCGAATCACAGAGTAAGAGATTAGGCGTTAAGATATTTGGTGGCGAAGCTTGCAAGGCAGGTAACATCATCGTTCGTCAAAGAGGTACTGAATTCCATCCGGGTGAAAACATCGGTATGGGTAAAGACCACACTCTTTTCGCTTTGGTAGACGGAACTGTACAGTTCAAAGTAGGTAGAGCAGACAGACGTTCTGTTTCTGTTATTCCCGCTGAAAGCGCAGAAGCATAAGTTTCCGGACAAAAAAATAAAGCGAAGGGATGCAATCCGATTGATTGCATCCCTTTCTTTTTATACTTAAAAATAAGCAAGTTTCTTTTTTGTATTACTTTTGATTTGCACTATCTTTGCCCTCGCAAATCCCGAGTATCATAAAAACAAGTATAAGATATGCTTACCATTAAACAAATTACAGACAACACCGACGCGGTAATCCGCGGACTGGAGAAAAAGCACTTCAAAAACGCCCAAGAAACCATCGGGCAAGTGCTGGAAACCAATGACAAACGACGCAATACCCAAACAATCTTAGATAAGAACCTGTCGGAAGTAAACTCCCTTTCCAAGTCTATCGGACTGTTAATGAAAGAGGGTAAGAAAGATGAAGCGGAAGCCGCAAAAAGCCGCGTAGCCGAATTGAAAGAAGCCAACAAGGCATTGCAGGAAGAAATGGATCAGGCCGCAACCGATTTACAGAACTTACTGTATACAATCCCCAATATTCCTTACGACAGCGTACCCGAAGGCGTAGGCGCCGACGACAATGTGGTAGAGAAAATGGGCGGTATGGAGACCGAACTTCCCAAAGACGCGCTCCCCCATTGGGAATTGGCCAAGAAGTACGACCTGATAGACTTTGACCTGGGCGTTAAGATTACAGGCGCAGGTTTTCCCGTGTACAAAGGCAAAGGCGCACAACTTCAACGCGCGCTTATCAACTTCTTCCTGGACGAAGCACGCAAATCCGGCTATACCGAGATAATGCCTCCGACGGTGGTTAATGCCGCTTCCGGTTACGGTACAGGCCAGTTGCCCGACAAAGAAGGTCAGATGTATCATTGCGAGGTAGACGATTTGTACTTGATTCCGACTGCCGAAGTTCCCGTAACGAATATTTATCGCGACGTTATCCTCGACGAGAAGCAGTTGCCTATCAAAAACTGCGCTTATACACAATGCTTCCGTCGCGAAGCAGGTTCATACGGTAAAGACGTACGCGGCCTGAACCGTCTGCACGAATTCTCCAAAGTAGAATTAGTACGCATCGACAAGCCGGAACATTCCAAAGAATCTCATCAGGAAATGCTGAACCATGTGGAAGGATTGCTTCAGAAATTGGAATTACCCTATCGTATCCTGCGTCTGTGCGGTGGCGACATGAGCTTTACCGCCGCCCTTTGCTTCGACTTCGAGGTATATTCCGAAGCACAGAAACGCTGGCTGGAAGTAAGTTCGGTATCCAACTTCGATACTTACCAGGCCAACCGACTGAAATGCCGTTACCGTACAGCAGAAAAGAAGACAGAGCTTTGCCACACCTTGAATGGTTCCGCACTGGCACTGCCGCGTATCGTAGCAGCTTTATTGGAAAATAACCAGACTCCGGAAGGTATCCGTATTCCGAAAGCATTGGTTCCGTATACAGGATTCGAAATGATTGACTGAAGAAGCGTCATTTCAAATTCAAAATAATAAAAGGTGCGTCAGAATATAGGAATTTCATATTCTGACGCACCTTTTTTATACAAAAACTAAGACAGGTAAAGCAATAAGGATAAAAGTCATGAAAATTAGAACAAAAAGCCATGACGTTAAAAGCTAAGAATACCAGACTGAAGGTTGAAACGCAGAATTAAAGGTTGAGATGCAGAACTGAAGACTGAAAATACTGAGCTGAAAGCTGAAATACAGAGCTGAAGGCTGAAAACACTGAACTGAAAGCTGAAATACAGAACTGAAGGCTGAGGTGCAGAACTGAAGACTGAAAACACTGAACTGAAAAGCTGAAATACAGAACTGAAGGCTGAAAGCCTTATATCTTACAGCCCAGGGTAACACCCTGGGGTAATTATCAAATCATTCCCCTATTTTCTATTACGCCCTGAAAGGGCAAAACCCCACATCATGTCACAATCCTTAAACAAAATCTACATACATATCATCTTCTCCACCAAAAATCGCGAAGACCTATTACCCGAAAAAAATCTGAATGAAATACACTCTTATATAGGAGGAATCATCAATCAAAACCTATGCAAAAGCATTATCATAGGCGGTACCGCCAACCACATACATATTCTTTGTGAATTGACAAGCACCGTTTCTACCGCCATGCTGTTACAAGAAATCAAAAGAAGCTCCTCCAAATGGATAAAACGCGCCTACCCCCAACATCCCAACTTTGCATGGCAAAACGGTTATGCCGCATTTTCAGTCAGCCAATCAAAAGTGGATACCGTCACCAATTATATCCGAAACCAGAAAGAGCATCATACAAAGAAAAGTTTTAAAGAAGAATTAGTGGAGTTCCTAAAAAATTATAAAATTGAATATAAAGAAGAATATTTGTGGAGTTGATTCTTATGCCCTTTCAGGGCGCAAAAGAGAAATATATACTTCCCCGGGGTGATACCCCGGGCTATAAGATAGAAGGCTTCCAGCCTTCCTGTATAAAAGTGATTCTTCAAGCAAATAAGGTTCTTTAGGCAAATAAAAGTTTTTAAGCAAATAAGATTATTCAAGCAAATAAAAATCTTTAAGCAAATAAAAATCTTCAAGTAAATAAAAGTTCTTAAGCAAATTAAGATTATTCAAGCTAATAATATTATTCAGGCCAATAAAAATCTTTAAGCAAATAAGTAACCTTATTTCAAAATAGCTATTCTCTCCCAAAACAACTTTACTCCCCCAAGCACTCTTCTCCCAGAAAACTATTCTCTATCTTCAAAATCGCCTTATCCACTCCCACCGCACTCTTTTTTCCCTATACATTCTTTGTTATTAACAAATAACCCGTATCTTTGCAAAATCTATCATTCTGAAAGAGATTACGTAATTATACCAACAAAATTATAAGATAATGAATAAAATCATTAGCAAAGAACATTTCTCAGAAAAGGTCTTCAAGTTAGTAATCGAAGCACCGTTAATTGCTAAATCACGCAAGGCAGGACACTTTGTAATAGTACGTGTAGGCGAAAAAGGCGAGCGTATGCCGCTGACCATCGCCTCCGCCGATCCTGTAAAAGGAACTATCACTTTGGTTGTACAAGAGGTAGGTCTCTCATCTACCCGTTTGTGCGAGCTGAACGAGGGTGATTATATAACCGATGTTGTTGGTCCGTTGGGACAAGCCACCCATATCGAGAACTTCGGAACTGTTGTTTGCGCCGGTGGCGGTGTGGGCGTAGCTCCGATGCTTCCTATCGTACAGGCATTGAAAGCTGCCGGTAACCGTGTGATTACAGTATTGGCAGGCCGTACCAAAGAGCTGATTATCCTCGAAAAAGAGATGCGGGAAAGTTCCGATGAAGTCATTATCATGACAGACGACGGCTCGTACGGCAATAAGGGGCTGGTTACGGAAGGCGTGGAAAGCGTCATCAACCGCGAGAAAGTAGACAAATGCTTCTGCATCGGTCCGGCCATTATGATGAAATTCGTTTGTTTGCTGACGAAGAAATACGAGATACCTACCGATGTATCCCTGAATACCATCATGGTAGACGGAACAGGAATGTGCGGCGCCTGTCGCATCACTATCGGCGGTAAAACCAAATTCGTATGCGTAGACGGACCGGAATTTGACGGCCATCAGGTAGATTTCGATGAAATGCTGAAGCGTATGGGCGCATTCAAAAACATCGAACGCGAAGAAATGCATAAGCTGGAAGAACCGCAAACTTGTCAGGCAACCGGAGAAAACACCCCGGAAGAGGACGAAAAAAGCCGTAATGCCGCTTGGCGTCAAGAGCTGCGCAAATCCATGAAAGCAAAAGAGCGTACCGCCATTCCCCGCGTGGAAATGAACGAGTTGGACGCCGAATACCGCTCACACAGCCGCAAGGAAGAAGTAAACCGGGGATTGACCGAGGAACAGGCCTTAACAGAAGCCAAACGCTGTCTGGACTGTGCCAATCCGGGCTGTACCGAGGGATGTCCCGTGGGTATAGATATCCCCCGTTTCATCAAAAATATAGAACGCGGCGAGTTTCTGGAAGCCGCCAAGACACTGAAAGAAACCAGCGCATTGCCCGCTGTTTGCGGTCGCGTATGTCCGCAGGAAAAGCAATGCGAGTCCAAATGTATCCACTTAAAGATGAACGAAAAGCCGGTTGCCATCGGCTATCTGGAACGCTTCGCCGCAGATTATGAACGTGAAAGCGGACAAATTTCCGTACCGGAAATCAAAGAAAAGAACGGCATCAAGATTGCCGTAATCGGTTCGGGTCCTGCCGGCCTGTCTTTTGCAGGGGATATGGCGAAATACGGCTACGATGTTACCGTATTCGAAGCACTGCACGAAATCGGCGGTGTACTGAAATACGGTATTCCCGAATTCCGTCTGCCCAACAAGGTAGTGGATGTCGAAATCGAGAACCTTGCCCAAATGGGTGTAAAGTTCATCAAGGACTGCATCATCGGTAAGACATTAAGCGTGGAGCAACTGGAAGAAGAAGATTTCAAAGGCATATTCGTCGCTTCCGGCGCCGGACTGCCGAACTTCATGAATATCCCCGGTGAAAATTCCATCAACATTCTGTCGTCCAACGAATACCTGACACGTGTCAATCTTATGGACGCTGCCAGCGAGGATTCCGACACACCTGTGCCTTTCGGCAAATGCGTAGCCGTCATCGGCGGCGGCAACACGGCCATGGACTCCGTCCGCACGGCCCGTCGCCTGGGTGCCGAACGTGCCATGATTATCTACCGCCGCTCGGAAGAAGAGATGCCCGCACGCATTGAGGAAGTGAAACACGCCAAAGAAGAAGGAGTAGAATTCCTGACACTCCACAACCCGATAGAATACATTGCCGATGAACAAGGAAAAGTAAAACAGGTAGTTCTCCAAAAAATGGAATTGGGCGAACCCGACGCATCCGGACGCCGCAGTCCTGTGCCCATTCCGGGAGCCACCGAAACGATTGACATAGACCTTGCCATCGTCAGCGTAGGCGTATCCCCGAACCCTATCGTTCCCAGCTCTATCAAAGGGCTCGAATTGGGACGTAAAGGAACAATTGCCGTAAACGACAGTATGCAGTCGTCCATCCCGACCATTTATGCCGGCGGCGACATCGTTCGTGGCGGCGCTACCGTAATCCTCGCCATGGGTGACGGCCGAAAAGCCGCCGCAGCCATGAATGAGCAGTTGAAGCACTAAAGTTACTTCACCATAAAAAGAAAGTCCCGTTCGCCATTCGGCAAACGGGACTTTTTCTTTCTATCTGATAAAGGACTACTTCACCACCTTATTTGTCGCCGGATCGGGAAAAATCACCGTCGGCTTAAACGTCTTGGCTTCTTCAAAGTCCATCAATGCATACGACATGATAATAACAATGTCATCCGGTTGAACCCTACGGGCCGCCGCGCCGTTCAAACAGATTTTACCCGAACCGCGCTCGCCTTTAATGATATAAGTTTCAAAACGTTCACCGTTATTATTGTCGGCAATATAAACCTTTTCGCCGGCAATCATGTTAGCGGCATCCATCAAGTCCTCGTCAATCGTAATGCTTCCCATGTAGTTGAGATTAGCCTCCGTGACGCGGGCGCAATGGATTTTCGACTTCAACACTTCAATCATCATAAGATTGGCTTTTTTATGTTTATTACTCCTTATACTTGATATTGTCAATCAGACGGACTTCTCCGCAGAATACCGTAATGCAGCCTACGGCATACGCAGTGTCTTCCCAATCGGCAATCTTCTGCAACGTATTGCCGTCCACCAGCTCAAAGTATTCCAGACGCAAGCCGGGAGCGGCCGCAATGGCATCTTCCACAAACTTCCGTGTCTCGGCAACCGTATGCGAGGCCGCAAAGGTACGACTTTCAAATAAAGTCTGCGAAATTTTCAAGGCATTTTTACGTTCTTCGGCGGACAGACGGGCGTTACGGCTGCTCAAAGCCAGGCCATCTTCCTCACGTACGATAGGACAGCCCACAATCTCCAGCGGATAACTCATCTGACGCACCATTTCACGGATTATAGCCAATTGCTGAAAATCCTTTTCACCGAAATAAGCGCGGTCCGGCTGCACCGCATCAAACAACTTGCTCACAATCTGGCATACACCGTTGAAGTGTCCCGGGCGGAAAGCTCCCTCCATTACCGTATCCAAAGGTGCGTAGCTGAACCTGCGGGTATCCGGTTCCGGATACATCTCTTCCACCGCCGGAGCAAAGACAAACGCCGCCCCGCATTCTTCCAGCAAACGACAATCGGCCTCCGGCGTACGGGGATATTTGATTAAATCATTCCGGTCATTAAACTGAGTAGGATTTACAAAAACACTTACCACAGCGGCATCATTCTCCGCCACACAACGTTTTACCAATGAAGCATGACCGGCATGCAAGGCTCCCATCGTAGGTACCAGACCCACCTTCTTACCTTGGGCTCTCATAGCCGAAAGTCCGGCCTGCAAGTCCTTGATAGTATGTACTATTTCCATTTTTTCGGTTATATAATAACTTGGTTGTTCGCAAAAACGGTGCAAAATAAGCTATTATTTACCATATAAAGAAGAAATATCGTAAATTAATGCAAAAGTTACCCTGTACCAAGAGATGTCAGTAGACGCATTTATCACTGATACACAACCGCTTAACAATTCATAAGGAATTATAGACGAGCTCGTCTTGCTTTATTGCCCGATTTTTTTTATATCTTTGCAGAATAATTGAGAACATTGTTATTATGACAAAGGCGAACAAGGTTTTATTTATAACACAAGAAATTACCCCTTACGTTTCAGAATCCGAGATGTCCCTTGTTGGCAGAAACCTGCCGCAAGCAATCCAAGAAAAAGGCAGAGAAATCAGAACGTTTATGCCCAAATGGGGAAACATCAATGAGCGCAGGAACCAGTTGCACGAAGTGATACGTCTCTCCGGTATGAACCTTATCATCGACGATACCGACCATCCGCTTATCATTAAAGTGGCTTCCATACAGTCTGCCCGCATGCAAGTTTACTTCATCGACAACGACGATTACTTCCAGAACCGCTTGCAAGTGGTTGATGAGAACGGCGTCGAATATGAAGACAACGACGCACGCGCTATTTTCTATGCCCGCGGCGTACTGGAAACGGTTAAGAAATTACGCTGGTGTCCGGACGTCATCCACTGTCATGGCTGGATGACCGCATTGGCGCCGCTGTATATCAAGAAAGCGTATAAAGACGAACCATCGTTCAGAGATGCAAAAGTTGTCTTTTCACTGTATGACAATGACTTTAAAGAGCCGTTCCATCCCGATTTTGCCAGCAAGCTCCTATTGAAGGGCATCAGCAAGAAAGATATCGCCGATTTGAAAGAACCGATTGATTATACGGCTCTCTGCAAATTAGCGGTAGACTATTCCGACGGTGTTATCCAGCAAAGCGAACACGTGAATGAGGAAGTCATGGAGTATGCCCGTCAAATCGGTAAGCCTATCTTAGGCTATCAATCTCCCGAAAACTTCGCGGATGCCTGCAACGACTTCTACGACCGGGTTTGGGGAGTAGAACAAGAATAAAGTTGATTTCAAGACGAAGAATTATGAAAGTAAAATATTTAGGGATATTGCTTTTGGCACTTCTGGTTTTCTACGGATGCGATGATAATACCGGAACACTGGGTATGGGTATGCTGCCCGATTCGGATGGTATTTCCGCCCAAACCAAGACTTTCGAGGTTTCTACAAAATCCATTCTTGCAGGACCTGTTTATGCCAAGACGAGCACGGGATACGTCGGTACGTTCACCGACCCCGATCCGAACGGTTTCGGGAATTATAAAGCCAGTTTTCTGACAGAGTTGAACTGCGCCGATGACTTTAGATTTCCTGCGGAATACAACGACGAGACCCATACGGGAACGATGGCCGGCGATACCGTATCTTCCGCCCAACTGACAATATACTACGCTTCATGGTACGGAGATTCTTTGAATCCATGCAGAATGTCGGTATACGAATTGAACCGAAGATTAACGAACAACCACTATACCGATATTAATCCGGAAGATTATTTCAGCAAGGTAACAGCGAATAAGCCGAACTTTACAACCGGATATTTCCAACTGCACAAAGCGTATACGGCCTACGATACTTCCGTACCCGATTCGGTAAGAAACGCCACCGACTCCAATGGTAACAGTCTTTTCTATCCGAATGTAACCCTGCCTTTAAGTAAAGAGTTCGGTAACGAGCTGCTGCAGTTAAACAGAGCTTATCAGAGAGGAGAGAACGACTTCTTCAAGAACTCGGATAAGTTTATCGATAATGTATTGAAAGGCGTATATATTGAAACCGATTATGGCGATGGAACCATTCTATATGTCGACCGCGTGGACTTACAAATGCAATTCCGTTTCCATTATGTGGACAGCTTAGGGGTAAAACTCACTAAGAAAGACGGTACATTGAATGCGGAAGGCAAACCCGCCGACTCTTTATATTACAGTACGGCAACCGTATTTGCCTCTACGAAAGAAGTTGTCCAAGCCAACAGATTCGAGAACTCCCCGCAACTGGAAAAGAAAGTGACCAGTGACAGCGAGAAAGGCTGGAGTTATCTCAAATCGCCCGCCGGCATCTTCACAGAGGCTACTTTGCCCTACGATAAAATACATGAAGAGTTGACCAACGACACGCTGAATGCCGTTAAACTGACTTTCACGAATTATAATCAGGAGAATAACAACAAATATAAGTTCAGCATGAGTGCGCCGGAAACGGTTTTGCTATTGCGCAAGAAAGACATGGACACTTTCTTTGTCAATAACGAACTTACGGACAATGTTACCTCTTTTGTCGCCACTCACAACAGTGTGGAAACGAACCAATATACATTTAAGAATATCGCCCGTTTAGTCTCCGCTTGCATCAACGAGAAAAAGGCCGCCAAACAGAAAGCAAAAGAAGACGCAGGCGCAGCGTGGGATGAAGCGGCATGGGAAGCGGGATGGAGCCAGCCCGGCGGTGAAGGGGAGAACTGGGATAAGGTTGTATTAATCCCCGTAGTCGTGACGTATGATACGAACAGCACCACTCCTTCCATGATTGGCATTCAGCATGACCTGAAACCTACGTATGCCAAGCTAAAAGGCGGAGATCCGACCTATGGCGGAAGCAACTTGCAGATAGAAGTTACCTATACTTCTTTCAACAAATAAAGCGAAATACTTCATAGAAATAAATAAGCCCTTCAAAATGATTATTTTTGAAGGGCTTATTTATTTCTATGAAGTCAAGACTCTCAATCAACCAGCTCGATCTTCACTTTCCGGTCTTTCACCATGATGTAGTATTCGCCTGCTTCCAAAAACCGTTTTCCATTCTCATCTACGAAGCCGAAATCACGTTCCAAATCAACATCAAAACGGAAAACCTTTGTATCTCCGGCTTTGATAAGCTGTTTATCAAAAAATTTCAGTTCTTTTACCGGACGGGTTATCGAGCTGTACGGATCGGAGATAAACCAAAGTACAGTCTCTGCGCCGTCACGCTCTCCCACATTAGTGACAGGTACTTCCACCGTCAGCTTTTCACCACGTTTTACCACTGTGGCAGAAGGAGTGATTGCACCATACTCAAATTCCGTATAGCTCAAACCATGACCGAACGGATAAAGCGGCTTACTGGTTATATCCTGATAGAATCCCTGATGCGAGCGTCCACTCTTCCTCTGATTATAATAGATGGGAATCTGTCCGGTAGAGTACGGGAAGGTGATAGCCAACTTTCCGGAAGGATTGATTCGGCCGCTAAGAATACCGGCAATAGGTTTGCCCCCTGCAACACCCGGCTGCCATATTTCTACAATAGCTTTACTGACAGGTTCCAACCGATTTAACTCCAAAGGACGTCCGTTAGAAAGAAGCAATATAATAGGTTTGCCTGTTTTCTGTAACTCCATAGCCAGCTTTTCCTGAATTTGCGGCAATGCCAGTGTAGAACGCGAGGCATTCTCACCGCTCCAGGTCTTTTTCTCACCCAGACAAAGAAGAATAACGTCCGATTGCTTGGCAACAGCTACAGCTTCGGCAAATCCCGACTCATCTTCACCTTCAAAGTCACATCCTTTAGCATACAATAACCGGGACTTATCCTTAAACTCCGCTTCCAAACCCTCATATACACTTACCACATCACCGTCACGACCATGACCGGACCAAGAGCCCAGTAAGTTCCACTTATTCTTACCTATCGGACCAATCACTGCAATCTTGGCAGATGCAGAAAGCGGCAGTACATTATCTTCATTCTTCAATAACACGACTGATTCTTCCGCCAGCTTTCCGGCTATCTCCAAACTTGACGGAAGCAGAAACCGCTCTTCCTCCGTACTCTTCTTAGTATAAGGATTATCAAACAGCCCTAACCGGAATTTAACACGCAACACCCTACGAACCGCATCGTTCAGCCTTTCTTCCGAGATTTTCCCTTCTTTCAACAAGTCCGCCAGATATTTATCATAACCGTGAGACATCATATCCATTTCCATACCCGCCTGAAAGGCTTTCAGACTGGCCTCTTTCTTTGACGATGCCACACCCTGATTTACCAACTGTTCCACTGCTCCCCAGTCGGATACAACAAATCCGTCATGCTTCCAACGGTCTTTCAGTATTTCAGTCATCGTATAACGATTGGCAGATGCGGGAACTCCGCTAATATCATTGAATGCGCTCATCAAAGTAACAGCTCCGGCCTTAACTCCCATCTCATAAGGAAGCATATAGGTATCCCAAAGCGTCTGTTTGGAAATCTCCGTATAAACATAATCGCGTCCCGCTTCCGAAGCTCCATACCCCACATAGTGTTTCAGGCAGGCAGCCACTCTCCGTTCATCCGCCAAGGTATCACCCTGATAGCCTTTCACCGAAGCCACACAGAAAACCCCGTTGGTATACGGGTCTTCTCCGTACCCCTCGGCTACACGTCCCCAACGACCGTCATGCGCCACATCAATCATCGGAGAGAAAGTCCAGTCTACTCCCGACATACGCGCCTCTTGGGCGGCAACAGCGCAAGCCTGTTCCACCAATCCGGGATTCCAGGAACATGCCTGTCCTAAAGAGATAGGATAAACGGTACGGAAACCATGAATTACATCGTAACCGAACAAAACAGGAATGCCCAAGCGGGACTCTTCCATCGCCTTACGTTGCAAACCGTTACGCAGCTCAGCATCTGTATCGAAATAAATCACGGAACCGATTTCTGCCGGAAGCTTCTTCACTTCCTCTCCCACATTGTTTACATTATTATTACGCCCCAATGTGTATTGGTTCAGTTGGAGAACTTTTTCTTCCAATGTCATTCGTGCAACCAAGTCATTGACACGTTCTTCAATCGGAGCTTTCGGGTCTTTGTACAAGGGATTCTTTTCACCGCCCAAATCGGTAATCCGATAAGGATGCAACACAGCTTCGTGAGCAGCCTGCTGCGCCACTTTACGGCGCGCGTCGTCCAAGCCCTCCGGCGCATAAGCATTACCAACGGCAGAACGTTTGAAGATACGTTCAAACCATGTACAGGCAGCCGTATACCGGCCTATTTTCAAATCCAGATGATAACCATCACGGGTCATGTGGTCGCCGACAAAAGAAGTACGCGCATTTTGTATGGCGGTACCCGAAGGAATTATCATCTTTATACCTACCAGCTTACCAGCCTGCTTCACAGCATCCACAATAGAGTGATACATCGTCAGCTGATTGCGGTTATAGTTATTAAAACCCGTATGTTTGGCATCAGCCGCATAAGCCCAAGTTTGGTGCAACATCAGTTTAGTTTTCTTTGGCAACCGTTCGCGCACATACTGTACCAATTCGGGTAACCACGCCTCGTACGTTTCATACATACCGGAAAACGGACTGGCCTGTTGAAGGCTGACATAATCCCATTCTTCATCCGCCAGAGCTGTTTCCAATGAAACTTTCTTTTTTTCAACTCTCTTTCCGTCAAGACCTATCTCACGGTAATAATAAGCGGAGTCATTAGCACGTGCATTTTTTACGTGGCGCTCCAAAGAGCACCCGCCGATATACATATTGCCGATAATAGTAGAAATACCGTCAGCCTCGGCCAGTTCGTGCAAATATTGTTCCACAGCATCCTGTGAGAAACTATTGCCGATAGCAAGAATCTTAACGGCCTTCTGCCGGGCATAAGTCTCACCCGCGAAACAAAACAACAGGCAGACAAGTAACAGTTTTAATATTCGAGATTGTTTCATATTATAAAGTAATAGTTTGTTTTAAAGGCAAATCTTCGGAAGAAGCTCCTGCCAAGATTTCAAATTCTCCTTCTTCCACGATAAAGCTCCGGGTATTTATGTCGTAAAAAGCAAAAGCGTCCCTATCCAAAGATATACCGATACGCTTGGTCTCCCCTTTTTTCAAATAAACTTTATCATATCCTTTCAGTTCTTTCAGCGGACGTGGCACAGAAGACTTCACATCCCGCACATATACCTGCACCACTTCCGCAGCATCCATATTTCCGATGTTCTTCACATCGAACCTTACTGAGAAACGGTTGTCGCCAAGCTTCTCTACGGTCATATCACTGTACTCAAAACGACTGTAGGAAAGTCCGTAACCGAAAGGATATAACGGTCGCTTTCCTGTCCGGTCGTATCCCCTGTAGCCTACAAAAACACCTTCCGCATATTGTACCCTTTTGTGAGGCACGTTACGGTTATCATAATAATTATCATATACCGGATTATCTTCCCACCTTTCTTCAATACTGACAGGCAACTTTCCGCTTGGCGAAAGTTTTCCCGTAATAATCTCAGCGATGGCTTTTCCCCCCTCTTGTCCCGGATACCAGGCCATCAGAACGGCTTGCACATTCTTTCCCCAGTTACGGAAGTCAATACCGCCACCGGCATTTACAACCACCGTTACATTCTTATGAAGCGATGCCACCTTATTTATAAGATATTCCTGCCCATGAGACAATGCAAACGGACGGTCGAACCCTTCTCCCTCGGTACTGCTATTGAACCCGGCGCATACAATCACATTTGCCGCACGCCTCAAAGAAGCCGACAAACGTTCCTCATCCAGCATGCCGGCCTGGAATTTTACAGTTGCTTCACCTGCATTATCGAAATATTCGATGCGTAATTTGTACAACTCCCCTGCTTTGACTTGCATAAATGCACTACGGGTACTGAACGAATGATTGCCCCAATCCCCGGTTACCATTTTATCGTTCACAAACAAGCGATAGCCATCATCTCCCGCCAACTGAAACTTAATCGTACCGTCTTTATCAGCCTGATAAAGACCGTTCCAGCAAACAGAAAACTTATCCGCCGGCATACCTTCAAAGGGTGCGCCATATTTCCAGGTATAATCTATATTCTGTTCTATCGACGTTTTAAAAAGTTTCCCGGTAAGATTCGGAGTATTATAGTATTCGCTCTTAAATCCGTTTCGGGTGAGGCTTTCGTCTGTGTAAATCCGCCCGGATATATCTTTATACAGAATATTGTCGGGCAGCAACTCTACTTGTTTTTCTCCTTTCAATTGAACCATACCGTCATAAAGTGATACGGTAGAATAAGGAGTGACAAACCCGCTTCCGCCACCTGTCGGGATAATATCAGCATTAGGACCGAGAATCAGTGTCCTGCCTTTCCGATAAGGCAAGGTCTGATTATCATTTTTCAACAAAACAACCCCTTCCCGGGCAAGATTGAGGGCTATCTCTTTAGACCGGACATTATCTTTGGCAATCGACTTATCCTCTCTTGGGGTGTCAAAGGCTCCAAAAGCTATTAATGTCTGAAGAATATGCTGTACTTTAAGGTCAATCGTTGTTTCGGTTACAATACCATTCGCTATTGCCGGAATCAGAATCTCCTTTGTCATAAATCGGCCGACAGGCATTTCCAAATCCAGCCCGCCATTGGCGGCTCCCACCCCGGAATATACAGAAGTCCAGTCCGACATCAGAATCCCTTTAAATCCCCAGTGCTTACGCAGCACATCAATGTTAAGCCATCGGTTCTCGGTGGCATGTACTCCGTTAAGCGGATTATAACTATCCATCACCGCTCCTACCCGGGCTTCCTGTACCGCTTTACGAAAAGCTGGGAAATAAATTTCTTGCAAAGTACGTTCGTCTACGTCCGAGCTTGCATGATGCCTGCTCCATTCCTGGTTATTAGCGGCAAAATGTTTCACCGTAGCCATCACTCCCTCTTCCTGAACCCCTAATATATATTCTTTAGCAACTTCACCCGTCAGATAAGGGTCTTCACCGAAATACTCGTAATTACGTCCGCACAAGGGAGAACGGTAGATATTGACACCAGGACCTAACAGAATGCTAACTCCGCGAGCTCTCGCGTCTTGTCCCAAGCCATTACCCAAATCCCGGACTAGTCTCCGGTTCCATGTTGAAGCGGAGAGAATACCACAAGGGTACAAAGTGCTTTGGGTATTATTACGTATTCCTTGAGGTCCGTCAGCCATTCTTATTTCGGGAATCCCCAATCGGGGAACAGCACGAATATAAAATGACTTGGGACCGGAGATATAATCAATCTTCTCTTCCAAAGTCATTTGGGAAACTAAGGCTTTGGCACGCTGTTCCGCTTGGGGAGTGATGTATACTTGAGCGTCGGCAGCAAGCATATAACAATAAAGCAATAGTATGTTCAAAAAAACTCTCTTACTGATATTCATTTGGTCTGTATTTAAAAAGGACAAACGCCCCGTCTATTCCTAACTCCTTCCACAAGGTAACTTCCGTA
Organism: Bacteroides clarus; assembly: GCF_015555825.1. Classification (NCBI taxonomy): domain Bacteria; kingdom Pseudomonadati; phylum Bacteroidota; class Bacteroidia; order Bacteroidales; family Bacteroidaceae; genus Bacteroides; species Bacteroides clarus. Next base: position 302,145 of record NZ_JADNLF010000002.1, on the reverse strand, counting down.
CCAACCGTAGGTACGAGGGGTACCGACGGTTGGTACAAGAAGTACCAGCCTTTGGTATTTGTCGTACCAAAACATGGTACTTCCAATACCAAAGGGTGATATAAAATTGGTACTTGTATAGCAATGGATATTAATCCATTGCGTTGTTTTAATCAGATTAGAATAATAAATATTCCTATATCAGACTATTCGTCCGCCGCTTTAATAACTAATGCATTGACAACACCATCACATGCATTTGCAGAACCAACACCTTGTACGCTAAGTGTCACATTGCCCTCAGTAGTAGGTTGCACATTTTTAACAGAAATAACAAATCGACTGAAATCTACTCTTTCCCACTGATTATCCGTACAGTTTGTAGCACTACCCACTTTCAAATTAATATCTCTATTATCTACTATACTCTTCTCTCCTGTAACATCTTCTATTTTATAGTTTGCAAATCGAGCGCCCTTACTACTATCTGTACGTACTGCTACAATCACGAAGTCATATTTCATATTCGGATCCATTCGTGTGATATTTATAGTTGCAAAGTCAGATAAATTACCGATACCTTTTGTTCCACTAACAACCAAGAAATCTCTCCATGCACTACACGGGAATGAAATTCCATCATAGACTATTTCATAGGCCTCATTATAGGCAGAACCAGAACTACCACCTTGAAACCCTTTAAATCCTGACAGACTCATACGTATACCAGTATAATCCTTGTTTGCATCATTCAAAAACACTGCATCAGTCTGAGTCACACTACTTCCAATTTGAATATTATTCCATGTAATTATATCAGAAGAGGTAGGATGTGATACCCCATTACCAACCACACCAAAATCCACATAAATAGGAGCTGCAAGCTTACCAGAAGCGGAAGGATTATATATGCTCATATCTGTAACCTCATATCGATTCTTTATTGCCATATGAGCAGAATTTTGTGCTATTGTCGCCTCCGCAGCACTTACAGTAGCGGGCACATAAGAATTCCCCACTACCTCAGTTTCAAATATAGCTTCGAACCAGGTACAAGCTGCTGTATAGCGTCCATAAGCAGTATTCAAATGAGTTCCGTCACGATTAAAAGTATCACCCAGATAAGAGGTACGTCCATTTTGAATAGCCGTTCCTGATGGAATAAGTATTTTTAATGCCGGATTATCCTGCATAGTTTGAAAAGAAGCAGCAACAATCGCATTATACATATTCTCTTGTTTTGGCTCTGTTATATCACTTGGGAAACTTCCATAATCAGAGGCATATGCCCAAGTCTGATGCCACATTAATTCGGCATCGGGATTAGTTTGTTGCAACGCAGTAATTAAATTAGGCAAATAACTTGTATAAGTAGTATAATCGCCCGACTTCCCACTTTTCTGTTGTAAGCTAATATAATCCCATTTTTCTTCATTTAGCGTTTGAGACAACTTTCGTTCTTTAAACTCAGTTTTGGTTCCATCTACTATTTTCTTATAAATATAGTCCGCTGCATCCGACTGCATATTAGCCCAATGTGTTTCTAAGTCGCAACCGCCAATATACATGTTACCAATAATAACTTCATACCCTGCCGCTTTTGCCAGGTCATATAAATATTGTTCCACTGCATCTTGAGAATAACTGTTACCAATCGCCAATATTCTGGTAAGGTTACTCAATACCTTAATCTTCACATTACCGGAAAGAGTCTCATTCTTTCTGCCATTTTTACTGTACTCAACCTTAATATCTGTTTCTCCATCAACTTTTGCTTTTACAATCAAAGCCAATTTACCGTCTATTTCTTCGACTTCCGCAGTTGCTACATCCGCAGCAGAAGAAGTACATATATAATCTGTAGCCGCAACATCCACATCTGTTCCGAATATCATCGGAATCTGCATTTCTTCAGATGGTTTCAATTTCATTTCCTCCTTGGCAAGTGTCATAGTAGCTCCCGCCAATCTATCCTTTACAGAAACCTCTATAGTATCGGACAAACAACGGATAATTCTTCTACCGCCACCTTCAAGAGGTTTCCAATACTGTATCTTGACTTTAGTGGTTCCAACCTTTACACCTTTTACATTGACAATCTTATTATTATCGGCATCCATTGAGAATCCTGTTGCAATGGCAACAGCCTCATCGAACGATTTACACTCATACTCCAACGCCTTCATTTCATCATCGCTGAAAGTAAGCGCCACCGGAGTTTCTTCATCTATATTTACTTCCGCTTTCTCAACAGCCGCTTTCATCCAGCGTCCATTGTCCGCATATTCGGCTTCATAATCACCGCTCGGTTTGCTTACCGTCACTGTGATTGTTGCCGTCAGATTATCAAGTGCACTGGAGGCATAAGCTATCTTGATGTCAGCAGTCCCCTCGGCAAGTCCTTCAATGGTAACTGTTTTATTACCCTTACTCAACGCTGCCGTGGCAACAGCCGCATCAGAAGAAGTACATGTATATTCTAATTTCTCGGCTACCGCATCCTTAAATAATAAATTCACCGGAGTACGAACACCTATTTCAAGTTCCACCTCGTCAGAAGCAGATTTCATCCATGTATTACTTAAATTCTGAGTAGTATCATCATCCTCCGAACATGCCGTCAACAGGGTTACCGAACCGGTCAATGTAACCATCAGTATGAACAAAACATTTAGCAATGTTTTGCTCTTTAATAGTAAATTCTTCATTATCATTAGTTTTTGGTTAATTATCTGTTAGTAAGTTTTTTCTTCTGATAGTAGTCACGCATAAGATACCAGGCCTTTTTTCTCATTCCCTGATCAGAGATTAATCCCTTGCGGTTCCAACCATCCTGATTAGTCGGATGGAAACGGAATGGGGAACGGAAATCAAACAACACCCATGGCGAAACTCCACGCAAATTAGGAATATTATCGAACATACGAATGTTGTCGCGATATAAACGCGCCTGATATTCTTCGCTCCAGGAACTGACTACATCTTCACTACCGGACTGCCCATACAAGGCCTCACCACCGAACTCTGAAATAATCAGCGGTTTGTCGGGAACAACATTCCAAATGGCATCCTTTGGCTCGACCGGCCAAGGGTGGTACCATCCCATATATTTATTGACAGCTACCACATCCAGCCGAGAGGTGAGCGAATCATCCATCACAAAGCGTTGCTTATCGGCATTGAAACGTACCAAATCAAAAGCGGCCACATACAAGCGTGTTGTATCCAACTGTTTACCGGTTTCAAGCAACGAAGACAGAAAAGCATTTCTCTCTTTGGAAGGTTGCGTCTCATTAGCAACACCCCAAAAGCCAACCGCACAACGGTTACGGTCACGCTTAATCATCTCAGACAACATATTCTGCGCTTTCCGGCGAGTTGTATCATCTGTAAAGTCTATACCTTGCCAAATAGGAATCTCCTGCCAAAGAATAAATCCCATCTTTTCCGCCAGACGAACAGTATATTCATTTTGCGGGTAATGCGCCAAACGAATCATATTTACTCCCAATGCTTTGGCTTCATTCAGCAGCATGGCAGCATCCGCTTCCGAGAAAGCGCGTCCCATTCGCTGAGGTATTTCTTCATGGAAAGAAATGCTACACATGAACATGGGTTTACCGTTCAGATAAATATCGGTACCCTTCACCGTAATATTACGAAAACCTATTTGTTCCGTTACGCAATCAGTAGCAGAAGTAACTCGGACTTCGTACAATTTCGGGGTATCGGGAGACCAACGCTGAAACTTCTTCACTGTTTTCACAGCTTCCGCCTTTCCTTCCGAATCGGTATACAACTCGAATGTGATTTTCAATTCGGGAATGGTTACCGAAACCTTCTCGCCGGCTTTTTGCTCGGAGAGCCGTACTTTAGTAATCAATCGATCCGGTTGTTCTTTATCCAATTGGACGACATATTCTTCAATATAAGTTTGCGGAGTAGTTACAAGCAATACATCGCGAGTGATACCGCCATAGTTCCACCAATCGAACGACAATGCGGGAATAGCATCTTTGGTACGGCGATTATTGACTTCTACTGTCAGGAAATTATCACCTTCTTTCAATAAGTCCGTTACTTCTACCTGAAAGGGAGTAAAGCCACCTTCATGGTCGGCAATTTCCACTCCATTCAAATAGACACGGCTACGATAGCTGACTGCGGCAAAGTACAAAAATTGTCGCTTACCCGGCTCACGACGAGCATCGAAATGACGGGCATACCAAATTGTTCCTTCATAATACTTCAACTCCGGCATCTGCGAATTCCAATCGCCGGGAACATTCAACCGCAATCCGTTTTCAAACGAATATTCATAGAAGTCCGTATTTCCTTGAGGAGACATGTTTTTATAAATTTCCATGCGATGTCCCTGGTCATATAAGTCTACAATAGCATTCCACTTACCATTTAACGAACGCACACTACGTCCATATACATTCGTGATAAGCTCCTGTGCCGCCAATTCACCGGTAAACAACGCGAATAGCAAACATAGTATCAAATGTTTTTTCATCTTCTTCTTTTCTTGTGTGATTACTTACAGTTTTTCAAGAAGTTCATTACCCAGCTCCACGCCGCATTTGTCTGTTCCGCATAAGCATAATGCCCGGTAGTCTCGGCCACAAATAATTCTTTCGGGGCATTGATTACGTTATAAGCGGAATAAGTAGTGGTAGGCGGACAAACCATATCGTTATAGCCAAAAGTGTAAAATCCGGGAACTTTTACTTGGCGGGCAAAATTCACTACATCATAATATCCGGCAGTTTTCAGCTTATCAGGAGTACGGTTAATTTCCGTTTTAAACATATGAGGCCAACCACCTGCACGCCCGTAAGCGTATCCTGCCATATCACACAGAGCCGGATAATAGGATACCAATCCCTTTACTCGGCTATCCAAACCGGCAACAATAATGGAAAGTGCCCCGCCCTGGCTGCCACCAAAGGTGGCCAAATTACCATTAAACTCAGGAAGAGTATAGATAAAGTCAATAGCCTTTACGCACCCCATATAAACGCGCTTATAATAATATTTATTGCGATTATCCAAATTGAATGAATGATAGCTTTTCAAGGCTCCCATAGACAGGTCATTATAAACACTTCCCGGCATATTTACCGGAATTCCATGAATGCCTATTTCCAAAATGATAGCCCCTTTCGCTGCACGTTCTGTCTCTCCTCTATAAGAACGGATACCTGCACCCGGCACTTTCAATATCGCCGGATATTTACCCGGCGCTTTCGGTATGCACAACATGCCATACATACGAGAAGCGTAATCATTATTCTGAAAAGAAATATGATAAACGTTCACCTTATCCGTACATCTTTCCGGAACCAATGTCATGGTAGGCTCCAAATCCCATTTAGCAGCAGCCTCTTTATTTGTTTTCCAAAAATCAAGGAAGTCATCGGGCATCTCCGTTACCGGCTGTAACTTTTCCGGACTGAAACCAACAGTGGCAAGCCCTTCATATTCCCGATTTTGATATTTGGCAAATACACGACAACGCAGAAATCCCGGTTTCTTCATGGTTCCGGCATTGATATCCGCCGTACCCGCCTTCAACAGCTGTGTTCCCGTCTTATGTGCTTTCATCATATCCTCAGATACTTCATAACGTATCTCCACATTTTGAACCGGAACGTTACATCTCAATACCATAACTTTAAAATTAACCTTTTCTCCCTCTTTATACAACCAATCGGCACGTTCGGGAGAAACAATCACTTGCACCATTCTCTCTGCCGGCTGGGCATATAACATTATGCTCAAGCCAACAAACAGTATCAAGAAAATAAAACGATAACTTTTCATGATATATACTTATTTTATTTCATACTTATACATTACAAAATCATTTATCGCAGGTAGTGAAATTTCCACTGTTCCCAGTCTACCCACAACCGTAGTCATAGCTTTGCCATTACCAAGCACCGGCATACATTTAATTTTCGCACCTGCAGGCAACCATGTTTCTATCCAGCTTTTATTCTGTCCGTTATTCTCTCTGTAAACAAGCAGATAGCCGCTTTTATCGTCGCTGATAGACTGAAATCCTGTCCAAGAGCGTCCGGACGGCTCCTCACCTATCGGCAGTATAACTCCTTGATGAAAGTCATATTGAACTTCTTTGTAACGGTCTATCAATGCTTTTACGGAGAAAGCCTCGTCCGGCAGATTGGAAGCTTCCATCCATGCCAATGGCTGCCCTGCCATAGCAGTTGCAAATAGATACTCAAACGAATAATGTTTCGGAGCAAACGGCTCATTACCATACTTTTCAGTATTTCTCCACTTATTCAGGAATTCTATCTGTAACTTTTCAGCCGGAACATATTTAGCAAGCATCCATAAATTGCGAAGCGTCCAATAAGGGTAATAATTTCCCCAGTCGGTATATCGGTTCTCAAGGAAGATATTTCCATATTCACCGAAAAAATGGTAACCGGCACGGCGGCTTGCCGTCGCATCCAAATTAAACATTACTTTATCGCCCGTTTCCGCCAATACCTTATCGAACAAATTGCGCAGATTAACTTCCGCTCTTTTTGTCGGAATAGTCAGCCCGTCAATTTTAAATACACGAATGCCATATTTACGATAAAGCCCTATCAAAGTTTCAGCATCCTTTTCCCAATCAGCAAAATCGTTCTGAACGCTCGGATTAAACCATAAACCGATTTCAATACCCAGCTCTTTTCCTTTCTCAACGATTGGAGTCAGTCCGTGAGGATACTTGACCGGGTCCGGAGTCCAATAGTCCTCGTTATCCCAAATATTTCGGAAAGAACCTTTGGCTACAGCAGAATTAGGACTTTTCCCAACTTGCCACCCATCATCTATCTGAAAATGAGTAATTCCTAACTTGGCAGCACGCTCCAATTCTTGCAGACAGAAACTCTCATTTACTTTAGTGTCCTGACTACGGTCGCCCCACGTATTCATCATAATCATTTCATCACGACTACGGAAATGACGACGAATATTCTTCTGATAATTACGGAGCGCTGTCAAAGCCTGCAATTCTCCTTCACCATAAACACCTGTTACACAACTGTAAGTTTGTATCCATCTATCTTGCTGAATATCTTTTTCCGTAATACCCAAACCGGTAACCATGAATTTGCCAAACTCTGCCATGAAGTCCACTCCGTTATAAGCTAACTGCACACCGGAGCATGGAGCTTCTTTCAAAAAAAAGAAACCGCAGTTGTCTTCACCGTTACGCGCAAAAAAAAGATTACCGCGATAGTTGTTTTTACGATAAGCTATGATATTCCGTTCAGTCACCAAATTATTGTTCCAGTCTGTTACATCCCAAAACTCAACGGTTTTGACATGCCAATGCTGTCCCTTAAAATGGAGCTGATCCAAAATAGCCGTAACCGACTTGGACTTCATATCTTCGGCAAACTCAATATTCTTACGATCGGCCATGTCAGTCTCTCTCCCGCCAAAAACACTGTTAGCAGTACCTCTCAGATACGTATCACAGGCTATTGCCGGACAATCATCATAGACACGATACACTCGTTTCACATCCAATGTCCCTACGGAAAAGGTAACAATGGTCTGCTGATAGGCAGGATGAATATCCGTTGCCGCTATATCCTCAACCCGGCAATCTCCGCCAAGTCCTGTTTTATCACCTTTAGAAATAAAAAAATCAGGAGTGGCAGATGCCGATAATACGGTTTTTCCATTACATTTATCACTCAAACTATAAGTTATCAGATTACCTCCATTCCAAATAAATTTCCGTTCAATACGGTTATTGCCAATGATCAGCGTATCTCCTGTCCATTTACTATAGCAAGAATTGCCTGCGGAAACAGAGGGCTGTATGCAACATACGGCTAATAATATTAATAATATTCTCATAGTATAACCTGTTTTATCGTTTGATTAAAGCACGGGGCACCGGTAACAGCTCATTGGCTTCGTTAAAACGTTGATTATCCGGTAAACCGCTCTCCTTACCGACTCCTCTTTGCATCCATTCTTTCAACTCTGTCAAATGATGCTGATATACTCCACGAGGAGAGTCCTGATACTTTTTACATAGAGAAGCTGCGATACCGACCACTTCCCCCATCATACCGGTAGTACGCATAACCCGCACTGTACCCAAAGCCACGTGGGTCACGCTGATATTACGTCCGGCCATAAACAGATTCTCCACATTCCGGGAGTACAAACAGCGATAAGGAACCGCGTAAGGGTGTATATAAATGTGCTTGGTTGCAGCCTTAAATTCTGCTCCGGGAAACTTTTTGGAATTCTCCGGATCAGGGAAATGTAAATCAAGACTCCAGGTAGTAGCAAATGAAGCATCCTCATGGAAAACGTTCTTATCAATGTCATCTTGCTTCAGGATATAATCTCCCAACAACCTGCGGGACTCTCTCTTACCGGAAACATACGCTACCCAAGCTAAAGAACGTTTTTTATAAACTCCGTTATCTTTTAAGTGGTTTTTCAAGAAACTCCAATTCGAATAAACTACCATAAGCCCGTAATCACGAATACGTTCCGCATCACTTATCTGGTCAAAATTCATTCCCGTTTCCCATTTCCACTCTCCCATCGTCACTTTTTCACAGTTAGTGTCATTAAAGTCCACACCATAAGAAAATTCCGGAAAAGAGGTTTTCTTATCTGTTTCTTCCGAGTACCATTGGGCAGAAGCTCCCATTGTCATTCTATCAGCAGTAGGGGGTGCCAGTTCTTCACCGAATTCCGAACGGGATTCACGTCCGATACGATAATCGGCACCGGCCAAATAACCAATAGTACCATCACCTGTACAATCGGAAAAGAGTGGAGCTTGCAAGCTTTGTTCTTCACCGGTCTCAACGTGTTTGATAATGACCGAACCAATACGCGTGCCGTCCATTGTAACGGAAACAGCCCTATAATTGGAAAATAAGGTAATGTTCTTTTCTCCGGCTATGAAAGCTGCTTTCTTTTCATCTTCATAGTACTCACCGGGTTGTGCATTTCCCTTACGTGAATGCCCGAACTCACGAATCATACGCCCCAGCCCTTTATTAGGCCCAATTTCAATATGTCCGCCTAAATGTACACGTACTTCGGAACTGTTATTTCCTCCCAAAACCGGACGATCATTAACCAGCGCCACTTTACATCCTAAACGAGAAGCCGCTGCTGCTGCGCACATTCCGGCAATACCACCGCCAATCACAACCAAATCATAAGATTGATGCATTACGGGAGATACAGGCAAATCCAGCATCCTTCGCCGGAAAGCTTCCAATCCGACTTTATCAGCAGGAGGGACTTCTTTAGAATCCGTCGTAAGGTAAATGGCATCACAGCGGCCATTAAAACCGGTCATATCTGTCAATGAGATAGTGGTTTCCCCTTTCTTCAGATTTACTTTACCGGCATATTGCCACTTCCACTCATTACCTTCACATCCTAAAACGGTAGAGAACCTCTTATTACCAACTTTTAAACGGAACTTTCCCGGTCCTTCCCCCTGATGCCAGGGAGAAGTCCAATTGAAGGTACGGACATATACACAGTAGGCCCCACTTTCCGGAATTTGCACTTTTGCAGAAGCATCCTCTACCGGAACTCCCATACCGTGAGCCATCAAATAAGGAGATCCCATAAGATCCATAAACTGTTGGTCTACTACCCAACCACCCTTATTCGTGAAATTCTCCGCCTCTAACCATACGGATGCAGCTCTCGTTTGCAAACAAACTAAAAGCAAACAGAAGTATACTAATATATTTTTTACCATAGATTAAAGACATTAATGAACTGTAACATCACATAATTTCAACCAGCCCTCGGTAGTCAATCTGTCTTTCTTGGCTGAAATTTGTATACCGATAGTATTGTCTTTGGTTGTATCCACCAATCCAACAGCCCAAAGATAATCACCGGCAGCAACATCTGTCAGCTTTAAATTGAAAGTATAAGTCTTCGGAGAACCCTCAATCCAATCGGACAGCGCCGGCTCTGAATCCAAGAAAGTATACTTCGGCTGAAGTGTGTTTTTATCCAATAATGCGAATGCCACCTGATATTTATCTTTCCATTGCGGAATATTAGTCGGACAGTATCCCCAACCCAAATTAGACCAACGATGAGTGATGCGTAATGTTGAGCCATTAGCTACTTCATAAGGTACCGAAATCTTATCTGGATACAGTCTGTAACCGCCTTCTGCAATAAATTCCTGCACCAGACCGTACGCATCGTTGAACCATGAGTACGTTTCACCGTTTATGATATCACTGCTGTAACGTAAGTCCATCATATTTACATAAGAACCTTTTCCTTCATCAAATTCTCCGTGACGAACATCAGCGAAATCGTTATAACCATCTCCCTTAATAGAGTTTCCATGAGTCTTTTTCACCCATCCGCCTTCCATTATGATAGGACGTTTATAACGCTGGCTGGCAGCAAACGCACGTTCCCAGGTTGAGTAATAACTCTTCATTCCAAAAGCATCATGACGAAGGCAATAGCCTTTATCTACTGCACTTTGCAATAAACGTTCCGTTTCTTCATCATAACCGGAATCCGTACCGCGTAATCCGATATAGCGATGATAATATACTACTACAGGAATTTTGTCAAAAGCATTCCGCATGAGATCGGTAGACCAATTGAATACAGCTTCACGTGGAGTATTGTCTCCTGTGGAATAGAATACAGTGTGAGATTCTCCCCATTTACCGAATCCCTGGCCACTGAAATATTGCACTACATCCGGATCATTATACTTTTTAGCGAAATCCATGATGAACTTCTCATAATACTGTTGGAAAACGGGATCATCCGGATAAGGAGACCATACTGTTTTAGAACCTGTTTGAGACGTATAACCGGCCGCACCGCCATTTTTCACATATGCAGGTGTGAAATCATAGCTCTTATCCTGACTATCTATAATCACCGCAAATGCCAACTTCAAGCCTCTTTCGGCAGCACCCTCGACCAGCATCTTGAAACGCTGAGCCGCCTTAGTATTTACATCTTCATCCCATGCATACTTACCTTCTTCCGGATTAAAATCTGTCCAAGAAGCACGAATAAACAGTGTGGTAGCATAATCGGAAACTCTCACAATTCCTGCGGAGGACTGCATATTGTCATAATCTTCCCAATAAGAATCAGCCAATCCATCACCAAGCCCCGCGTAGAGCACCCAACCCATCATGGGATTCTTAACTATTGCGGTACGTTCCGGAATAGTAGAAACAACAACATTACCGGGAGTTTCCCAAACATCAGTTCCTGTACTGTTGTCATCGGAGCAAGCTCCGATGACAATTAATAATATAGACATAATACCGGACAAGAAGCCGTATTTTTTATATTTCAACCTATCTATTGTATACATAGCTCTTATTTTTTATGATCGAAAATGACTTTCAGATTCTCAACATCTACCATAACATAGTTAGTATTCTCAGGAATAATGAAGTAAGCGTAGCGATTATCATCCTGTCCTTCAACCAATTCCAAAGAAGTGCCAGCGGTTGCCGTAATATAACCACATCTTTTCTCATCTCTGTCAGCATCCGCAGTAGACCCAAAAGCATAAGCGTTATTATTAGTTCTCTCTACTCCATCATCTGTTTTAACTCCCACAAAGAACATTACCGAACCCGTTATTTGATTTTTTTCCCAATAATCCCCAGCCGTCTGACGAGGTAAATTGGCACCTTTATAAACAAATACATTAGGATTGGCTAAGCTTTGATTTAATGTATATTTGTCTTGGAAACCCGCCGGAACACCGTCATCATGTGTTTGCCGACCGTTAAACGTACCGTACATCCATAACTTTTCAATAGGTCCGCTATATGTTTTTAAAGTCTCATCCTGTGTATTGCCAAAAGCATTCTGTGCATTCCACGGACCCACCACTTTTGATTGTATATCTGTATCCTGTGAATAAATTCTAATATTCTGATTCTCGGCATCTACCACAATACGATAAATACCATCCTCCGGAATATTCCAATAAGCTCCCCTCATAGCCTTCTCCAGAGCAATCTGTTTAAGCGGCATATTTTGAGCATATTCAACATCTTGTACACCCTCTGTCTTTGGTGCAATAGCATATTGTTTTGTATCAGCAAATAATATTGGCAAATACAGTGAGCCTGCTTTCAGTTCACCTCTAAATGCATACAAGTTGTCATTTTCCAATGTACGGGCAACCTCTATATCTTCACCTGTTACAGCACTTCCTGCAAGATATAGCTTATCTATTTCTATTGTTTCTCCTAATGCGATAATCTTCACAGTCTTAGCGTCAAAGTCTACTGTAATGCGATAATTACCTGTTTCCGGCAAAATCCATGCATTAGTTTCGGTACGGTCTACCACCGTCGCTTCCATAGATTCGGTAGTTATAGCCATATCTGGCGTTACAGGGCATATAGCATTCTCTTCATCACCATACAATACCGGGAAATAAATTCTTCCGGCAGGTAACTCACCACTATACACATATTGTTGAGGATTGCTGGCAGTCGGAACTAGTTCAATATCTTCTTGCCCTTCAACAGCCAAGAATACCTTGTCTGCCATAAATTGTTTCGCGCCATAAGTTTTTACCGTCACACTAACTGTAGCAATATCAGGTACAATCAGGCGAGGCCCTTCAGTAGAAGCCGTAACCGTAAATTTCATTACTCCTTTAGTGCTGGTCAATTGGTCAAACTTATCAATCAATAAATCCTGCAGTTCCTTATTTGTATAGTTACGGATAAACATTCCACCATCCTCATATTCTTTAATGGCATCAGCTTTGCTGCCGACCAATTCCATTTGATAATTATAGGTAACGATATAATCATTCCCATAGTCATGAGACGGTGTCCATTCTAATGTTAAGGCTACTTCATTCGGTTTACTTTCATCCAATATCACATTCTCGGAAGAAGCTGTCAAATTAACCTCATAGTTGTTCCGTGAATAATTATTATCTATATCGTCATTGCCGCAAGCTACAAAGAAGAAAGATAACACAGTCATACCCAGCAGCCTCAAACAACTTTTCTTTATTTCATATTTCTGTTTCATACTACGATTTTCTTAAGAAATTAATATCCATCGTTATTCCCCAGATTAGGACAAAGTTCCATATCATGAGTAGGTATCGGCCACAAATACTGACGGTCGGGAAAGACTCTTTTCGCACCAACAGCAATTTGCCCGGCATTGTACATAGTAGAAAAATCAGCCAGTCCGTCATCATCTATAAGTGGGGTTGACGGCCAAAACCATAAACCTTTAGCAACTATATTATTCTGTAAATCATCCGGCGCCAACATTATATAGTTATAACTATTCAAGGCTTTAGATGCCAATTTCCAACGAATCAAATCCATATAACGTAATCCTTCATTAGCTAACTCCATACGCCGTTCTATTCTTACTGTTTTTCTCAGTTCTGTTTGATCAGTAGTAGTAACAGCAGGATACATTGCTACATTAGCCGCATCTACTCCATAAGCACGTGCACGAACTGAATTGATAGCATTCAGTACAGAATTATCTATTTCATTCAACTCTATCCTTGCTTCTGCATACATCAATAACACATCCGCATATCTCATAAATATTTGATCAGATTCTACCTGTTGCCCGTTTTCTGTCCAAGAAGCATCAATGCATTTCTTCCAAAGCAACCCATTATATGAAGCATATTGCTGAACTGCACGCGAATCTTGATTGGATTGCTTCTTACCTGTTGAGTAATTCATGACTTCTTTTGCATCCGGGCGAGGATTATATTCAAAACCACAATGAGCAGTTTCAAATTCTACAATAGTTTGGGCACAACGCGGGTCTCTGTTTTTAAAAGGATTACGAGGATCGAACAAAGGTGATTCATCAATGGGAAGCCCGTCAGTACAAAGAAAAGCCGCCAACAAATCCCATGACGGATTATCAGAACCATATCCGCCTGCGTTACGGGGTAACTCATTTTTTACAATCCACGGGGTCAATACTACTTCATTGGCAATAGAGCGAGGGATTACAAAAATCTTTTCCGGATTACTTTTAGTACTTTGCAGAAATAATTTACTAAAATCGGCTTCCAAGGAGTATATACCTAAATCCATACAGTCCTTAGCGGCTTTAGCTGCAATTTCCCAATCACTCATATACAGAGCAAAACGAGCTTTCATAGCATAAGCAGCTCCTTTAGTGAAATGTTCAGCCTCCGAACCATAAGAAACCGGAAGATACTCAATCGCTTTATCAAAATCCTCATATACTAATGGAATCAATTCTGCTTTTGGCTTACGCCCCATCCGCTCCGCTTCAGTAATAGTCATATACTTATCCAAATAAGGAACATCCCCCCAATAAAATATCAAATCGGCATATTTACAAGCTCTGGCAAAATAGGCCTCACCCTCGTACTGGTTGATAACCTCTTCAGACAAACCGGCATTTCTCGCTCGTTCAACGCCTTCAAGTAATGAATTGGCACGCGCTATCAGTTTATACGACTGTTGCCACAGGTGATAAACTTCATAAGTTTGCCCATTCAATGTACCGTCTAATAAAGTTTTACGGTTCGTATTACGATAAGTGAAGTTATCAGAATACTGCTCCATGCTCTCAGGAGAATCCATCTTCCAGTAACCAAGTATATAGAATTCATTAACAGCCATTTTTAACTCTGTTTCCGTGGTATACCATGATTCACTGTTTCCCTGTGACTTAGGCACCATATCCATGTCAACACAGGAGGTAAAGGCCAGGCTCAAGCCTGCCATAAATGTTATCAGTTGATTTTTCATAATATATTCATTTAAAAGTTTACTGAGAGTCCAAACAATAAAGAAGTCGTGATAGGATATGAGGATACTCCCATTTCAGGGTCCCAACCTTCCGGATAATTGCTTATGCAGAATAAATCGGAAGCGCTGACATACAGACGTACTTTCTTAATTCCCGCTTTTTGTGTCCAAACACTTGGCAAAGTATATCCTAAAGTAACATTCTTCAAACGGAAATAAGCGCCATTAAACAACCAAAAACTGGAAGTTGCGTAGTTGCTGTCCCTATTGACTTGGCTCAAACGAGGATATTTGGCTTTGGCATTTTCTTCGGCAGTATTAAACGGACTCCAATAATTACCATCAACAATAGAAGGAATATTGCCATAGTTATCACGCAATGGCTGCACCATTTCTTTCGTAAGATAAGCATTTTGCTTTCCAATACCCTGAAATGCAACAGACAAGTCAATTCCTTTATAACCTGCATGAATATTTCCACCATATTGGAAACGAGGTAAGGAGTTACCTAATGGTACACGATCATAGTCTGCAGAAATTTTTCCATCCGGAACTCCGTCAGGGCCGGATATATCTTTATATTTCAAATCACCTACTGTTATCTGGTTATTTAAGGTAGCAGAATTATCAACTTCTTCTTGTGTCTGATAAATACCCTCGCAAACATAACCATACCATTCATTAAACAGGACACCGGCACGTTTCACTTTACCATCACTGATAATATCGCTATTTCTAAGATAATCTATTTTCGACTTGAAATCTGACAGGTTTGCAGAAATACTATAACTAAAATCATTAATACGGTCATTCCAACTTATTTCAAGGTCAAAGCCTGTGGTGGACATCTTACCGGCATTATTCTTCGGATTAGCATATCCCATTGAATAAGGGATTTCAATAGACAAAAGCATATCTTTCGTCTTTTTCCAATAATAATCCGCAGTTACACGTAAGCGATTATTCAGAAACCCCAAATCAACACCTATATCTGTCGAAGTGGTAGTCTCCCATGTAATATCTTCTACTGCCAGATTACGCTGGGCAGCTGTTTTTTCAGAGACAACAGCCCCATCTTTATAAAACAAAGCATTATTAAATGTCATCAATGCCATATATGGAAAATAGTTATCCCCAATGCGCTCATTACCAAGCATACCCCACGAGGTCCTTAGTTTCAAAAATGACAACCAATCAATATTGGCATTCTTCATAAACTTCTCCTCACTAACTACCCAACCGGCAGAGAATGAAGGAAATGTCCCCCATCTATATTGACTTGCAAAACGGGAAGAACCATCATAACGTATATTTGCCTGAAAAAGATAACGGTCGGCATAGCTGTAAATAGCACGCCCAAAAACAGAATTGGAAGTATATTCACTGCCTGTTCCACTATTAGCCATATAATCCTCGGGACCGATATTCAAATAAGGATATTGTGTAAGTTCATACTGGTCACGACCAGCCGTCAATTCCTCTTTTTTCATCACATAATTTTCATATCCAGCCATTAATGTAATATCATGTTTACCGAAGGATTTCATATAATTGGCTATCACCTGAGTAGTAACATGCCAATTGTCTTTACGTTCTTCTGTCAATTCGTTCGTACTATACGTCACTCCACCACCTTCTAGATTACCACCGATTGCATCCGGATTATCCATCAAAGTATAAGAAACTTGGTTTCTAAATTTCTTATTCTTTTGATAATTGATAAATGGAGCAACAATTGCCTGCAAACTAAGTCCATCGAAAGGCTTGAAATTAAGAGCAGCCTTTCCACCTATTTGTGTACTATGTGCAACTGTACGGCCACCATATAATAACAGACCATAAGGATTTGCGCCAGACTTACCCGATGCAAGACGTCCGTCATCCCAAGTTGCCGGATATACGGCCGGCATCTTACGCATATCGCCAAAAGGATCATAAATTGAATTTCTATTTTTGGCATGCCGTATAGTAACATCCAACGTGGCACTTAATTTATCATTGATAGTAAAGTCATTGTTAACACGAAACATGTAACGTTGAAAACCTCGACCATCATATAATCCATCGACTTCATCATAAGAAAGAGAAGCTTGGGTTCTCACAGATTTATTACCCCCGGAAAGAGAAACTGTATGCGTTTGTCTTGGTGCCGAATTATTCAGCATCAAATCACGCCAGTTTACTATAGGATAATTATTGGGATCTGTTTTATTATACTTTACCCAGTTTTTTACTTGATCTGAAGTATAAAGTTGGAAAAGTCCGCCACCAGGATTATCATTATAAAGCAGTTCGTTATTCATCTCCAGATAACGAGTAACTCCCACCATACTTGGTTGTTTAGTCGGAATTTCCCAACCAAACTCCCCCGTATATGTCAAATTTAAATCCGATTGAGAGCCTCTTTTTGTAGTAATCAAAATAACACCAGCAGCAGCTTTGGCACCATAAATAGAAGCTGCCGCCGCATCTTTTAATACAGAGATATTCTCTACATCATTTGAATTTACGTAGTCAATATTATCACATTGAACTCCGTCAACAATAATCAACGGTTCGGAATTATCCATTGTCGTAATACCCCGTACATGAATACTACTAGCAGAAGCACCCGGAGCATTGTTATCACGACGGACCATCATACCAGAGACAGAGCCTTGTAATGCAGTAGAAAGAGTTGTCGTTTTTTTAGCAACCAAATCATCACCTTTCACTGCAGCAACAGCTCCTGTCAAATCTTTCTTCTTTACTGTTCCATAACCAATAACTACCACCTCTTCCAGTGTTTTAGAATCTTCTTTCAATACAATCTTAAAAAAAGTCCGATTATCTATAGACGTCTCCTGTGATGTATAGCCAATATAAGAAATAAGTAATGTCGCTCCTTTAAATGCATCTAGCGAAAAATTACCATCTATATCGGTTATAGTGCCCATAGTGCTACCTTTAACCATGACTGAAGCACCAATTAAAGCTTCTCCATTTTCATCGGCTACATTACCCGTAACCTTTACATTCTTCTTATTAATTTCCTGCTGAGTTTTATCAACCTGCGGCATGGAAATTATTACTTGACGTCCGGAGATTTTATATTCTAATTTTGTTTGTGTTGAAAGTTCTTTCAGAATCGTATCTATTTTCCTATTGACAACTGATATTGAAACTTTATTATTAAGTACCTTTTGTACATTTTCCGAATAGACAAAAACATAGTCACTATGTGTTTCTATATAATTCAAGATGTCCTTCACCGTTGAATTGGTAGCTTGTACTGTAAACAAATTTTCTTCTGCATTCCATTTTACTACAGTTTCGCCAAAAACCGAGCAAGGAATCATCAAGAAGATGCTCATTACACCAAGAAAGTTTATTCTCTTCTTTAAGTGTAAAAAAGTAGTTTTCTTAAACATATACTATTTATTTGGTTAACAATTTTGGATTTTATTAATTTGAGGTATATCAGATGAGTATACTTATAGTCATCTGGAATTTATTATAGTCGTTGTTAGTTCTTCATAGGCAATATATTTTACTTAAATTATTATTTATGATTGATACATTTTCAACGGATAGTTACCGGCAATAATTTTACCCAACCAGACTCCAACAAACCTTCACTAACAGCCATCTGTAAACCAATATTATTCTTTTTAGTTACATCTACAAGCCCAACAGCCCATGAATAATTCCCTGTCGGTGCACCTTCCAACTTTAAATTGAACTTATAAGACGTCGGAGTACCTTTCAGCCATCTAGATAAATCAGTTTGTTTATCAACGTATATTCGCATTACACTATTTTTACTATCTAATAAAGCAAATGCAACTTTATATTTCTGATTCCACTGCGGAATATTCGTTGGACAATACCCCCAACCTAAATTATTCCAGCGATGTTCTATCACGATTTCCTGTCCAGTATTAACTTTTACCGGTAAAGAAATCCTATCAGGATATAAACGATATCCACCTTCAGCAATAAAGCGCTTTACTAAAGAGAAACTTTTAGTAAACCAAGAGTTCGTTTCATCACCTATACGGAAATCCATCATGTTAACATGTGCCTCAGCAGATGCGTTAAACTCTCCTTGACGTACATCCTCTGGATGACCTTGTCTATATTCACCACTCGGATCTATCCAATAACGGTGTGTACCACCAGTTATCCAACCGCCCTCCATAATAATAGGACGTTTATAATTCCAACGTGCCGCATATTCTTTTTCCCAATCTTGGTAATAGCCATTCATACCAAATGCATCATGACGTAAACTATATCCTTTGTCAATAGCACTTTGCAACAAATAATCTGTATCAGGAGCAACTTCTCCCCAACCAGTAACATTGTTGGCAGCCACCAAACGATGATAGTTAATCAGCAAAGGTATCCGGTCAAAACAACGAGCATACAAACTCGTCACCCAATCAAAGACTTTTGCCTTATTACTATAATTTTCATAAACCATAGAGTGTGCCTCACCCCATTTACCTAATCCGTATCCATCAATAAAATCCACAATATCAGGATTATTAAACTGTTTAGCGAAGGCTTCTATAAAAGTTGTATATTTTTCCTGGAAAACAGGATCATCTGGATAAGGTGATTTCCGAACCGTCTCTTTACCGCTATTAGGGTCCGAATACCATTTTGCTCCGGCCTCAAATACATAAAGAGGAGTATTCTGTCCTTGATCACGTCCATCCACTACAATACGGAAAGCTAAACGCATATTTCTATTTAGTACACTTTGTATCAGTTTGGTTAATCGGGCGTTCGGATCATCCCAAATATAAACTCCTTCCGAAGGATTTAAAGAACTCCAACTGGTACGTATATAACAAGTATTCGCGTAATCAGATACCTTTACAGGTTTAGACATCCCGGGAACAACCATATGGTCATATCCTTCTTTCGTCCAAAAATTCTCATCCCAATTACGTCCTAAATAAAGAGTCCAACCAGTCAAAGGATTACGAATAACATTCTCTTTATCTGGATTTATTGTGACAACAATATTTCCTTGAAGTGTATTTTCCTCATTTCTTATATTATTATTTACAGAATTAGCTGCAATAATCGGACTGGACAATGAAAACATTGAAACTGCCCAAATCAAAGGAGAAGAAAAAAAAGTATAAAAAACAATATTTATTTTGCAAAAGGAATCAAGTTTCTTTCTTAATTTAAGAAAAATAGCTTTCTTTACCATAAAAATTTCTTTTTAGGTTAACAATTTTGGATCTAATTAATTTATTAAGGAATTATCATCGGATAAATACGCCAATATTTATCCGATTTTTTATCATAGTATTAGTCATTTATCATAGGCAATTTGTTTTAATTATTTATCTAAATATATTATAGCATCTTTATTTTCTATTGTAACAGGAAGAAGTTGTTGAATACATTCTAACACATCAGCCAGATTTTCTTTTAGCTCCAATTTTCCATATATTTTTTTATCTGCAACTACAGAAGAACAACAAATGGAAACACCATAATAAATACTCAACTTTTGAGTAATACTTTCCAAGTCCTTACCATTTAAAAAAAGTATTCCATTCATCCAACTAATATATTCATTTACATCTACTTTCTTCTGTCCGTTAACAGCGCCATTAGTTATATTCAATAAATCATTAGGTGAAAGTTTCGCTTTGTTTTCATTAGTATCAGTCACCTCTACCGAGCCTTCTACTAAAACAATAGTAGTTTCACCCATTTCTTTATAATTAGAAATATTAAATTTGGTTCCTAATACACGCAAGGAAAAATCATTGGATTCAACTATGAACGGATGTTTTTTATCATGAGCAACATCTAAAAACACTTCTCCTTGAGCATATATTTTACGAACGTTACCTGTAAAAGAGGCAGGATAAATCACTTTCGACAGAGAATTTACAGTAAGAATTGTTCCATCAGAAAGTTTTACTTTTGCTCGTTTACCTGCCGGAACCAATAACTGATTATAATTTATCTCATCTTTATTTTCTTCGACTGAGATCTCTTGAGAGTCAATAGCAACATTACCATCTTTTGAATATAGTACATAAGCATTATTATTTAGCTTTACTTGCTCGTTAGAAGTAATAAGAGTAACGTCTTCCAATCTTTTATTATCCAACTGCTCTGCAATCGTATTAAATTCAATTCTAATTCCTTTTTCACTTTTTTGATTTAAGAAATAAATTGTTGATATACATACTAAAACAGATGCAGCAATAGAAGCTGAAACAACCAAGAAATGACTTCTCTTACGCTTTATTGTATTGTATCTAATCTTTTGCCTTGTTTTCTCTATTATGGAAGCAGAATCCACCTCATCCTGTTTACATTCCTTCCAAAAGAAAAGAAGCTTTTCTCCTTTCGGTATTGAAACAAATTCTTCCTCAATATCTTGATGAGAATTCAGTTTATCAAATAGTTCTGGCAAATTATTATCGCGCGTTCCTATGTTCATATTTCTTTTCGAAAATTGTTCTATTAATATAGACGCAATTTTCAAAAAGATATCTAGGTCAGAAATGAACTTTTTTCAAATTATTTCTTGCGAAAGTCTTTTTTTAGCTTTTTGGCAATACTATCTATAGCATAAGCTACATGATAGTTAATTGTTTTTACGGAAATATGAAGCATATCAGCAATTTCCAAATAAGGTAATCCTTCTATTTTAGCCAAAAAGAAAACATGTTTACATTTAGCCGGTAACTGTTCTATGGCATTATTAATCTCTTGAATTTCTTCCTTACTTATAATTTCCTCATCTGGTGATTGTACCGGCTCAAAAGTAAAATCCTCAATTTCATCGAAAGATAAATCATGCCTACCGTTTTCTTTTCTCAAAAAAGAGATTGCCTTTCGATAAGTTATTGTTTGCAACCAGGCACTCATACTATTAATCTCTGCTAATTGCCGTCTATTCTTCCACACCTCGAAAAAGACATCACTAACAATTTCTTCTGCTGCTTCCTTATTTCCCAATAACCCTAAAGAATAATGATATAAACGTGAAGAATAGTATTGCATAAAACGTTCAAATGCAAATTCATCTCCATTTATAATTCGGTATATATCGTCATTCTCCAATCTCATGTAAGTATCATATAGATTGCCCAATCAACAAGGCAGATGCAAATTTAATTGTATATAATTAAATGAAAAAATAAAAAGAAGTTAATTGTACGCAAAAAAAGTCCTCCATACTTAAAAGCATGGAGGACTTCTCACATTATTGTAAGTCAAACTTTACTCTTTGGCGACCTTCGCGGTGCTCTTCTTTGATGCGGCTTTTTTTGCAGTAGATTTGGCAACAGGTTTCGCAGCAGTCTTAGGAGCAGCTTTCGCTTCTTTCTTCTTCTCAGCTGCCTTTTCCTTCTCCAGCTTATTCTGCGCTTTTTCCAACTCTTTATGGAGTTCCTCTATTTCATCCCCCTGATTTTTGATTGTAGTCAGCAAGGCATTCAATTCCTCATTATCAATATCTACCGGGTATAAGGAATCGACACGCTTGATGAAATCTCCTAAAATATTCATGTAATTGGTGAAAGCATCATAAGGTGATTCGTAAATACCACGATTCAGACCCACTCCGCTATTCTTAGTCGTCATAAAGCGGAAGTTATTACTTGCCTGCAAATAATCCCAGTCTTGCTTGATGCGGCGGTCGTCACAGATGTGTACGCGTTCGGCCACACTATACAGTTTATTGAAAGCTTCGCGCTGCATTACATTACCCAGCCAACAACTTGTGTCTCTTTCTTCATCAACCCATGACATAGGATATGGAACATCCAGTTGCGATACGGATTTCAGTTTGGTAACAATCTCCGTAGGAGTTGAGAAAGTAATGCCTTTTTCTTTAGCACATGCAGGCAACGCCTTCAGGAATTCCAGAATATTGGAAGACAGAGGTTGTGACATTCCCAACGAGCAAAGCTCCATAAATATATTGATAACTTGTTCTTCTTGCGGGAACGCGTCAATCCAATTGATATACTTATCCGCAAACAAAGGATATTCACTCCATTCCGAATTAGAGAAGCGCAGGCTGATATCATCAGATAATTTAAAATCGCGTAGCAACAATTTTAAATTCGGATTCATATTGCAATGATATACATAGTGCGGGCTCTTCCAACCAAGTACATGCTTAGCACCCTCAGTCAGCATACCTTTAAAGCCCATGCTGGCCACCACAGCGCCAATCTCGTCATTATAAATCAGGCTGGAATTACGGAACACTTTCGGAGCTTTGCCAAACATCTGTTTCATCTTAGCGCTCTGACGCATAACCTCTTCCTTGAAGCAATCCTCATTGGCCAAAGAAGAAAGTCCGTGAGAATACGGTTCGGCTAAAAACTCACAGCATCCTGTATCATTGAGCTGATGCAGCAAATCGATTACAGCAGGCGCATGGATTTCCAGTTGCTCCAATGCCACGCCGGAGATAGATAAAGCCACTTTAAACGCGCCGCCCGAATTCTTCGCCATTTCGATAAGCGTATTCAGTGCAGGAATATACGAGCGTTCGGCAACTTCATTTATACTTGTTTCATTAGCATAATCATCATAGTAATAATGATTTGTACCGATATCAAAGAAACGATAACGTTTCAGATGTATAATTTGATGTATCTCAAAATAAAGACAGATAGTTCTCATTAGTATTTATTGTTTTATTATTTACCATAGTTTCTTAACACATCCTCATAAAGAGCGCGAATTCGCAAGCCCACCTTTTCCCAAGTAATTCCGTCCACTTCTTTCTTTCCTTCTTCCTGAAGATAATGGAATAGAGACGGATTGATACAGATGGAATAGATAGCATCGGCCATAGCGTGAATATCCCAATAATCGGTTTTAATCACCTTATCAAGGATTTCACCGCATCCGGACTGCTTGGAGATAATAGATGGAGTTCCACACTGCATGGCTTCCAGCGGAGCGATACCGAAAGGCTCGGAAACAGAAGGCATAACGAACACATCACTGTTTTTATAAACCTCGTATACCTGTTTGCCTTTCATAAAACCGGGGAAATGGAAACGGTCGGCAATACCGCGTTCGGCAGCCAGGTTAATCATGGCATTCAACATATCACCCGAACCGGCCATTACAAAACGGATATTACGGGTACGTTGCAATACCAGCGCAGCAGCTTCCACAAAGTATTCCGGTCCTTTCTGCATGGTGATACGTCCGAGGAAAGTCACCACCTTCTCTTTAGAATGATCCGGACGCGGAATATCCTGAAGCTCCTGCGACAGCGGATACACAGCATTGTGCATGGCAAATACCTTTCTTGGATCTTGATGATACTCATTGATAACTGTGCGACGGGTAAGCTCCGATACGCACATAATGCAATCGGCGTAATCCATTCCGTTCTTTTCCATAGAATAGACAGTAGGATTAACCTTTCCTCGCGAACGGTCAAAATCAGTGGCATGAACATGAATGCAGAGCGGCTTGCCGCTTACCATTTTCGCATGTACACCGGCCGGATAGGTCAACCAGTCGTGTGCATGGATAATGTCAAACTCCTGTTGACGCGCCACCACTCCGGCTATAATCGAAAAGTTATTGATTTCTTCATGCAAATTTCCCGGATAACCGCCGGCAAAGTCCATACAGCCAAGGTCGTTGACGTGCATATAAGAGAAATCCGAATAGATATGGTCGCGCAGAGCGTAGTATTGTTCCGGACTCATTGTCGACAAACGCGACTTCAGATAATCATAATCGACGTCACGCCATACGATAGGCACTTGGTTCATGCCGATTATATTCAAGAATTGCTCTTCTTCACCTGTGGGCTTGGGCATACAGAAAGTCGTTTCCACATCCCCCTGCAAGCTCAATCCTTTAGTTATTCCGTATGATGCAACTGCAAGACCGCCATATATTTTGGGAGGAAATTCCCAACCAAACATTAAAACTTTCATCTTCGTTCCTCCTCTTATAAATTATACTTAGACAATAATTTCAAGATGCGCAGAATTTCCGCTACATTCATGGCAAACGATATTGCGCCTCTTCCCTTAAACGGTGGGTTTCCATCGAACAATTCAGGCAGAGAACCTATGCAATGGCTCGTCATCTCATCTTCAAAACCAATCAGATAACGTTCTACGAACGAAATGCCACTCATCTTATAGATACGTAAATACGCTTCCATGTAAAAGCCCATAAGCCACGGCCAGGCTGTACCCTGATGATAAGCGTAATCTCTCTGGGTCTGAGGACCGACATAATTCGGATTATACCCTCCGCTCTTAGGACTCAACGTACGCAGACCTTTCGGAGTCAGCAATTCTTTTGTCACAATATCAAGAACTTGCTTCTTCTGCGCGCGGTCTAACGGTGAGTAATCAAAAGCTACGGCAAATATCATGTTGGGACGAACACTCCAATCCATCATATAGCCGTCTACATAATCGAACAGATAACCGTACTCATTGCGGAAAACCTCCACAAAAGATTTACCCGTTATCTCCGCCTGAGTATCCAACTCATCCGCAAGAATGTCATTTCCTCCCTCACGTACAATATCCGAAACAAAACGCAGAGCATTGTACCACAACGCGTTCACCTCAACGATATATCCGGTACGAGGAATTACGGGATGTCCGTTAGCCGTAGAGTTCATCCATGTAACGGCCTTTTCCTTGCCATTTGCATAAAGCAAGCCGTTTTCATGCAAAAAAAGATTGTCATGCTTACGGTCACGGATATATCTCATGATGTCTTCCAACAGCTTACCGTACTTCAAGCGGCATTGTTCGCGCGATGTATCCTTAGCATATTGCTGCAAAGTCCACACTGTCCATAAAAGCACGTCGGGATGTTCCATTTCATAGATTTTATAACCTACCGGTTTATCCTCTATGAAATTGCGGATAGCTTTTTCCGCCGTATTCATAACATCTTCGAATTCATCTTGTTCGTCCACTGCCAAAGTCAGTCCCGGTAAGGAAATAAACAAGTCGCGTGCACGACATTTGAACCAGGGATAACCTGCAAGTACATAATGTTCTTCTCCTTGCTTATTGTGGAATTGGTGAGCGGAATTCTTTAAACAGTGATAGAAACTGTCGCGCGGAGTGCGGTCTGCGGCTTCGGCCTCAAAGGCCTGTTTCAGTTTACGCGGTGAAATCTCTGAAATACCGGCAGAGAAAACAATGCTTTCACCTTTCTTTATATCTACTTCAAAATAACCGGGTACATACAAGTCTTCATTAAAATCATATCCGCGTTCCTGTTCTTTCGGATATTCAATGCCGCGATACCAATCCGGTTGATAATGAAATTCATTCTTTTTGTTCAGCTGCATATAAAGTTCCGGATAACCGGGATACATACAGGTTTTAATGCCATTTTCCACCAACTGGTAGTCACGGCTTGCCTGCGCATTCTCGTGCGTGTATTCGCGTACGCTGCGGAATGCCAGGAAAGGACGGAACCGGAGCGTTGTTGCCGAATGGGCATCGACCAAGGTGTAACGAATCAGAATCCGGTTCTCGTGATGTACAAAAACATTCTCTTTACGGAGGATAACACCTCCCACACGGTAGGTAGTCGCCGGGATATGCTCGCAATCAAATTCACGGATATACTTATGTCCATTCGGACTAAAGTTATTTCCCTGATACTTATGCAACCCCAGGTTAAACTCCGCACCGTGCTGAATTACCGTTTCATCCAAAGAAGACAGCAGCACATGGTTTTCATCATCCAGGTTGGGGACAGGAATCACCAACAAGCCGTGATATTTGCGTGTGTTACAATCTACAATCGTTGTACAATGATAGGCCCCCGATTTGTTAGTCCGAAGTATCTCCCTTGGCAAAGATTCTTGCAGATTAACCATCAAGGTCTTGTCAAATCGTAAATAACTCATAGTTGTGCATTATTTAAAGGTTAATTATTCAGGTATATGCGCTACAAAGCTTGTAGCGATGCCCAAAAATACGAATTAAAGCCTATACGCAAAATAAAAAGTCAGTTTTTTTTCGTTTTTCAAGTAAATAATTCGTAGCATTGTACGAAAATAACAAATCCCTGTACAATATATGAAGCGTGACGTGCAACGAATAGTTCTGGCTGCGATTATACCGCTATTTCTACTATTCATCCTGTATATACTGAAATTCTTGGAAACAGGCATGGATTGGGACTTTACAAAGCTGGGAGTTTATCCAATGGAAAAGCGAGGAGTATTCGGTATATTTGCACATCCGTTAGTACACAGTAGTTTTAAACATCTTTTTGCCAATACGATTCCTTTTTTCTTCTTGTCCTGGTGTTTGTTTTATTTCTATCGGGATATTGCGCCCTATATCTTTTTTACAATCTGGATAGGTTGCGGAGTATTCACCTTTCTTATAGGCAAACCGGGATGGCACATCGGCGCGAGCGGTATTATTTACGGCTTGGCATTCTTCCTGTTTTTTAGCGGATTATTACGAAAACACGTACCACTCATAGCAATTTCTCTATTAATAACTTTTCTGTATGGCGGATTGGTATGGAACATGTTTCCACAGTTCGCCAAAGAAACGACCTCTTGGGAAGGACATCTCAGCGGTGCCATAACAGGAACGCTCTGTTCCATCGCTTTTATGAAATACGGTCCTCAACGCCCGGAACCTTTCGCAGACGAGGAAGACATTGATGAGGAAGAGGAAGAAGCCTCCTCTGAAGAAGAAACAAAACAATCTTATTGATGGAAGCTCTCCAAAAGTAACGAGATGTTTGCCATGAACAGACGTACCGATATAGCTAACAGAATGATACCAAAGAATTTACGGATAATATAAATACCGCCTTTACCTAAGAATCGCTCAACCCGTCCTGTCATACTGACAACAAAATATACCCATATCATATTCAGCACTAACGCTATAATGATATTGACGCTGGCATATTCGGCACGCAAAGAAAGTAAAGTAGTAAAAGCCCCTGCTCCGGCCAATAGCGGAAAAACCAACGGAACCAGCGTTGCTTCTTTAATCGGCCCTTGGTTTTTAAAGATTTCAATATCGAGAATCATTTCCAATGACATCAGAAATATGACGAATGCACCGGCAACGGCAAATGATTCAATATCCACATGGAACAATTTCAGCATCATATCACCCGCATAGAAGAAGCCAATCAACAAGCCAAACGATATTAATGTGGCTTTCAATGCGTTTACATCTTTCCCTTTCTCCTTCAAGTTAATGATAATAGGAATAGAACCAATGATATCTATCACGGCAAACAGCACGATAAAAGCGCTGGTCATCTGTTGCCAATTAAATGCTGAAAACATACGTCCCTCCTTTTTTCTGCAAAGATAATCTATTTTTATGCATTTCGCAAAATTTCTTAAAAGCGAATGAATAGCACGTTTAAGAAATAATAAAAAAAACAAAAAGAGAGGGCAAGTGTTTACGGCAGACTTCGATTATATCTACTTTTGCTCGTAAACCAGAAGATGAGAATGATATGGAAACAATGTTTGATACGCTATTACAATTACCCCTCTTTCAAGGACTTGCCCAGGAAGACTTTACCCGTATTTTGGAAAAAGTCAAATTGCACTTCACAAAACATAAGCCGGGCGAACTTCTTTTAAAAGAAGGGACTTCCTGTCATGAACTGGTCTTCGTCCTAAAAGGAGAAGTCGCATCTTCCACCTCATCCGTCGATTCTTCTTACAGCTTTACAGAATACTTTCCGGCTCCCTACCTGATTGAGGCTTACTCGATGTTCGGTATGAAAACGCATTATGCTTCTACATATCGGGCAAAAACGGAAGCGCACACCGTCAGCATCAGCAAGGCGTTCGTCATGAAAGAACTCTTTAATTATGAGATATTCCGTTTGAACTATATGAATATAGTCAGTAACCGTACTCAAATGCTGCATAACCGTTTATGGGCTGTGTCCGGTGATAACCTCGAAGCCCGCATCGCCCACTTCATCCTCAGCCATGTAGAACGTTTATCGGGCGAGAAAGCACTGAAAATAAAAATGGAAAACTTGGCGCAAATCGTCAACGATACCCGGACAGGAGTATCAAAAGCTCTCAATAGTATGCAAGCCAAGGGATTGGCGGAATTACATCGCGGAGAAATCGTAATACCCGATGCGGAGAAGCTGTCTGAAAACTTATATCTGCTATCTCTTTAACGCAGATGACGCGAATGACGCAGCCTAAGAAGAAAAGTCTGTGTCATCCGCGTCATCGCGCGTCTGAAAATAATCAGTCTATAATTTTATTCCCATTCAATGGTAGAATTGGGCTTCGGAGACATATCATAACAAACACGGTTGACATTCTTCACCTCCTTGAGAATACGGTCGGTAATCTTCATCAGGACAGACCAATCCACCGGTTCGATAGTGGCAGTCATGGCATCCACCGTATTGACGGCACGGATAATGACAGGCCAGTCAAAAGAACGGGCATTATCACGTACACCTACTGACTTGAAATCGGGTACAACAGTGAAATATTGCCATACCTTCTTATCCAGACCTGCCAACCGGAATTCTTCCTGCAAGATAGCGTCCGACTCACGGACTGCCTCCAAACGGTCACGTGTGATAGCTCCCAGGCAGCGTACACCCAAACCCGGTCCGGGGAAAGGCTGGCGATACACCATTTCATACGGTAAACCGAGTTCAAGACCGCAAGCGCGTACTTCGTCCTTGAACAACTGACGCAGCGGCTCTACCAATTCAAACTGCAAATCTTCAGGCAAACCGCCTACATTATGATGAGACTTCACCATCTTGGCAGTCTTGGTACCGCTCTCTACAATATCAGGATAAATAGTGCCTTGTCCCAAGAAGTCGATGCCGTCCAACTTACGGGCCTCTTCCTCAAAGACACGGATAAACTCGCCACCGATAATCTTACGCTTCTGCTCGGGGTCGGCTACGCCTGCCAGCTTATCCAAGAAACGATCTGTAGCATCCACATAAACAAGGTTAGCGTTCAGCTTATTCTTGAAAATTTCGATAACGGCTTCCGACTCACCCTTACGCATCAGTCCATGATTCACATGTACGCACACCAGATTGTCACCGATAGCTTTTAGCAACAGCGCAGCCACCACAGAACTATCCACACCGCCGGACAGCGCCAACAGTACCTTACGGTCACCTACCTGGCGACGTATCAGTTCTATCTGGTCATTGACGAAATTTGTCATATTCCAGTTGGCTTCAGCCTTACAAGTATCGAATACAAAAGACTTGACCGCGTTTTTAATGGCTTCCACATCATCTGTAAACCGGGGAAGTTTCACTTCGCACAAAGCCTTATCATGACCGGCAGCCATTACAGGGAATCCCGCTTCATAAATCTCGGGCAGTACGTCGATGGATACCCCGTCAATCACATTATTGGGACCACCGTTGATGATAACGCCTTTTACATTCGGCAAGGCCTTCAGTTCGGCGGCGGTAATGTCGTGCGGGTAGATTTCGCTATATACTCCCAACGCACGAATCGCTCTGGCAAGCACCGTGTTTTCGTGACTTCCCAAATCCAGAATCACAATCATATCCTGCTTCATTCTTCTATATTATTTTTTAAGTTAATAATTTCAGTCGGTCTTATTCCCACTCTATTGTGCTGGGTGGTTTTGAAGATATATCATAGGTTACGCGGTTCACGCCTTTCACCTTATTTATAATATCATTGGATACCTTGCCCAGGAATTCGTAGGGCAGATGCGCCCAGTCCGCCGTCATGGCATCGGTGGAAGTAACGGCACGCAAAGCCACCGCACGTTCATAGGTACGCTCGTCGCCCATCACACCCACACTCTGCACCGGCAGAAGAATGACGCCCGCCTGCCAAACCTGATTGTAGAGTGATGTCTCGTTTCCTGCGGTATCCTGAACCTTCCAGTCACGCAGGCCCTGAATGAAAATATCGTCGGCTTCCTGCAGGGTACGTACCTTCTCCGGCGTTATATCTCCCAGAATACGGACTGCCAATCCCGGGCCGGGGAAAGGATGACGGGTAATCAAATGTTCGGGCATTCCCAATTCACGTCCCACGCGGCGAACCTCATCTTTGAACAGCCATTGTAACGGCTCGCACAGGCGGAGATTCATCTCCTCGGGCAGACCGCCCACATTGTGATGGCTTTTGATAGTCTTACCCGTAATGTTCAAGCTCTCGATGCGGTCGGGATAAATGGTACCTTGCGCCAACCAGCGGGCATCGGTTATCTTGTGCGCTTCGGCATCAAATACTTCGATAAAATCACGACCGATGATTTTACGCTTCTGTTCGGGCTCGGTCACTCCCTCCAAATCCTTGAAAAACTTCGCGCTAGCATCTACACCAATTACGTTCAGTCCCAGACACTCGTAGTCGCGCATCACATTCCTGAATTCGTTCTTGCGGAGCAGACCATGATCTACAAAAATACAGGTCAGATTCTTGCCGATGGCACGATGCAACAATACGGCGGCCACCGAAGAATCTACACCGCCACTCAGTCCCAGGATAACGCGGTCATTGCCAAGCTGCTCCTTCAGTTCGGCGACAGTGGTATCTACAAACGATGCGGCACTCCAACTCTGGCTGCAACCGCAAACGTCCACCACAAAGTTGCGCAACATCTGCGTACCATCCTCACTATGATACACTTCCGGATGGAACTGTACTCCCCAGATTTTCTCGCCGGTCACTTGATAGGCGGCAATCGCCACCTTATCCGTAGAAGCTATAACCTTGAAGTTATCGGGAATGGCAGTAATCGTATCTCCATGACTCATCCATACCTGGGTATTTTTCCTTATCCCTTTGAAAAGGATGTTCTCCGAATCAAAGAAGCCAAGATGAGCACGTCCATACTCGCGGGTTCCTGCCGGCTCCACCCGTCCGCCGTTACTATAAGAGATAAACTGCGCACCGTAGCAGATACCCAAAATGGGGTATTTCCCGCGAATATCGCTCAAATCCACCTTGAATGCGCTCTTGTCATAAACAGAAAAGGGGCTACCCGAAAGGATAACTCCTTTTACACTCGCATCTCCCTGAGGAAATTTGTTGTAAGGCACAATCTCGCAATAGACATTTAGTTCGCGTAACCGGCGGCCGATGAGCTGCGTAGTTTGCGAACCGAAATCAAGAATGATAATCTTTTCTTGCATAGAAACAGAGGTGTTAATAATTTGGAGCACAAAGATACGATTATTTCTAAAACTGAAAGAAATATTGCGGGAGAATTCTTCGTATCGCCTTTCCCGCCTTCCCGGAAAGTATATCCACACTTCAGTATGGAAAGAATACACTTTACCTGCGAATGGAGTCTGTATTTACCTAAAATATAAAGAATTTATTGGATTTATAAAGTAAAGAATTTATATTTGCCCTCGAAATAACTAACCAAAGTAAATCTACTATCATGAAGAAAAGCATCCTATCTCTAACCTTTGCTGTTTGCTGTCTATTACCGGTAACAGCCCAAACGCTCTCCAAGGCAGATTCATTACAGAACGAAATCGCTTTATTGGAAAATGCATTGACAAATATACAAGCCGACTTACAAGAGAAAACTTTACAGTACAATTGGGAACTGACGGAAAAGTATATAGAGTATTGCAAGAAGCTCTCCAGAATCACAAACTTCAATCAGGAACCCCGGTTAGTACAACTTGCCACCACCATCAAACCGCAAGAACTGGAACCGTTGAGATTGGCTTACGAAGAAGCAAAAAAAGAATTTGACGCATTACTGGAATCCTATCCCGAATACATAACCCTTGATTCCTTATATAAAAGAGCTATCACCACAGAGCAGAAGAAAGACCGTAAAGTTGCTTTGGATGGTTTCTACCAGCGTATATACAAGGAGGATAAAGCTTACCGCCCCTTACTTGAAAAAAGACGCAAAGCCATCAAGGAACATTACATTGCCTGCGCTTACTATTTATTGAATGAATGTAAAAAGAATCGGGAAATCGTTCCGGAAATCTACAATTATAAGACAGAACGCATTCTTAAAGAAACCAATCCCGACCTTCAACAACTATCCATTGAAATCAGTACGCTTAGCGGCCTTCAACGGGAAACCACCCGCAAATATCAAAGACTGAAATACAACTTGAAGGAAGACTAAATAACAATCTTTTTATCCAATGAAGAAGATGTGTCAAAATGACGATTAATCATCATTTTGGCACATCCCATGAACTGTCCTTACAAATAAAGGACCAATGATTATTTTTCTTTCAAGATATCGCGGATTTCAGTCAGCAACACTTCTTCCTTGCTCGGTGCGGGCGGTGCAGGAGGAGCGGCAGGCGCTTCCGCTTTCTTCTTTTCCGTCAACTTGGTTATCAGCTTAATAAACATAAAGATGGAGAAAGCGATAATGAGGAAGTCGAAAGTAGCCTGCAGAAAGTTACCGTAATTCAGCGTTACGGCTGCAATCTCCTTACCGTCTACCACTTCGGCAGGCTTCATCACCCACTTTAAGTCGGTAAAATTTACGCCACCGATCAGCAAACCCAAAGGCGGCATAATCACATCGGCCACGACAGAAGACACGATTTTGCCAAACGCACCGCCGATGATGACACCGACAGCCATATCCACCACATTACCTTTCATGGCAAAAGCCTTAAATTCCTGTAAAAATGAACTTTTTCCCATCTTTTCAATTATTTAATTATGATTTTAAGTACGAATATAAAAACATTTTCTTACTTTTGCACCGCAATTCCAAAAGAATTGTAGGAAAAGTTTGAAAGTTTATTTTTTAAACATTATAAAACCCTTAAAAGTTTAAACAAAATGATTAAAGTAGGTATTAATGGATTCGGACGTATCGGACGTTTCGTATTCCGCGCTGCAATGAAAAGAAACGATATCCAAATCGTTGGTATTAACGACCTTTGCCCGGTAGATTACTTGGCTTACATGTTGAAGTACGATACAATGCACGGTCAATTCGACGGTACTATCGAAGCTGATGTTGAAAACAGCAAGCTGATCGTTAACGGTCAGGCTATCCGCATCACTGCTGAAAGAAACCCGGCTGACTTGAAATGGAACGAAGTAGGCGCTGAATACGTAGTTGAATCTACAGGTTTGTTCTTGAGCAAAGACAAAGCTCAGGCTCACATCGAAGCAGGTGCAAAATACGTTGTAATGTCTGCTCCTTCTAAGGATGACACTCCGATGTTCGTTTGCGGTGTTAACGAGAAGACTTACGTTAAGGGTACTCAATTCGTATCTAACGCTTCTTGTACTACTAACTGCTTGGCTCCTATCGCTAAAGTATTGAACGACAAATGGGGTATCACTGACGGTTTGATGACTACCGTTCACTCTACAACTGCTACTCAGAAAACAGTTGACGGTCCTTCTATGAAAGACTGGAGAGGTGGTCGTGCCGCTGCAGGTAACATCATCCCTTCTTCTACAGGTGCTGCTAAGGCTGTAGGTAAAGTTATCCCGGCTTTGAACGGTAAACTGACCGGTATGTCTATGCGTGTTCCGACTTTGGACGTTTCTGTAGTTGACTTGACAGTTAACTTGGCTAAACCGGCTACTTACGCTGAAATCTGCGCTGCCATGAAGGAAGCTGCTGAAGGCGAATTGAAGGGTGTTCTGGGTTACACTGAAGATGCAGTGGTTTCTTCTGACTTCTTGGGTGACACTCGTACTTCTATCTTCGACGCTAAGGCTGGTATCGCTTTGACTGACACTTTCGTTAAAGTTGTATCTTGGTACGACAACGAAATCGGTTATTCTAACAAGGTTCTTGACCTGATCGCTCACATGGCATCTGTTAACTGCTAATATACAGTTAGAAAATAATAAAAAATAGGCGGCTTCTTTTATGAAGTCGCCTATTTTTTTTGCACATTTGCAGTTAGAATATTCTTTACCTGATAAATTGGATAAATTACAGGTAAGTATAGTCGAACTAACATTTAATTTGCATTATTAATCATGAACAAGATACAAGCCTCAAACCCTTTCTTTGAAATTTATTCTACTCCGCACGGGACTGTTCCTTTCAACCTGATAAAGACCGAACATTATGCGCCTGCCATCCATGAAGGCATCCGCCGGCAAAATGGAGAGATAGACGCCATCATCAATAATCCCGACGCACCGACTTTTGAGAATACAATAGTACCCTATGAAAAGTCCGGTGAATTACTGCATCGTGTCAATACCGTATTCGGCAATCTGCTCAGTGCTGAAACCGACGACGCATTACAGGAGCTCGCACGGGAAATCATGCCGCTGATGAGCGAGCATGAGAACAACATCAGCCTCAACGAAAAGCTGTTTGCCCGCATCAAAACCGTATATGAGCTGGCTGACAAGGCAAAACTTACCCCGGAACAATCCAAATTATTGGAAGATATTTATACCGGCTTCGTACGTAACGGGGCAAACTTGCAAGGAGACGCCAAAGAACAGTACCGCAACTTATGCAAGGAACTGAGCCTGCTGACACTTCAATTCAGTGAAAACACCCTGAAAGAAACGAACGATTACCGATTGGTGCTCATCGAGAAGTCCCAACTCTCCGGCTTACCTGAAAGCGCCATTGACGCCGCCGCAGAAACCGCACAGGAAAAAGGTGTAGAGGGTTGGGTATTTACCTTGCACGCCCCAAGCTACAGCCCCTTTATGACGTATGCCGACAATCGCGACCTACGCCGTGAGCTATACATGGCATATAATACGAAGTGTACGCACGACAATGCCTGCAACAATCTGGAAATCGTAAAGAAGATTGCCAACATCCACATGGAGATAGCCCGGTTGCTGGGTTATGATAACTTTGCCGAATACAACCTGAAAGAGCGAATGGCTCAAAACAGCGATACCGTATACAAACTGTTAAATCAATTGTTGGAAGCCTATACGCCCACCGCACAAAAAGAATATGACGAAGTACAGGCATTGGCACGCAGTGAAGAAGAAGCCGACTTTATCCTGATGCCATGG
Source organism: Bacteroides clarus (assembly GCF_015555825.1). NCBI lineage: Bacteria > Pseudomonadati > Bacteroidota > Bacteroidia > Bacteroidales > Bacteroidaceae > Bacteroides > Bacteroides clarus. The sequence continues at coordinate 266,346 of NZ_JADNLF010000002.1, read as the reverse complement.
GACTGGAGTTATTACTCTCAAAAACTGAAAGACCGGAAGTTCAGCATCAACGACGAAATGCTCCGCCCCTACTTTGAGCTGAGCAAAGTAAAAGAAGGTGTATTCGGACTGGCAAGCAAGCTATACGGCATCACCTTCAAGAAAAACGCAGATATTCCCGTCTATCACAAAGATGTGGAAGCCTACGAAGTATTCGACAAGGACGGCACATATCTTGCCGTGCTCTATACCGACTTCCATCCCAGAACCGGAAAACGTTCGGGGGCGTGGATGACGAGCTACAAAGGGCAGTGGATAGACGAAGCAAGCGGCGAGAACAGCCGCCCGCACGTATCTATCGTAATGAACTTCACCAAGCCCACGCAGAACACTCCCGCCCTGCTGACTTTCAATGAAGTGGAAACTTTCCTGCACGAGTTCGGGCACAGCCTGCACGAAATATTCGCCGACTCCACTTACGAAAGCCTGAGCGGCACAAACGTCTATTGGGATTTTGTGGAACTGCCTTCTCAGTTCATGGAGAACTTCGCCACCCAAAAAGAGTTCCTGCACACCTTTGCCCGCCACTACCAAACCGGAGAACTCATATCCGACGAATTGGTACAGCGCATCGTAGACTCATCGAATTTCAACGTAGCCTATGCCTGCCTGCGCCAAGTAAGTTTCGGATTGCTGGATATGGCATGGTACACGCGTAACACGCCATTCGAAGGAGACGTCAAAGCCTATGAGAAACAGGCTTGGAAAAAAGCTCAAATCCTTCCCGTTGTAGAGGAAACCTGTATGAGCACCCAGTTCTCACATATCTTTGCCGGCGGATATTCTGCCGGATATTACAGCTATAAATGGGCGGAAGTATTGGATGCAGACGCGTTCTCACTCTTTAAACAGCGTGGTATCTTCAATCCGGATGTAGCCGGCTCTTTCCGCAAAAACATCCTATCGAAGGGCGGAACGGAACATCCGATGACACTCTATAAACGTTTTCGCGGACAAGAGCCGACCATAGACGCACTATTAATCAGAAACGGAATAAAGAAATGAAAGAGAAAATAAATATAAAGACGATAGGCTGCAGCCTGATGCTGCTGGCTATACTTCTCGGTTTCAGCGCCTGCAACAATGAGGACGACGTAATGGAAATCTTCAACAACAAAACCTGGAAGCTGAGCCGCATAGCCACCGAAAAAGGGAAAGAACAATTCTATCAAGGTTTGTGGAATAACGAAGCCGAAGAGAAAGCCAGTCGTGAACTGCTCAAAACAGATGGAAACTTCACTTTGAACTTCAACTGCGCCGAAGTAAACGGAGAAGTAACCGGTACCGTCAGCGCCCATGCCGTCAAATCAAGCATCGATGACGCTACCCTGAAAATAGACGGCAAGGAACATACCATAAACATCGGCGGAAAAGTTATCGGTACGGAAAGCGATAAACTGGCAAAGGTATTCATCAACGGCGTGCTGAACGTATTCAAGTACGAGGGGGATATACACAATCTGACCCTCTACTTTAAAGACGGAAATACAACGAAAGTCATGGGATTCACAGCCCGCTAAATACAACTGAAGATATGGACGAGACTACGAGAAGCAAACAAGAAGCGTTGGACAAGCGTTATATACGCATGGCAAGCATCTGGGCGGAAAACTCTTACTGCCAACGCCGCCAGGTAGGCGCACTCATCGTAAAAGATAAAATGATTATCTCGGACGGATACAACGGCACGCCATCCGGTTTTGAGAATGTATGCGAAGACGAAAACAATGTCACCAAACCGTATGTACTCCACGCCGAAGCCAATGCCATTACCAAGATAGCGCGCTCCAACAACAGCAGTAACGGAGCCACCATGTACGTCACGGCTTCCCCTTGCATAGAATGTGCCAAGCTCATCATCCAGGCAGGTATCAAGCGTGTCGTATACTCCGAAAAATATCGGCTGGAAGACGGTATCGAACTGCTGAAACGAGCAGGCATCGAGGTAATATTTGTTTCAGCGGAGCATTGAAAGCTGAAAGTCGACAGCCTACAACCTCATGCGCAGCCAAAACAGTAAATAGTAAATTGTAAAATAGTACATATCATTATGGGTACAAAGAACTCTTCCCGTTTCACACCGCTTATTATTGCAATCAGTGTAGTAGCGGGTATCCTTATCGGAACGTTTTATGCCAAACACTTCGCAGGAAACCGTTTGGGTATTATCAACGGCTCGTCCAACAAGCTGAACGCCTTGCTGCGAGTGGTGGACGACCAGTATGTAGACAGTGTCGACATGACCGACTTGGTAGAAAAAGCCATGCCGCAGATATTGGCGGAGCTTGACCCCCACTCCACTTATATTCCCGCACAGAAGCTGGAAGAAGTCAACTCCGAGTTGGAAGGCAGTTTCAGCGGTATCGGTATCCAGTTTACGATACAGGAAGATACCATACACGTGAACAGCGTTATTCAGGGCGGCCCATCCGAAAAGGTAGGACTAATGGCAGGCGACCGCATCGTCATGGTCAACGACAGCTTGTTCGTCGGCAAAGGGCTGACTAATGAAAAAGCCATGCGCAACCTGAAAGGCCCTAAAGGCACACAAGTGAAATTAGGAGTAAAGCGTGCCACCGAAAAAGAGTTGCTGGACTTTACCATTACGCGCGGAGACATTCCTCAAAACACGATTGACGCCGCCTATATGCTCAACGATGATTTCGGCTACATACAAGTCAGCAAGTTCGGACGTACCTCACACGTGGAGTTGCTGAATGCCATAGCCCAACTGAGTCACCAGAAGTGCAAGGGTTTCATCATCGACCTGCGCGGCAATACCGGCGGTTACATGGAAGCCGCCACACGTATGGTAAACGAATTCCTTCCGGAAGGAAAGCTCATCGTATATACACAGGGACGTAAATATCCCCGTATGGAAGAGTATGCCAACGGTACGGGCAGTTGCCAAAAGACACCGCTCGTAGTATTGGTGGACGAAGGCTCGGCCTCTGCCAGCGAAATCTTTGCAGGCGCCATTCAGGATAACGACCGGGGAACCATCGTAGGCCGTCGCTCGTTCGGTAAGGGTTTGGTGCAACAACCTATCGACTTCAGTGACGGTTCGGCCATCCGCCTGACTATCGCCCGCTACTACACCCCGTCCGGACGTTGCATCCAACGCCCCTACGAAAGCGGAAAAGACTCCAAATACGAAATGGACTGGCTGACCCGCTACGAACATGGAGAGTTCTTCTCTAAAGACAGTATCAAGCTCGACGAAAACCTGCGCTACTCCACCGGGCTGGGACGCCCCGTTTATGGCGGCGGCGGCATCATGCCCGACGTATTCGTACCGCAAGACACGACCGGAGTATCCTCCTATCTGATAGAGGTCGGCAACAAAGGGCTGATTATACAGTTCAGCTTCCAATATACCGACCGCAACCGTGCCAAGTTGAGTACGTTCGAGAATGAACAGGATTTACTGAAATACCTACGTCACCAAGGTATCGTAGAGCAATTCATACGTTTTGCCGATTCCAAAGGAGTAAAAAGGCGCAATCTGCTGATACACCGTTCCTATAAACTGCTGGAACGAAACCTCTACGGCAATATCATCTACAATACATTGGGTAAAGAGGCCTATATCCGGTATGTCAACGAGAGTGACGCTACCGTAAAGAAAGCGTTGGAAATTCTGGAACGTGACGAGGCTTTCCCGAAAGCTCCGCTACAAGCCGGCCAAGAAGAGGAGAATGCTGATGGAAAAGAAAAAAGAACTGCGCAAGCGTATGGCTTTGTTGAAGACCCTTCACAAATCTACCATTACGCATCAGTCGCAGTCTGCTGAGATACTTGCCGCCCTCGAAACGCACCCGGCTTTCAGGGCGGCAAACATAATATTGCTGTACCACTCCTTACCGGATGAAGTAGATACGCACAACTTCATCCGAAAATGGAGTACAAAGAAACAGATACTTCTGCCCGTCGTCGTAGGTGACGATTTGGAACTTCGCGTCTATACAGGCCCCGCAGACCTTACCCCGGGAGCATACGGCATTGAGGAGCCTACCGGAGCATTGTTCACCGACTACGCCGCAATAGACTTTATCGCTGTTCCGGGCGTAGCGTTCGACCGCAACGGAAATCGTTTGGGACGCGGGAAGGGATATTACGACCGACTGCTTCCCCGCATACCCTCTGCATACAAAGCCGGCATCTGTTTCCCGTTTCAACTCGTAGAAGAAGTTCCTGCGGAGCCTTTCGACATCCGTATGGATGAAGTCATAACACAACAATGAAAACTAACTATCACACTCATACCACACGCTGCATGCATGCCGTCGGAAGCGATGAAGAGTACGTTCTCAGCGCTATCAAAGGCGGTTTTCAAATACTCGGTTTCTCAGACCACACTCCCTGGAAATACCGTACCGACTACGTAGCCGATATGCGTATGCTTCCCGAAGAACTGCCGGGCTATATCGAAAGCCTGCAACATCTGCGAGAGAAGTATCAAGAGCAAATCCGGATAAAGATAGGGTTGGAATGCGAATACTTCCCCGACTATATTCCCTGGCTGAAAGAACAGATTAAACAATATCGGCTGGATTATATCATTTTCGGCAACCACCATTTCCATACGGACGAGAAGTTCCCTTACTTCGGACACCACACAGACAGCCGGGATATGCTCGACCTGTACGAGGAGAGCGCCGTCGAAGGCATGGAAAGCGGCCTGTACAGTTGCCTTGCCCACCCCGACCTGTTCATGCGCTCTTATCCCCGGTTCGACCACCACTGCACCGCAATCAGCCGCCATATCTGCCGGGCTGCGGCGCGTCTCAATATTCCGCTGGAATATAATATAGGCTATGTGGCCTACAACGAAGCGCATGGATTGACCACTTATCCCTGTCCGGATTTCTGGCGCATTGCCGCCAACGAGGGATGTACAGCCATTATCGGAATGGATGCGCACAATAATAAAGATTTTGAAACTCCCGTTTATTACGGACGTGCCGTACAGGAACTGAAAGATTTGAAGATTAAAACAACAGACACGCTAAGAATGATACGCTAAAAGAAAGCTGCGTAAAGCGTACACATATCACCGGAATATGATATTGGTAATCACCTGCGCTCCTACGTGCCGGTTCAGATTCCTTACCAATAAGTCCCGTCCCATCATCAGTTCCTGACGGAGAGCGGCGGAAGTAAGATGCACGTACAACACCTGGTTCTTAATATAAAGTTCGCGCGTGTAAGATGCGATGGTCGGTCCCAGCACCTCGGCCCATGAACTGATAAGCCGCCGCTCATTCAGCGGCGATTCCAAGCTTTCCTGCCGCAGGAAGCTCCGTATCAGTTTACCTATCTGTTCGGCATCATTCCGTTTCATGCTTCACTCTCCTCATCGGTCAATGTTTGGTTTCCAGCCATTTCGGAAACGGCTCCTTTCTCTACGCGAAACATCTTATAATCGCTGCCTACCTTATGCAAAATGCGGTCTAAGTGTTCGCGGTTGGTATCCGTAATGAAAATCTGCCCGAAATTATCGCCTGCCACCAGTTTGATGATCTGCTCCACGCGCGAAGCATCCAGTTTATCAAAAATATCATCGAGCAACAACAACGGAACCGTAGTACCCGTCCGTTTCAAAAAGTCGAACTGCGCCAGCTTCAAAGCCACCAGATACGTTTTGTTCTGCCCTTGCGAGCCTTCCCGCTTGATAGGGAAATCACCCAGCAACATATTCAATTCGTCTTTATGTACGCCACGCAGGGAAAATCCCATAATCTGATCGCGCATACGGCTCTCTTTCAGCACTTCCAGCAGGGAAGCGTCACGGGCATGCGAATCATAAGTCAACCCGACTTTCTCCTTGTCCTGCGAAATGAACGAATAAAAAGACTGGAAAATCGGAATGAATTCCCTGATAAACTCTTCCCGCTTACGGAACACCACTTCACCGGCTTGCGCCATCATCTCTTCCCACACCAGAAAAAGTTCTTCTTCTACCGGCGTTTCGCTTTTAAGCAATGTATTTCGCTGCGCCAATGCCTTGTTGTAACGAATCAGCGCATCCAGATATTCTTTGTCGTACTGTGAAATCACGACATCCATAAAGCGGCGACGCTCATCACTGCCTCCGTTTATCAATGCCGAATCGGCGGGAGACACCATTACCAGCGGCAAGAAACCGATATGGTCGGACAAACGCGTGTACTCCTTCTTGTTCCGCTTGAACTGCTTTTTCTGCCGTCGTTTCATGCCGCAGTAAATTTCTTCCGGCGTACCGTCGGCAGCCTCATAAAATCCCTGAATCACAAAGAAGTCCGCATCATGCCTTATATTCTGCGAGTCAATGGGGTTGCCCGCGCTCTTGCAGAAAGAAAGGAAATAAACGGCATCCAGCAAGTTAGTCTTTCCCATTCCGTTCTGTCCGAAAAAGGTATTCAGCTTCGGAGAGAACGCGAGTTCCACTTGCTCCAGATTCTTATAATTGAGTATGGATATACGCTTCAGTATCATATGACGGCTTATCTTTGCTTTTCCACGCAAAGATAATGCAAAATTCCGATTAAGTAAGTCAAGAGGATACTTGTTTCCTCTTACAAGCGTGAAGAATTCATTTAAACCGAGAGCAGAATAAAACGAAGTCATTCATCTTATTCTGCCGAAGTGCGGCTTCTCTTCATTTTTAAATAAAGAGAATACAAAGCAAAATAATTCCGCGGTTTTGAGATGTAAAATAAAAAAAGATGCCGCTAAATTTCGTTGATAGCTATAAAAAACTTACTTTTGCGGGTCGAATCAGCTATTAATGAATAATAACAAAAAGAATATATAAAAAATGGCAGAACAAAAGAAGACGAACGAAGCCTTAAACGTGGAAGACGCACTTACACAATCAGAGGCATTTCTCATCAAGAACAAAAAGGCAATCATCGGTGCTATTTTGGCTATAATCATCATTATAGCAGGTATAGTAATGTACAAGAACCTCTATGCGGAACCTCGTGAGGAAAAAGCGCAGGCAGCTCTTTTCAAAGGACAGGAATACTTTGAAGCCGACGCTTTCGCAGAAGCCTTGAACGGTGACAGCATCGGTTACGTAGGTTTCATCAAGATAGCCGACCAATACAGCGGTACAGACGCAGCCAACCTTGCAAAAGCCTACGCAGGTCTTTGCTATGCACATCTCGGCAAATTCGACGAAGCCGTAAAAGCATTGGACAGCTTTGACGGAGACGACCAGATGGTAGCTCCCGCCATGAAAGGCGCCATGGGTAACTGCTACGCTCAGCTCGGTCAACTCGACAAGGCATCTTCCATGTTGCTGAAAGCCGCCGACGAAGCCGATAACAATACGCTCAGCCCCATCTACTTGAAGCAAGCCGGAGAAATCCTGGTTAAGCAGGGTAAGTACGACGATGCTATCAAGGCATATACTTCCATTAAGGATAAATACTTCCGTTCATATCAGGCTATGGACATTGATAAATACATCGAACAAGCCAAGCTCTTGAAGAAGTAATTTATACCTTATTATATATAAGATATTTCGAGCACGGATTACACGGATATACACGGAAGTCAAAACCGTGAGCGCCGTGTAATCCGTGCTCCTCTTTTATACTTTCCTATTATTTAATTCTTAATCTTTAATTCATCATGGCTACAGCTTATCACAACCTTTCGGATTATGATTTCAATTCAGTACCCAGTGCAGAGAATATGAAATTCGGCATCGTAGTATCCGAATGGAACTACAATATCACCGGCGCTCTTTTAAAAGGAGCGGTCGATACCTTAAAAAAACACGGAGCGAAAGACGAAAATATCATGATAAAAACCGTACCCGGTAGTTTCGAGTTGACTTTCGGCGCCAATCAAATTATAGAATACAGCGAAGTCGATGCTGTAATTGCAATTGGTTGCGTAGTTCGTGGAGATACACCGCATTTTGATTACGTTTGCATGGGCGCAACGCAAGGAATCACCCAATTAAACGCAAGTGGCGATGTTCCAGTAATTTACGGATTAATTACCACCAATACAATGGAGCAAGCAGAGGACCGTGCAGGCGGCAAGCTGGGTAACAAAGGCGATGAATGTGCAATTACTGCAATAAAAATGATAGATTTTGCTTGGAGTTTACAAAAATAGTCGTATCTTTGCACCGCAATTGAGAAACAAAGCTGCTTAAAGAGAGATTTAAGGAGTTCTCGGTAGCAAAAGGGCAAATACCAGAGTGGCCAAATGGGGCAGACTGTAAATCTGCTGGCTTACGCCTTCGGTGGTTCGAATCCATCTTTGCCCACTAAAATTGCGGAAGTAGCTCAGTTGATAGAGCATTAGCCTTCCAAGCTGAGGGTCGCGGGTTTGAGCCCCGTCTTCCGCTCTTCTGAAAATCAGATAGTTATCGCAAGATTTCTATCTGATTTTTGTTTTGTAGCAATAGCGGTTGAACCCACAGTTGACCCTACGAGTTCAACCAAGAGTTCAACCAAAATCTAATGAACGCAACGATTAATGTAGTATGCTACAAGTGGAAAATTTTAGCCAATGGTGAATATCCATTAATGCTCCGTATTTGTAAAGACGGAAAGAAGAAATACCAAAGTTTAGGCATATCTGTCCTACCCCGTTATTGGGACTTCACACGAAATAAGCCGAAACCGAACTGTCCCAATAAAGAGTATATTCAGAAAATCATTCTTGATAAACAAACAGAGTTACAGCAACGAATGTTAGAGTTCAACTCTGAACAAAAAGAATATACTACCACTACTTTACTCAATGACGAAAACAAAAAGTTTGAACTGAAAACAGTCAGCCAATTCTACCAAGAATTGATTGAACAATGCAAGAGCAATGATAAATGTGGCAACAGGCTTATCTATAAAAGTTCTTACAACTCTTTGAAAGTATTCACAAAAAATCAATTAGATATACCGTTCAGCGCAATAGATGTATCGTGGCTTAACAAATATGAGAAATGGTTGCGTTCCAAAGGCAATAAAGAAACAACCATGAGCCTAATGTTCCGTACTCTCCGTAGTGCATACAATAAAGCCATAAAAGCTAAATGCGCCCGCAAATCTGATTATCCCTTTGACGAATATAAAATCAACAAGTTCGATACAAAAACACAGAAACGGGCAATAGCCAAAACAGAAGTATTGAAATTCACTAAAGAAGTGGATAACATTGGCAAACGGCAATACGTCCAGCTCAGTAAAGACATATTTATTTTCAGTTATCTATGTGGCGGTATTAATTTTACAGACATCGCAAATCTGACAAAAGCTAATATTACAAACGGCAGACTGCACTATATACGTCAGAAAACGGGTAAACTGATAAAATTAGGCATATCAGAGGAAGCCATGCAGATTATAAAAAAATATGAAAGCGAAAGCAAAGGCTATCTATTCCCCATTTTAAATACCAATATCCACAAAACACCACTTCAAAAGCAAAACAGAATACATAAAATGTTAGGCAAAATCAACAAGAACCTAAAACTAATTGCAACACAATTAAACGTTGATGCCAACATGACGACCTATGTTGCACGCCATTCATTTGCAAGTGTCCTAAAGAAATCGGGTGTAAGTATTGCATTAATAAGCGAAGCATTGGGACATTCAGACTTATCTACAACACAGGTCTATCTTGACAGCTTCGATAATGAACAGATAGATACTGCCATGCAAAACCTTCTCTAAAAGTAAAATGCCGCTTTGTCTCTTTATGATAAGGTGGCATTTTCCTATCTTTACAGGCAAAATCAATGACATGGAATATCAGACAATACCTATTGAAAGTATAAAGCGCATTGAAGCATGGCTAAAGGATGAAACAGGTTTTGACCGTTCAATGCTCCATAACGAACTGGACTACATTTCAGATGTGTATCTCCTGCCAAAGAAATTAGCAGAAGTGCAGGATTTGTACCTGTCAATAAGAAAAGAAGAACAGAATATACCATATCCAAACAAGGGAACAGACGAAGAAAGGTACGAGTTCAGCATGACCGTTGGAAAGAACCTTATACTTGAAAGCGGCAACTATCAGACTGAATACATTGAGAAGTTGTGGAATACCTATAATACAAATGAAGATGAGACCTACATACAGCAAGACCGAGACATATTCTACGGCATTCTTCTTATTGTCTGCATTTACCATAAATACAAACAGACATACGGCTATTTCGATTTTGAAGATTACATAGCAGACCCTGTGCAGGTGCAATATACCTATTCCGTCCGTCCCGATATGCTGCGCCTTTACAAGATGTTCCATGAAAAGAAAAAGACAAAGCACAATACCGTTACTATCGAATACAACAAACAGAAGATAGAACTCACCAATGATGACAACTGGTTTCTTCAGATGATAACTCCTTATCTTGACAAGTATTTGGGAGTTTCCTCTTTGGAAGAAGCGGATACAGAACTTGACAAGGACTATCCCAGCATTGGCAAAAGAGGCAGGAAACGGGAGAATGCGATACTTGACACAGTAACTCTAAGCGTTTATAACCTGTTACGCCATTCCTCTTTTGCCATTAAAGGCAAGGGACTGACAGACAATGAGGGCAACTTCATACTCGAATTGCTGAAATATCTCGGACTACTTGATGAAGACAGTCCCAAGAATGACATACTGAACCTGCGAGCCACTATCAGAAACCTGCAAAAATACGAAGTCCGTCCCAACTGGTGGAATATACCGATATGCAAGAGCTCTCCCAACAATCCCGTTGAACATCTGAAATCCTATTGGTAAAACACATAAAATAAAAAAAGAAATAGCTGTGTATTTAGTTACATGGCTATTTCTTTATATGCCTATCTTACTAAAGATAAGAGAGTTATAAACACAGTTTCCACATAAAAAATAAAACATAAAAAAAGGGATTTCTTTATGTTTTTTTCTTCATTTCATACGCCAGTCCTACCATATACCTTTGCACTGTAATCAAAAACAAATAAGGCGCCAAGTTGATGATTACATAAACGATTTGTAAAACTTAAAAATTTAGAATTATGAACTCTATCAACAATGCAACAATGACAGTAAACAATCAAGAAACAGTATTCAACAACTCAATCGTAACAAATATGGAAGAACTGACTAAAAAACTCAAAAAGGAAGAAAAGGTATTGCAGCATCTTGCTAAGCGCAAGGCTGACGCATCGGTTATCACTGTACAAGAGCAAATTGTCAGCCGATTAAAAACGCAGCACGAAGAAGCCGTTGCAAAAGAAGTACAGGCTAAAGAGCATATCGGTGACAGCCTTATGACATTTTCCGTCGTGGATGATGAAACGGGAGCACGTAGCGAGATACAGAAAAAGATTGCTTTCGTAAAGCATAACCGTTCTGTCGATAACAAGAAAGTGGACGGCTTCATATCAATTATTGCCAATGGTAAATATGAGAAAGCCTATCCCATTATCGTTATCGAAGCTGAAAAGGCTTTTGCAAAAGGCTATGAGATGAAAAATCTGAAAGGCGAGGAACTGACACAGGAAGAAACAAAAGAGTATTTCTGTATTTTGGACGGACAACACAGAAGCAAGGCTTTCGCCACACTCAATATTACAAGCGGAAGCACTTATACAATACCTAATGTACACGTAAAAGAAGTGGAGAATATCGGTGCATATTTGGTGGATATAAACGGTATCGGTACAAGCTGGAACCAAAAGGACAGGGTTACGGTAGCCGCACTGACAACCAATGATGAACTGTTCACTAACGTGGCAGAGCTGTTGGACGAGGGTTTCAACCAGTCAACCGCAATGCTGATATTTACAGGCAAGAAATTATCAAACGGTCAGATAAACCGTGCCTTGAAAGGTGAAGAAGTCACGCTCCCCAAAGATGCCCAAATAAATATCGAAAGAGGGCACAGGTTTGTCACTCTCTGTAAAGCCGCCAGTATCGAAGTACAGTTTATCACCAAAAGATATTTCATAGACGGTTTCAACTCCTATGCGACCGCAACAAACGAAGAGACCGCATTTGAAGCGTTGGCTAAATTGAAAGACTTGAAACTGACGGAAGCAAGGCTGAAAGAGATTAAAGGCAATGACGATTTTATCTGTCTGTTGAAAAAAGCATTGCAAGCGGCATAATACTAACAGAGCCTGTGTGACAGACAGGCTCTACCAATTTACTTTATCCAATAATCTATAATAATTAAAACAATTGTTTTTATGAAGATAGTGCTACCGATAAAATGCCAGCAAGCGGCAACCGTTAATTACTCCATACTTACGCAATTCAAGCCAGCCAACATTTACAGGTTTTTCTGTCTGTCGCTTTGCAGGGATGAAAAGTATCATGTAAGAATTACTTTGGATGATTTAAAGGCAATGACAGGAGAAAAAAGCCTTAGTAAATTCAACAGTGATTTCAGAGAATATTTGGAGATAAAGATGTACAGCCTTGATAAAGGCTATGCCTATAAAACCAAAAGGAACATCTATCATGTTCCCGCAATGGAAAAGGAGTGCATCACAATATCCAAAGACTTTCTCATATATGAACTGGATACGGCAGTCAAAGGCTTTTTCATTCAGTTAATGCTATTATCTCAATTCAGTGGAATAGCTTTAAACAGGCAGAATATCGTTCCAGCTCTGAATATGAATAGAAAGACTTATGACAAATACCTGAATGACTTGCAGATTGCAGAATTGGTTACTAATGGCAGAGTATTGACATTACATACTGACGGTATCCTGTTGGAGAATGATTTCAGTATGCAGAAAAAGCAGTCGCCATACAGGTTGCTAAAGTATGAACTACTGAAAATAGATATGAAGTCCATAAAACCATAGTAACGGGGAAAACATTCTCTTTATCATATATATAATAAAGCACGCATTTTACCCTTTACCAGCCTGTTACTTACTAAAGAGTGAAATATCTTCCGATTTTCCCTGTAAGGCATGGGACATATCCTGTTTTTTAAACGGAATATGTATCTTAACTTTATAAAGATAAGGAAGCGGGTAAAATGTGCAGGTTATTATCATATATAATATGATGCACTTTTTACCCTCTGCCTGCCTGTTCTTTTATAAAGGTGGCAACCTACCTTGATTTTCCCATGTACGGTACAGAAAAGATGCCGTTTTGATACGGAATAAGCATCTTAACTTTATAAAGACAGGAGAATGGGAAAAGATGCTGTTTATTATTATATATAATATTATACTCTTTTTCCCCTGTCACCATTGATTTATCAATAAAGATGCACCATAAAGCTGTTTTTTACTTGTAAAAGTACAAGAAACAGCCTTTTAAAACAAAGAACTGCTATTTATATATTACAGGCTATATTCCGTATTGCAATTCAATTTTAATGATTACTTTTGTATAAAGTAAAAATAGAAATGGAAAAGGTCAGTAAAGAACAATACGAATTTGCATTGATACGAATTGAAGAACTTCTTCCATTGGTCAATGACAATACACCTGCGAACGACAAGAATGCAGTAGAACTCTCTGTAATATCCAATATAGTGATTGCATACGAAAAGGAACATTATCCCATAGAACAGCATCTATGATAATTATTATCTGCTGCTTCGTTTCGGCTTTAACTTAGGATATTTACAGTAATATGGCAACTGCAATTGCGCTATTTTCTCGTACAATTCCAAAAGTTTGTTTCTGTCTATCTTTATAGTGCGGGTATTGTAGATGATATGCTCCACCGTATTGTCCGTAATGGTTATATTGGCATCGGGTGCGGAAATATTTGTTTCTTTCATTGTTGATTATGATTTAGTGATTAAAAAATAAGATTATCTGATTTTTATTTGGATACAGGTTTTAGGCAAATGATAAAAAGCCGCATGAGAGTACACGTCTAATCATACTCAAATGCGGCTTTTTTCGTGTAAAGTCCATGATGCCCATTAGTACGTTGTATATAGCACCATTGATTTTTACACTGTTGACTGATTTTTTATCAACGGTGAAACGGACAGGTCAAACTACAAATAAAACTATCAATAATAAATAGGAAGATTATACCATGAATAGAAATATATCGTCCGTTTCATGGGGATATACAAAGATAGGCATCTTTAATAAGGTAAAAAAACGAATGGCGGTTATCCTTTAAAATCCGCATATACATAGAAACGGGATTTGCACAATATATCCGTTTCTTCCACAGTCTTGGAAATACAGGGAAACACGCACACTAAAGTACAGGTACTTATATAAATCACCCCCTACCCTCTTTTCTTGAAGCTGGAATATATATCAACTTGATTATCCACAGGTTTACCGATTGAAAGGTACGCATACGCATGAATAGTACCCTCTTAACACCCCCTTAGAGTACTTGAAGATAAACGAAATGTTTATCGCTTCATTCCATCAATTTATAAACCATTTAAAATTAATTCATTATGAACGATTTAGTAATTGGCGGTATGCCACAGGAAAGAAGAACGTTAAACTTGGGTGAGTATGCGGAAGAAGCCGTTTTAATAACGGAAGAACAGCCAGCAAAACAGAAAAGACCGTTATTCATTGAAGCCAATACGGTTGACGCTACTATGGAACATTTAAAGAACGATTGCATCATCCCCGTATTTGCAAAGGACAATGAAGCCACCTTGTCACACCCTGCATTTATAGAGACTGTACAGGATGCCGCAAGCACATTCTTTCAAGGTGAAAAGATTGGACTACCCGATATTAGGGTGTCCCATGTTATCAAGGGAAGAATACCCGAAGCCATACACAAGCCAGCCAACCAGTTGTTGGAAAGTGACAAGACCATTTATTACGAAAGATGCGCCTTTGCGATAGAAATACCAACCGTTTATGAGACGGTAAACGGTAACAAACTTACTTTGACCGTTGGCGGTGTTCGTGCCTATAATCATACCAACCTGTACAGCAAAAAAGGTATGGAACGCTTTAAGGTGTTTGTAGGCTTTACCTGCATGGTATGCACCAACCTGTGTGTTTCCACTGACGGCTATTTAAGCAATTTGGAAGTAACCAATACTAAAGACCTGTATAGGGGTGTATTGGAAATGCTTCATGGCTACAATCCCGCAAAGCACATACATCTGATGCGGAGTTTAGGCGATACCTGCATGAATGAACACCAGTTTGCCACATTATTGGGTAAGATGCGTTTGTATCAATGTTTGCCACAAGGCTATCAAAAGCGGTTGCCACGTATGCTACTTACCGATACACAGGTCAATGCGGTTGCCAAAGCATATATCAGTGATGCGAACTTTGGCGGCTTGGGTGGTGAACTATCCATGTGGAAATTCTATAATCTGTTGACAGGAAGCAACAAGAGCAGTTATATAGACAGCTTTTTAGACAGGGCTTATAACGCTACGGAACTTGCAACGGGGATAAATGCCGCCTTGCATGGTGACGAACGTTACAGGTGGTTTATTGATTGAGTGAACGGGAGAATATTCTTTTAAAGGGGTATTCTCCTTTTGTCTGACTGTTTAAAAATTGAAAATCATGTTTTATAAAAGATTGTTTGTTTGGCTGTTTGGGCTGATTGTCTCACTTTTTACAGGCTGTTTACCGCTTATCCTCTTAATTCTCTTTCTTCCGAAAATAATGCGGACGGAGAAACCTGCAAGAAGAAAAAGGGAAGATTACAGCAGACCTCAAAAAGCAAGGCATCCCGATGCCTTTGAAAAGAGCCACCGCAGGGAATGGATAGATAGCGATTTCTCTAAAATGTAATCAAAAGGGAGTTGTGTTCAAATAAATCTGAAAAGGTGGTTTGAACACGACCCTTTCCGTTATCAATTAATTCAAAGAATAATATGGAAACAAAAAAGAAAAAGGCGGTAATATACGCACGTGTTTCGTCTGTGAGTGATAGACAGGACACAACAAGGCAGATAGAAGATTTAAAGAGATATGCCGTATTGCAGGATATAGAAATAGTACGGATATTCCAAGAACATATCAGCGGAGCAAAGAAGATTGAGGAAAGGCAGGTACTTGCGGAATGTTTGGAATATTGCACGAAAGAGAGTGTTAACTACCTGTTGTTATCCGAACTTTCAAGGCTGGGGAGAAGTACGCTACAAGTGCTCCGCTCTTTGGAGATACTGCATGAAGCAAAGGTATCCGTTTACATACAAAATTTGGGGTTATACACATTGCAACCGAATGGAGAGGTAAATCCGATTGCTTCGATTATGGTTACTGTACTTGCTGAAATGGCTAACATAGAACGGACAAATATACAATACCGTTTGAACAGCGGCAGGGCAAACTACATTGCCAAAGGCGGCAGGTTGGGAAGAAAGCGGGGGAGCGTCAAGACAGAGGAGAAGAAAAGGGAAGAATACAGAGAAACGATAGCTTTACTAAAGAAAGGCTATTCGGTGAGGAACATTGCCAAATTGCAGGGTATCGGTGTTTCGACTGTTCAAAGGGTGAGAAACCAATTTGTAAAATAAACGATTGCCAATACAAACGCTTTTCGTATATTTGTGCCGTTCCAGCAATGGAATGACATATTTATTAACGAAAGGCGTTTTGCATTATCCTTGTTCCCTAAATTTCGCCAAAATTTGAACACTACGAGGATATGCACAACGCCCGCATCAATGTTATATACCTATCTTACTGATAGTCTGTATATTGTTTGGTGTGGGCAACTGTTGTGTATTTGTAGTGTGAGTGTTTGGCGACACTTGGGAACAGATATGCGAATAGTTCTCACACCTTTTTTTATTGTATAACGGTCAGTAGGGAACACTGACTACAATACATATCTACAAGAAACAGACAGTACTATCCTTTAATGTAGCCAATTATTAAAACGGTGTGCAGCTATCGCTGTGTTCCCCGCACTGTACATAACTATTTATTAACCGCTTTCTATGGGAGCGTGAAAGAAAAATTACCAAATACCAAAAGGCATAACATTATGACCTTGAATGAATTTAAACTAACCATTACAGAACTGAAGCATGAGTGGAATAATGAAGCACACTCATATATAGATGAAAACTACTTCATTTATATCAAAGAGAATTTGAGGAGTTCCTATGTAGAGAGAACTTTAGGCACAAAGCCATTGATAGGCATACGATACATTATTCCCGTAGGAGCATATCGTTATATGTTCAAGGCAAGTGAAAACACTTCTCTTAATACTATTGGCTTCTTCAACAATGAGTATGAACCTTGTGAAATCATATTAGGCAACTGGGAATTTTACAAACTAACGTTCTCGCATCGCTACTATGACGGAACAAACCACTACTTTCCTGAACTGCATATCAGGAAGACTGGGAAACCTACAAATAAGCAAGTATTTAGTACAGGGCACTCGATTGAAGAGTTTGACGAAATACTTGCCGAAGTTTGGGATTTTATAGAAGAAAATATGAAATAACTACCTAAAAACAAAACAATGAAAACTTTAAGATTAATTGGAATAGCAGTAATTGCCATAATTATGAATATGAGTTTTATCTCTTGTAGTGATGATGAAGAAATTCAATTCTCAATACCAATTGTTGCCAATACCAACATTCCTCAAGAAGTTTTGAATATGCCTGACGAAAACGGTAATATTATAACTGTACCGTATGCGAAAGTCACATTTTCTGCCATTACTATTAAGCTATATATTGAGGATGGTAAGACTTCGGATTATCCTATAAACTTTGAGGTTAATAGTTCGGTGGAGTGGAATGTAACGGAAGCAAATTCAGGTGGTATAAATCCAGTATATTTAATAATAAAACAGACAGTTGGGCAAATAGGTTATACGAATAATACCTTTTACTTATCACTTGAGAGCCTAAAAGAACTGGCAAAAAAATATAGTTCAGTAACAAACTGGATAGATTTTAAAGATAATAATGGGAGAATATTAGGGAGACTTAAATTTGAAATATTTGATTTAAAATATTTGAATTGATTTATTTGCGGTGAACTAACTTAAAAAATATTATTCATTAAAATAATTTCGTAAAATGAGAACTTTAAGATTAATCGGAATGGCAGTAATTGCCGTAATTATGAGTGTTAACTTTACAGCTTGTAGTGATGATGAGGAAGAAGACAACAGACCTCTTTCTGAAAAGATTATAGGACACTGGGTACTGACTTATGAGGAGGGATATATCAAAGACCCCGACTATCCCGAAGATGATGAAGCATGGAGCCATGCTCCTAAAGATGAATATGAGTATTTCGGTAATTTCACATTCAGAGAGGATGGGACATATAGTGAATATGAATTAGACGGAACAAGTAATCCGCAAAGTATTGAAAAGTGGACTATCAAGGATAATATCATAACTCTTATTGAAGATGAACACGAACAATATGAATTAAAAGTGCTTGAAATTACTTCTGACAAATTAGTTCTTGAATTTTATTACAAGCATGAGAATGACGGTGAAACGTATGCTAAAATGACATACAAGAGGGGATAACTCTTTCAGCACAATAAAGGACAGCATTTGAAGCAATTCATTTGCTGTCTTTTTTATAATGATTATACTGTAAGAAGATTGACAGAAAAAGATTAATTCATTATCTTTGTGGTGCAGTATTGTACTGTAAAAGAGATTATTAATATATTATTAACATTTTTGGTATCGAGGTCGAAGTTCAACTGATAGTTCAACCGTAAAAGAACTAAAGCAAATCAGCAAGAAAGATAACTATCGTAAAAGGAAGTAGTTCAGTTGGTTGCTGACGAAAGCGCAGCTTTTGGCAGCCGCAGAAGAGCATTAGCCTTCCAAGCTGAGGGTCGCGGGTTTGAGCCCCGTCTTCCGCTCTTAATGAAAACCTCGATAGCTAAGAAATTAGCAATCGGGGTTTTCTGTTTTCAGCAGCTTATGAGAAGCTTTATATAAAGATTCCGTTTACACCTTCCCCCTTCACCGTTTCGCATCGCTTTATTCATCGGCTTTACCGGGTGAAGGGACACCATGCGCTCCGGCCTCCCGGATACCACACCTCAGTACCCGGAAGCGCAGGCCTCAGCTCTGTCAAGCCCGGGCGTTTGAGAGCCAAAGACGCCTCATCAGAGGAGCCAAGATGCGGGCTTGCAGACGTCAAAGCACGGTATATGGAAATTACAACTCGCCCTGCGGGATGAATAAATCCTTCCCGCAAGACGGATTATTTCGTCTCATAAGATGAATGAATTCGTCCCGTGAGATAAATAAAAACATTCCGCGAGACAAATCGCTCCACTACTCATTTCCATACAGTGTCCAAGGAGCTCCCCTTCACCCGCTAAAGCCGATGAATAAAACGATGTGAAAGAGTGAAGGAAATACATGACAGAACTCTCTGTAAGAGATATTACAACATTCGCCCGTACATAAGCCACATTCTATTTCGATGTACATCAAAACAAGACGGGATATACATCAAACGGAATTATCACCATAGGCAAAATTTATTTCGTCCGAGCGGATATAAATACCCGCCGGCTTGCATTTTGAGATTGATAAAATATCTATCTTTGCCGCAAATTTAACTGCAAACTACAAATGAACGTGAACATTCCTTCCCGGCAGAACATATTTCGTGAAATGCGGGATTATTTAATGATTGCCTTAGGCATGATTATGTATGGTATCGGGTGGACGGTATTCCTGCTCCCCAACGACATAACCACAGGCGGAGTACCGGGTATCGCATCACTGGTATATTTCGCAACGGGACTACCGGTACAGTATGTTTATTTCGGCATCAACTTTCTGCTATTACTGCTTGCCATCCGCATTTTAGGCTGGAAATTCAGCATCAAGACAATCTTTGCCGTCTTTACCCTGACATTCTTTCTTCCCGTCATCCAGCAACTGACGGACGGCGTTCGGTTATTGCACGACCAGCCTTTCATGGCCTGCGTCATCGGCGCATCCTTCTGCGGAGGCGGTATCGGCATTGCTTTCTCCTCAAACGGAAGCACGGGCGGAACGGATATTATCGCCGCTATCATCAATAAATACAGGGATATCACACTGGGACGGGTAATGCTGATTTGCGACCTTATCATCATCTCTTCCAGCTACTTTGTACTGAAAGACTGGGAGAAAGTGGTATACGGTTATGTCACCCTGTACATCTGCAGTTTCGTACTGGACCAAGTGGTGAACAGTGCGCGCCAGTCCGTACAATTCTTTATCATCAGCGAAAAGTACGAAGAAATAGCCAAGCATATCAACGTGTATCCGCACAGAGGGGCGACAGTAATCAATGCGTCCGGATTCTACACCGGCAAAGAGATAAAGATGCTGTTTGTCCTTGCCAAGAAGCGGGAGTCGACCATTATCTTCCGGTTGATAAAAGATATAGATCCGAACGCCTTTGTATCGCAAAGCCAGGTAATCGGAGTATACGGAGAGGGATTCGACAAGATTAAGGTAAAGTAGCTTTCACGGGGATTATCGAATGAATTTTCCTTCTTTCCACGTATAACTTACAGGGCGGCGGAGAAACGGTTTCAGTTTTTCCGCCGCTTCTCTTTCCATGTAGTCGGGAGTAGTGAAAGTAAAGGTCAGTGTAGCGTCCTTACCCGAAAGGTCGGCTTTCATCAAGAGCATATCGGCTTGGAGACGCGCATCCTGATACCGATACACATCTATCGTATCGGAAGCGGGCATGATGAAATCGTCCATACCCGGTAGTGAAGCCAGATAAGGTGCGGACGGCAACTCTTTCCAATCGGTAGTGTAGAATTTGATATGACTGTCGCAAGCCGGAGCGCATACGGTGGAAACGGTACAGATAAGACGGATACTGTCGTTCACGGACAGGAGCTTCATCTGCCAGGTGCTTTGGGGCGTTACCTGCACACGGATATAATCGGGAGTAAGCTCCGTCATTTCCGACTTGCCGCCAAAACGGTTGGTTACCTCGGCTTTCATCTTGCTCTCCAGGAAGTCGATAAAGTCGGCACGGTTCACAGCCGTAAGTAACGGGCTCAAAGAATCGGGCATATTGGTGAAACAAGTCTTTGCCAGTTGCGCCGACAAAGAGCCAATCCCCATACATACTGCAAATAAAAAGACTACCAACTTCTTCACCATATCATTGTATTATTTATCGATACTAAAATTCCTGTTTTAAATAAATCCCATTACAGATAAGAGCACAGTTCCCGCAGAAAACGCGCATCCGTCTCATCAAAGCCATTCAGGCTTTCGCTATCCACATCCAGCACGCCCCACACTTCTCCCTCCGCACGCAGCAGCGGAACCACGATTTCCGAACGTGACAAGGAGCTGCATGCGATATGTCCCGGAAAAGCGTCCACATCCGGTACGACCAGCGTTTCAGCTTTCTCCCATGCTTTCCCGCAAACACCACGGCCTTTCTTTATCCGCGTACAAGCCACCGGGCCTTGGAAAGGGGCAAGCACCAACTCGTCGCCTTTCACCAGATAAAATCCCACCCAGAAGAAACGGAAAGTCTCTTTCAGTGCGGCCGCAACGTTAGCCAGATTGGCGACAAGGTCATCCTCTCCCTCAATCAGGCACTTGATTTGCGGAAGCAACATACGATATTTATCTTCCTTACTGCCGTTACTGACACATAAATCTTCCGCCATAAATTACTTAACGTTCTATTTACTCCCCAAATATAGGAAGAACATTCCAATCAACACCAAAATGAGGTCTGCCGCCTTGCTTTTTAAATTCTTTTCACGGAAGAAAAGAGCTCCGAACAGGAAGGAGACGACCACACTGCCGCGCCGCACCATAGATACGATAGAAATCATGGAATCTTCATAGCTCAAGGCGTAGAAGTACACGAAGTCCGCCGCGCAGAGAAAGACGGATATACCGATGATAGTCCAATCCCAGCGGAACGGCGTACTCTCCTTTCTCTTGGGATACCACAGTAACAGAATGATGGGGCACATGATAAATACCTGATAGATATTGTACCATGACTGTACCACCATAGGCGGCAGCTGTTTCATCAGATACTTATCGTACAGTCCGCTGACAGCGCCCGTCACGGCTGCCAGCACAATAAAGAGAATCCATTTGTTGTGCTTGAAGTCGATGCCTTCTTTCTTACCGGAACGGCTCAGCATAAAGAACGACAGCACCGCCAGCATCACACCTATCCATTGATAAAGATTGAGCCGCTCGCCGAATACAAGCATGGCTCCCACAAGCACCATCACCGGACGCGTAGCATTAATCGGCCCCACAATGGTAAGTGGCAGGTGTTTCATTCCGAAATATCCGAATATCCACGAGGAGAGGACGATGAACGACTTGATGATGATAAATTTATGTACATCCCATCCCACCACAGGAACATCGAACATCGTACCGCCCGATACCGCCGGAGCGAAAACCGAGATCAGGATAAACGGAAGGAATATCAGACTGGAAAATACCGTATTCAGAAACAAGACCGGAAGTACGGCATTGTCTTTGAGCGCCTGTTTCTTGAAGGCATCATAAAATCCCAGCAAGGCTGCCGAGAGGAAGGCTAATAATAACCACATTGGTTTGAGTTATGAGTTATAAGTTATAAGTTATGAGTTGGCTGCGCTATAAGAAGGGGGAGAGTAAAAAGTAATCACTTATCACTAACCACTTATCACTAATCACTAACCGCTAACGAACGTGTCTTCGGGATAGGCAACATCTACCAGGAACAGGGCGTTGCCGGGTACGGAAGTTCCTGCACGGCAACGGTCTTTCTGTTCGATAACACGACGGAAACCCTCGATAGTGAGTTTGCCTCTACCGACTTCGAGTAAGGTACCGACTACGGCACGCACCATATTCCGCAGAAAACGGTCGGCCTGAATAGTGAATACCCAGGTCACTTCATCTACTTGCGTCCAGGCGGCATGCATTATCTTGCAATTATTGGTTTTGACATCGGTATGTAATTTGCTGAAACTGGTGAAGTCCGTATACTCAAACAAGGTCTGTGCGGCTTCGTTCATTCGTTCAAAATCCGGAGTTTGGAACAGACGGCAGCGATACCGGCGGTCGAAAGGCATTTTGGCGATAGTGACATAGTACTTATATGTACGCGCCGTAGCATCAAAACGCGCATGGGCATCGGGGCGCACGGCACGCAGACGGTAGACGGAAATATCCGGGGGGAGCAGACGGTTCAGTTTGTCCGCTATAAACGTTACATCCAACGGAACTTCACTGTCAAAATGCGCCACCATTAAGGAAGCATGCACACCGGCATCGGTACGCCCTGCGCCCACCACTTCCACTTCACGCCGCAACAAGGTGGAGAGCGCTTTCATTAAACACTCCTGCACGCTTGCGCCGTTGGGCTGAATCTGCCAGCCGTGATAGGCTGTGCCGTCGTAAGCTAAATAGATAAAATATCGTTGCACGTTTCTTTTTACTTCCTGAATTTGGCTGCAAAGGTACAAAAAGACAGGAAAAAAGCAGCAAACTCTTCCGATTGTTCTGACAGATTACATTATCTTTGCAGAAGTTTCGCCACAAATTACACAGATTTACACAGATTCAGAATTAATTATGTATAGCAAAAGCCGTTTTATCTCTCTGTTTTTATTGGTAAGCATAGCGATGACCTGCTGTCTGGCAGGATGCAAGAAAAAAGATATGTCCCTCAAACTGAACGAGCCGCGCAACATACGGGGTGTTATCAGTTACAAACGTTCTTTCGGTGATTTGAATGAAAGACATCTGAAAGTAGCTCAGGCTATCGGTATTCGTCCGTTGGCATCGCGCGAGGAAGCGGAAAGGATGAAAGAAAAGCTGCAACATATCACGACGAATGATTTGTACGCAGTCGATTCATTGACGCATTCCATTCCGTACCTTATTCCGGGAGCGGCTGCCCTACTCGATACAATCGGTTATAACTTTCTTGACTCTCTGACTGCCAAAGGGCTGAACCCGAACAAGATTACGGTTACTTCCGTGCTGCGTACGAAAGACGATGTGAAACGTTTGCGCCGCCGCAATGTCAATGCATCCGAAAATTCCGCTCATTTCTACGGTACTACGTTTGACGTCAGTTGGAAACGCTTTCAAAAGGTAGAGGATGAGGACGGACGCCCGTTACAGGATGTCAGCTCGGATACGCTGAAACTGGTGCTGTCCGAAGTATTACGCGACTTGAAGAAAGCAGAGAAATGTTACATTAAATATGAACTGAAGCAAGGCTGTTTCCATATTACTACAAGAATGTAAAAATGCAAATCTGTTAGTATTTAGTATATTAAGACTTTGATATAAACTAATTCGCAACATTTACTTATACTTACTTTAGAATATCGGGGCATTAAAATATCAACATTAACAGGCAGTTTACAAAAAGAAAAAACAACATACAAACAAAAGCCTGACTTCCTCCCCCTAAGGCTGAAAGCCTTTTATCTTATAGCCCGGGGTAACACCCCGGGTACAGATGGTCTATTATATTTGCGCCCTGTAAGGGCAAAAGATTCGTATGTGTATCTTTTGCCCTTACAGGGCGCGATATCAATTACTCGGACATTCCCGGGGTGTTACCCCGGGCTAATAAGATAAAAGCCTTTCAGGCTTAGAAAAATCATCATAGATCGGCACTATCCACTATTGTGTGCGAATAGGAAACTCCGGAATTCAAACTTTATAGGGACTGTCTATAAATGAAACCATTATTTCTCCTCCAGCATCCGCCATGCCGGCGGCAAGCAAGTAACAATATCCCCTGCCGTCATCCCCATTACCCCGTGCTTCTTGCAAGCAATATCTCCAGCCAGACCATGAACATAAGCAGCCATACGTGCCGCAGTTTCCGCATCGTATCCCTGTGCCAACAAGGCCAGTACAACACCCGTAAGCACATCACCGCTACCGCCTGTTGCCATACCGGGATTTCCGGTAGGATTAAACCAGCACTTTCCCGACGGTGCGATAACAACGGAATAAGCTCCTTTTAATAGAATGTGTACTCCGGCACTCCTTGCCAGTTCGCGGGCTTTCGTCAGGCGTTCGTACGAGTTCTGGCATTTCCCGACCAATCGTTCCAGTTCTTTGGGGTGCGGAGTAAGAATACTGCCTTTGGGCAAACGGCCGATGTAACTGCGATGTTCTCCCAACAAGTTCAACGCATCGGCATCCACCACCATGGGCGTCTGACAAGATTCTATCTGTTCCAGCAAGGCGGCTTCGGTATCTCCCGCCTTTCCCAATCCGGGACCGATGCCCACCGCCTGATAATCGTCCGTATCGGTGGCGCATGAGAAGCGCACATCATTTATGTCTATTTCCGTCATGGCTTCCGGAACGGAAGTCTGCACGATAAAGTTATTACAGAAAGGAATATGAACCGTCAGCAACCCCACCCCGGAGCGCAGACAAGCACGTGCCGCAAGTACCGACGCTCCTGCCATTCCTTGTGAACCGGCTATCAACAAGGCACGTCCGAAATTCCCTTTATGAGCGAACTTACCACGCGGTTTCAGCATTGACGCCACATCCTCATGTTCCGTCAATGCAAAATCCGTTTCCTTTTCCTCTATGGCTTCCTCGCTCAAACCGATATCCAACAACTGCCATTCACCCACAAACGGCGCGTTCTCGGCAAAGAGAAATGCCAGTTTCGGCAGTTGCAGGCTTAACGTCAGGTCTGCACGGATGATATTGGCCTGGATATTATAGGTATTATCCTCTCCCATCAAGCCGGAAGGTACATCAATGGCAACTACCGTAGCCGGAGACGTATTGATGTACTTCACTACCGCAGCGAAGCCCCCGCTCAAAGGCTTGTTCAGTCCGCTGCCGAACAATCCGTCTACCACCACGTGCTCTGCCGTCAGTACCGGCGGCACGAATTGCGTGGTTATCTCATGGAAATCTATTCCGGCAACTCCCGCCAGGCGTTCTTTATTCGTTTCGCAATCGGGCGACAACGTGCCTTTGGTATTGAAAAGATACACCTCTACCCGGCAGCCCCGTTCCGCCAGCAGACGTGAAACAGCCAGCGCGTCTCCGCCATTGTTGCCGGGTCCGGCAAATACCGTAAAAGGAGTTTCCGCACTCCAGCGTTCGGACATCGCCCGCGCCAATGCCCGCGAAGCGCGCTCCATAAGGTCTATGGACGAAACGGGCTCATTCTCTATTGTATAGGCGTCCAACTCTTTTAATTGGATGGTAGGAAATATTTTTATCATCGCAGCTTATTCATTTAAGTTACGAGCAAAGGTACAAAAAATAATAACTACTTTTGCAGCCTGAAACATACAAAGAAACAAAGACAATAAACACATAACCAATGAGTACATCCAAACACCCTAAAGGACTTTATCTTATCTTCGCCACCAGCACCGCAGAACGTTTCAGCTACTATGGCATGCGGGCCATCTTCATTCTGTTCTTAACGCAAGCGCTGCTGTTCGACAAGGAGCACGCCGCTTCCATTTACGGCAGCTACACCGGGCTGGTTTACCTCACCCCGCTCATCGGCGGGTACATTGCCGACAAATACTGGGGTATCCGTCGTTCTGTTTTCTGGGGAGCCATGATGATGGCCGTAGGACAGTTCCTGATGTTCTTCAGCGCTTCCATGCTGGATACCGGTCAACTGTCGCACTGGTTGATGTATGGCGGCCTTACTTTCCTTATACTGGGCAACGGATGCTTCAAGCCGACAGTATCTTCCCTCGTGGGACAACTGTACGAACCGGGAGACAGACGGTTGGACTCCGCTTACACCATATTCTATATGGGCGTTAACGTCGGCTCCTTCCTTGCGCCGCTGGTTTGCGGCTATTTCGGCGAAACCGGTAATCCGCACGACTTCAGATGGGGCTTCCTGATTGCCGCGATTGTCACCGTGTTTACAGTCATACTTTTCGAGACACAAAAGAACAAATACCTTATCGGGCCCGACGGCAAACAGCTCGGCATCATTCCCGACGCTAAAAAGGAACAGCCGCAAGTGACGAAAACAGCCGCTCAATCCGCCATAGACAGCCACAAGAAGAAACGTAATTATCTCCTTCTGGGAGTATTGGCGATAGCGCTTGCCGCCTTCTTCTACCGGTGTTTCGGCAACGATTGGATCAGCATCGGTATTTTCACCGCTTGCATCGTCTTTCCCGTCAGCATCCTGCTGGAAGGCTCGCTTACGAAGATTGAACGCGACCGTATTTTCGTAATCTATATCATCGCTTTCTTCGTCATCTTCTTCTGGGCGGCCTACGAACAGGCAGGCGCCTCACTGACGCTCTTCGCTTCCGAGCAGACCGACCGCGTTATCCTCGGCTGGGAAATGCCGGCTTCCTGGATACAATCATTCAATCCTTTCTTTGTCGTGATACTGGCAGCCCTCATGCCGGGAGTATGGGGATTCCTCAACAAACGGGGAATGGAACCCGCCTCTCCTACCAAGCAGGCTATCGGCTTATTACTCCTGTCTTTGGGCTATCTCGTCATCTGTTTCGCCGTAAAGGACGTGCGGCCCGGGGTCAAGGTAAGCCTCATCTGGCTGACGGGACTTTACTTTATCCATACAATGGGTGAAATTGCGCTTTCCCCCATCGGCCTGTCCATGGTGAACAAACTCACTCCTATCCGCTTTGCCTCGCTGATGATGGGCATATGGTATCTCTCTACCGCCACGGCCAACAAGTTTGCGGGTACGCTGAGCGGCCTTTATCCCGAAGCCGGAAAAGTGAAAACATTGCTGGGCTACCGCATCGAAACGATGTATGACTTCTTCATGGTATTCGTTGTGATGTCCGCCACCGCATCGCTTATCCTCTTCCTGCTTTCAAAGAAATTACAGAAGATGATGCACGGAGTGGAATAAAATCACTATTTTTGCGCCAACTTTCTAAAAACTCCTATTTATGGATACCATACAAATAAAAGACAAGATGTTCACCGTTTCCATCAAGGAACAGGACATATTGAAAGAAGTAACCCGTGTAGCGAACGAAATCAACCGCGACCTGGCCGGTAAGAATCCGCTTTTTCTGAGTGTGCTGAACGGCTCGTTCATGTTTACCTCCGACCTGATGAAGCGCATCACCATCCCTTGCGAAATTTCTTTCGTGAAACTCGCCTCTTACCAAGGGGTATCTTCTACGGGAGTTATCAAAGAAGTTATCGGCATTAACGAGGATATTTCCGGCCGTACAATCGTTATCGTCGAAGACATCGTAGACACAGGCCTCACCATGCAACGCTTGCTGGACACCCTCGGCACACGCGGTCCTAAGGACATCCATATCGCCTCGCTGCTGGTGAAACCCGATAAGTTGAAAGTAGACCTGAACATCGAATACGTAGCCATGAACATCCCCAACGACTTTATCGTGGGCTATGGTCTGGACTATGACGGATTCGGACGCAACTATCCCGACATTTATACGGTAGTGGACTGAACCGGAGAAAAGGTATTGGAAGAAGGTATTAAATTGTAAATCATAAAATAATAGCTAAACAAATGTTGAACATTGTAATTTTCGGTGCTCCCGGTTCAGGAAAGGGAACACAAAGCGAGAGAATTGTAGAGAAGTACGGCATCAACCACATTTCTACGGGAGACGTGCTCCGTGCAGAAATCAAAAACGGTACCGAACTGGGCAAAACAGCTAAAGGCTACATCGACCAGGGACAACTGTTGCCGGACGAACTGATTATCGACATCCTGGCAAGCACGCTGGACAGCTTCAAAGAGAGCAAGGGTGTTATCTTCGACGGTTTTCCCCGTACCATCGCACAGGCGGAAGCATTGAAGAAAATGCTGGCCGAACGCGGACAGAGCGTAAACATCATGCTGGACCTCGACGTGCCCGAAGATGAACTGATGAAGCGCCTCATCAAACGCGGACAGGAATCAGGCCGTGCCGATGACAACGAAGAGACCATCAAGAAACGTCTTACCGTATATCATTCGCAAACAGCTCCGCTGATTGACTGGTACAAGAACGAAAAGCTGTATGCGCACATCAAAGGTATCGGCGAACTGGAAACTATTACGGCAGATGTTTGCAAAGCGATTGACGCTGCGAAATAATATTTGATATCAAAAGCAGATACATTCAACGCAAATTACGCGAACCGCTACGGATGATTATTTAGATGATTATTTATCCGTGCGGTTCGCGTAATTTATATTGTTTCCTGCATCAGCGGTCAGCCGTTCCACCATTTTACATAGATTCGCTTCGTTCTGTTCGTCCGAGACAGTGGGGTCTTTCACAAAATACCTGCAAGGCAAGTCCGGACAATCACCGCAATTCTTTTTCCTCCTGGTACGGCAGCAGTCATAAATGCGGCAGACATCATCACCCGTATACCGTAACCAGAATACTTTTCCTTTTATTTTCCTGCATCCTCCGCACTCCAACGGGAAAGAAGCACACTCCACACAAACTGCACCGCAGGGAGAAGGCTCGACAAAGTCATCTTTCCAGAACCACCATTTACACTTCATCGGGTCGGGATGCTCGGTATTTACAAAGTATTCCACTGCACGATAAAGGTACAACTGGCAGCGGTCAAGAGTGCAACCGCGCAACCGGCACTCCCCGGCATAAAGTTCTTCGGCGCTCTTGCCACGCAACGAGGCGATAGTGGGATACCCCATCAGTATCAAGTCCTGTTCGGTGCAGGCGCCTACATTGGGAATCGTTCTCAGTTCACTCATTAAGATTATTATATCAGGATGTAAATCAATCGATGAACAAAAATAACGTTATCAGTCCATCCAACCAAACAAATCACAACCCAAATTTGAGCATATCGCCTGAAATCACTAATTTTGCGCCTGTTATCCCGATGGTAACAATAAAGAAACCTAAAAAGAAAACAAGAATATGGCTGAATCGAATTTTGTTGACTACGTAAAAATCTATTGCCGTTCCGGTAAAGGCGGCCGAGGCTCCACGCACATGCGGCGTGAAAAATACATTCCTAATGGAGGCCCCGACGGTGGTGACGGAGGACGAGGCGGCCACGTAATTCTTCGCGGCAACCGCAACTACTGGACATTGCTGCATCTGCGCTACGACCGCCACATCATGGCCGGGCACGGAGAATCGGGTTCCAAGAACCGCAGTTTCGGCAAGGACGGAGAGGACAAGGTAATCGAAGTGCCCTGTGGAACGGTAGTGTACAATGCCGAAACCGGTGAATACATTTGCGATGTAACCGAGCATGGCCAGGAAGTCGTTCTGCTGAAAGGCGGACGCGGCGGATTGGGCAACTGGCACTTCAAGACCGCTACCCGTCAGGCTCCCCGTTTCGCACAGCCGGGCGAACCGATGCAGGAAATGACGGTTATCATGGAGTTGAAGCTGCTGGCGGATGTAGGTTTGGTAGGTTTTCCCAATGCAGGAAAGTCGACACTGCTCTCGGCCGTATCTTCGGCAAAGCCGAAAATCGCCAATTATCCCTTTACCACACTGGAACCCAACTTGGGGATTGTGTCTTATCGCGACGGCAAGTCATTCGTGATGGCGGATATCCCCGGCATTATCGAAGGCGCAAGTGCAGGCAAAGGTTTGGGACTTCGCTTCCTGCGCCACATCGAACGCAACTCGCTGCTGCTGTTCATGATTCCGGCCGACAGTGACGACATCCGTAAGGAATATGAAATCCTGTTGAACGAATTGCGTACCTTCAACCCCGAAATGCTGGACAAGCAACGTGTGCTTGCCATTACAAAATGTGATATGCTGGATCAGGAACTGATGGATGAAATAGAGCCTACGCTGCCCGAAAGCATCCCGCACGTATTCATTTCAGCCATATCCGGCCTGGGTATCTCAGTCCTGAAAGATATTCTGTGGGAAGAGCTGAATAAGGAAAGCAACAAGATAGAAGGTAAGATTGAAAGCATAGCCCATCGTGCCAAAGACATGAGCCATCTGAAAGAAGAACTGAAAGATGAAGGTGAGGACGAAGACCTCGGCTACGAATATATCGACGACGAGGATATTGAAGACCTCGAAGATTTTGAATACGAAGAAGAGGACTGGGAGGATGACAAAAAATGATTTCTCTTACAGAAGATAAAAGAATGTTGGGATATGAGGCGCTTGCCCCGTATCCCGACATTTCTTGTTTTGTAACCACCCGGCATGGCGGATGCAGCGTCGGCAACTATGCTTCTTTCAACTGCACCCCTTACACCGGAGACGATACGGAGTGCGTACGCAAAAATCAGGAAGCGTTGCGTGCCGCATTGCCTGCATACCCGCAAGAACTCATTATTCCTTTTCAAACTCATAGTACCGACTCACTCGTCATCGACGAAACCTATCAGCATGCGACATGCAGTGAACGGCACTCCATGCTGCAAGGTATCGATGCGCTTATTACCGACATGCCCGGTTACTGTATCTGTATCTCTACCGCCGATTGCATTCCCATATTATTATATGATAAGCAGCATCGCGTTGTCGCCGCAGTTCATGCCGGCTGGCGGGGTACGGTAAATCGCATTCTTGCGAAAACGCTCCACCGGATGCAGTCTGCTTACGGCACGGAAGGAAAAGACATCATAGCCTGTATAGGTCCGGGCATCTCCCTCGCATCTTTCGAGGTGGGCGATGAAGTATACGAGGCTTTCCGTACTGAGAGTTTTCCAATGGAATACATATCCGTATGGAAGCCCGAAACGCACAAACACCATATTGATTTATGGGCAGCCAACCGTCTTCAACTCTCCGATTTCGGAGTACCGCCCCGGCAGATAGAGAACGCGGGTATCTGTACTTACGAACAGCATGAGGATTTCTTCTCGGCACGACGGCTGGGCATCAAGTCGGGACGCATACTGTCGGGAATAATGATAAATCAATGATTAATGATTAATGATTAGCCATGTATAACATTACCGTATCAGAAGAAATTAAGAAAGCCTGCCCTGTCTTTAAAGGCGCAGCCGTATACGCAGAGGTTACCAATAGCGCTTTCAGCCAAGGGCTTTGGGACGAGATAAACGCCTTTACAAAAGAGCTGACTACTACCACACAGCCCGACGACATTAAACAGCAACCCGCCATTGCCGCCACCCGTGAAGTCTACAAACGTTGCGGAAAAGACCCGAGCCGCTACCGCCCCTCGGCCGAAGCATTACGCCGCCGTCTTATGCGGGGATTGGAGTTGTATCGGATTGACACGCTGGTAGACCTCATCAACCTTGTCTCCCTTCGTACCGGATACTCCATAGGCGGTTTTGACGCAGACAAGATACAAGGAAATAACCTTGAACTCGGCGTCGGGCGTGCGGAAGAACCTTTCGAGGGCATCGGACGCGGAACGCTGAATATCGAAGGACTTCCCGTATACCGTGACCTGACAGGCGGCATAGGCACTCCCACCAGCGACAACGAACGTACCAAAATGGGACTGGAAACCCGTCATATACTCGCCATTGTAAACGGTTACAGCGGATGCGACGGACTGGCGGAAGCTGCCGGAATGATACAGGAGCTCCTGCGGAAATATGCCGCTTCCGACGGTGGAACGGTGCACTACTTTGACTAAGTGGCAACTTCGGAAACGATGTCACTATCAAGCCCGGTACAAAAAAATAACATACAGAACTCTCCAAGTATTCAAACGTTTCACTACATTTGCAAAACGTTTCACTTGAAAAAAAGAATTGAACTTTAAAACATATCAATGATAGAAAAACTGATTGTTCTTGAGGATATCGATCCGGTAATCTTTTACGGCGTAAACAACGCCAATATGCAATTGATAAAAGCTTTGTATCCCAAACTCCGTATCGTTGCCCGCGGCAATGTCATCAAAGTCTTGGGAGACGAAGAGGAGATGTGCGCGTTTGAAGAAAACATCACCAAGCTTGAAAAGTATTGCGCCGAATATAATTCTCTGAAAGAGGAAGTTATCATTGATATTATCAAAGGAAACGCCCCGCAAGCGGAAAAGTCCGGCAACGTCATCGTGTTCAGCGTAACGGGAAAGCCCATCATACCGCGCAGCGAAAACCAGTTGAAGCTGGTCGAGGCTTTCGCCAAGAACGACATGGTGTTTGCCATCGGCCCGGCCGGTTCGGGCAAAACCTATACGGCTATCGCCCTTGCCGTACGTGCGCTGAAAAACAAGGAAATCAAGAAAATAATCCTCAGCCGCCCCGCCGTAGAGGCCGGCGAGAAGCTCGGATTCCTGCCCGGCGACATGAAGGATAAGATAGACCCCTACCTGCAACCGCTTTACGACGCATTGCAGGATATGATACCTGCCGCCAAACTGAAAGAATACATGGAGCTGAACATCATCCAGATCGCTCCCCTCGCTTTCATGCGCGGACGTACGCTGAACGACGCCGTAGTGATTCTGGACGAAGCGCAGAACACTACCACCCAACAGATAAAGATGTTCCTTACCCGCATGGGCATGAATACCAAAATGATTGTCACGGGAGACATGACGCAGATAGACCTTCCCCAATCGCAAACTTCCGGATTGGTGCAAGCGCTCCGCATCCTGAAAGGCGTGAAAGGTATCAGTTTCATCGAACTGAACAAGAAAGATATTGTACGCCACAAACTGGTTACTCAGATTGTGGAAGCCTACGAGAAGTTTGACAAAGAAGCGAAAGCGGAACGGGAGAAACGGAAAGCAGAAAAAGCAGAACAATAGCTCCCTGCATAAACAGAAAATATTCAACTTATAAATATCACAAAAATGAAAGCATTAACAGCAACAGATTTCAACTTTCCCGGACAGAAGAGCGTCTATCACGGAAAAGTGCGTGATGTGTACAACATCAACGGTGAAAAGTTAGTTATGGTCGCCACCGACCGTATTTCAGCCTTCGACGTAGTATTGCCGAAAGGTATTCCTTTCAAGGGACAAATGCTGAACCAGATTGCAGCCAAGTTCCTCGATGCCACTACCGACATCTGTCCCAACTGGAAGATGGCTACTCCCGACCCTATGGTGACAGTGGGTGTAATGTGCGAAGGTTTCCCGGTTGAAATGATTGTACGCGGCTATCTCTGCGGCAGCGCATGGCGTGCCTACAAGAGCGGTGTCCGCGAAATCTGCGGTGTGAAGCTGCCCGAAGGCATGAAAGAGAACCAGAAGTTCCCCGAACCTATCATCACCCCGACTACAAAAGCTGAAATAGGCGAGCATGACGCCGACATCTCCAAAGAAGAAATTCTTGCCAAAGGTCTTGCCACTCCCGAAGAATACGCGGTGTTGGAGAAGTACACAATGGCACTCTTCAAACGCGGAACGGAAATCGCCGCAGAGCGCGGTTTGATTCTTGTCGATACCAAATACGAATTCGGTAAGCACAACGGCACCATCTATCTGATGGACGAAATCCATACTCCTGACTCCAGCCGCTATTTCTACTCCGAAGGTTACGAAGAACGCTTTGCCAAAGGCGAGCCGCAAAAGCAGCTTTCAAAGGAATTCGTACGCGAATGGTTGATGGATAACGGCTTCCAGGGCAAAGAAGGACAACAGGTTCCGGAGATGACAGACGAAATCGTAACTTCCATCAGCGAACGCTACATCGAGTTGTACGAACACATCACCGGTGAAAAGTTCGTCAAAGAAGATACAAGCAATATCGCCGAACGTATCGAAAAGAATGTAACGGAATACTTAAAGAAATGAAGAATGAGGAGTGAAGAATGAAGAATTGCTATGCAGCATTATAGTACTATAATGCGCAGCCATGTTCTTCATTCTTCATCCTTACTTATTCATCCATAAATTCTTAATTCTTCATTAAAAACATGGCTTACCCGCAAGAACACATCAAGCCTTACGGTAATGATGGCAAGAAGAGCGAACAGGTCGAGGAAATGTTCGACAACATCGCGCCCGCTTACGACAAGCTGAATCATACCCTGTCGATGGGCATAGACCGCAGTTGGCGTAAGAAAGCGATTAATGCGCTCCGCCCTTTCAACCCCCGGCGTATCATGGATGTAGCGACCGGAACCGGTGATTTCGCCATACTTGCCTGCCGCGAACTGCAGCCCGATACGCTGATAGGAACCGACATATCCGAAGGCATGATGAATGTGGGACGCGAAAAAGTAAAACAGGCGCAACTCTCGGACAAGATTTCCTTCGCCCGGGAGGATTGCACCTCTCTCTCATTTGCCGATGAAAGTTTTGATGCCGTGACCGTAGCGTTCGGTATCCGCAACTTCGACGGACTGGATAAAGGACTGTCCGAAATGTGCCGTGTACTCGTGCCCGGCGGACATCTCGTGATACTGGAACTTTCCACTCCGGACCGCTTCCCGATGAAGCAACTCTTTACCGTCTACTCCAAAGTCGTCATACCTCTACTCGGCAAATGCATCTCGAAAGACAACAGCGCTTATACCTATCTGCCCCAAAGCATCCGTGCCTTTCCGCAAGGTGAAATTATGCAAGGGGTAATCCGTAAGGCAGGATTCAGCGAGGTACGCTTCAAACGATTGACTTTCGGAATATGTACCTTATACATTGCTAAGAAATAGTCACTTAATTCCCCCTTTAACACACTTGGATATGCAGAAATACGGTCTAATCGGCTACCCGCTGAAACATTCGTTCTCCATCGGCTACTTCAATGAGAAATTCAAAGCCGAGAACATTGACGCAGAGTATGTAAACTTTGAGATTCCCCGCATCGAGGACTTCATGGAAGTGATTGAGGAAAATCCCAATCTCTGCGGACTGAATGTAACCATCCCTTACAAAGAACAAGTTATCCCCTACCTCGACGAGCTGGATAAGGAT
Source organism: Bacteroides clarus (assembly GCF_015555825.1). NCBI lineage: Bacteria > Pseudomonadati > Bacteroidota > Bacteroidia > Bacteroidales > Bacteroidaceae > Bacteroides > Bacteroides clarus. The sequence continues at coordinate 230,596 of NZ_JADNLF010000002.1, read as the reverse complement.
ACTGCTAAAATAGGTGCGGTCAACGTTATCAAGATTGTCCGTCTCCCCAAAGGCAAAGTCAAACTGATAGGCTGTAACTCGGACATTATCGGATTTACGCAATCCATCGAGCCATTGTTGCAACCCTATCACAAGAAAGCGTTGATTCTGGGTACAGGCGGTGCATCCAAAGCAGTATATCGCGGTCTGGAAAGCTTAGGGATAGAAAGTACTTTCGTATCACGTACCAAAAAGGACGACAAATTCCTTACCTATGAGGAACTGACTCCGGAAATAATGGCTGAATATACGGTCATCGTCAACTGTACCCCCGTCGGCATGTTCCCCAAAGTGGATTTTTGCCCGAACATACCGTACGAACAACTTACACCCAACCATTTGCTCTACGATTTGTTATATAATCCAAATGAAACACTCTTCATGAAGAAAGGCAAAGCCCAAGGGGCCGTCACCAAAAACGGACTCGAGATGTTGCTGCTGCAAGCCTTTGCCGCATGGGAGATTTGGAATAGGTAACATGAAAAAAAAGATTAAATACAGTCTGATAGGATTATTGGCGGTAATAGTCGCCGCCATCGCCGGTGGAAGTTATTATATGCTCGGTTACTCGCTGACGCCCAAAGAGAACAAAGGTAAGGATATACCCGGCTCGTACGAATATATGCGTCGTACATATCCCTTCATCACGCCATGGCTGGATAGTCTGCAAACCGCAGGTGCCCTGCGTGACACCTTTATCATCAATCCGGAAGGACGGCAACTGCACGCTATTTTTGCCGCGGCCGCCCAACCTACCGATAAAACGGCAGTCATTGTGCACGGTTATACCGACAACGCCATCCGCATGCTGATGATAGGGTACCTTTATAATAAAGATTTGAACTACAACATATTCCTTCCTGACTTACAGGACAACGGCCTGAGTGAAGGCCCCGCCATACAAATGGGGTGGAAAGACAGGCTGGATGTACTGAATTGGATGAATATAGCCGACAGTATCTTCGGAAACAATACTCAAATGGTAGTGCACGGCATCTCTATGGGAGCTGCCACTACCATGATGGTATCCGGAGAACCGCAACGGCCTTTTGTAAGATGCTTTGTGGAAGATTGCGGCTACACCAGTGTATGGGACGAATTCTCCTTCCAATTGAAGGACATGTTCGGGTTGCCCGAATTTCCGCTGATGTACACTACCGGATGGCTGTGCAACGCCAAATACGGCTGGAACTTCCGGGAAGCCTCTTCACTGGAGCAAGTCAGGAAATGCAGCCTTCCCATGTTATTCATACATGGAGATGCGGATACATACGTGCCCACTTGGATGGTCTATCCCTTGTACGAGGCCAAGAGCGAACCGAAAGAGTTGTGGATTGTACCTGGGGCGACACACGCCATGTCTTACAGGGATTATCCGCAGGAATATACGGAGCGCGTAAAGAAATTTGTAGGGAAATACATCCATTGATGTGATTTTTCCTATCTTCGCCCCTACAAATACAATAGTATGAAACGATTTATCTCCATAGCACTTTTCTTGTGCGTGCTCGTTTCCTTGCAGGCACAAGAAATTTACACTACCCAAAACATTCCTAAAGTACATCTTCAGGACAAGACACGTTACGTTTGCAACCCTGCCGGCATACTCTCCGCTTCGGCATGCGATGAAATAGACCGTATGCTTTATGCATTGGAGCAGCAAACCGGTATTGAAACCGTGGTAGCCGTCGTACCTTCCATCGGCAACGAGGACTGTTTTGACTTCTCGCACCGATTGCTCAACGAATGGGGTGTGGGCAAGCAAGGCAAAAATAACGGACTGGTTATCCTGTTGGTAACCGACCAACGCTGCATCCAGTTTTATACCGGATACGGTTTGGAAGGAGACCTGCCCGATGCCATCTGCAAACGTATTCAAACACGAGACATGATTCCTTACCTGAAAGACGGCAACTGGGATGCGGGTATGGTGGCAGGCGTACGTGCCGTATGCACCCGCCTTGACGGCAGTATGGTAAACGATTCGGATGAGGATGGAGGTGACTCCCCGATAGGATTGATTCTGGCTGTTGTCGGTTTCTTTGCCATCGCCATCGCGGCGGGAATATTGAAGACACGTGCCGCAAGCAAATGCCCGCAATGCGGTCAGCATAAGCTGCAACGGAGTAATAGCGTACTCGTTTCACGCCATAACGGAGTACGGACGGAAGATGTCACTTATACATGCCGTAACTGCGGACATAAGGTAGTACGCCGTCAGCAATCCTACGATGAGAATTACCGGGGCGGCGGTGGCGGTGGTCCTGTCATTTTCGGCGGTGGCTTCGGAAGAGGCAGTTTCGGGGGTGGCGGCGGTTTTAGCGGCGGCAGTTTCGGCGGAGGTATGGGCGGTGGCGGCGGAGCCGGTTCACGGTTCTGACCGGTACGGCTGAATGTCCTTTTGTAATAAAAGAATTGAGATTATATCATTAATAATAAAAAAAGAAGTATGAAGAAATCAACCATTATCATCATTGTTGTTATAGCCCTTCTCGCCATTTGGGGTGTTACCGGTTATAACGGACTTGTCACTATGGACGAAAATGTCAGCGGACAATGGTCGAACGTCGAAACACAATATCAACGTCGTGCCGACCTGATTCCGAATCTTGTAAATACAGTCAAAGGATATGCCTCTCACGAGAAAGAAACACTGGAAAGTGTAGTAGAGGCCCGCAGCAAAGCTACCCAAATGACCGTAGACGCCAATGACCTGACACCGGAAAAGCTGGCTGAATATCAAAAAGCTCAGGGTGCGGTCACTTCCGCTCTCGGCAAGCTGCTTGCCATTACCGAAAATTATCCCGACCTGAAAGCCAACCAAAACTTTCTGGAACTGCAAGCCCAGCTGGAAGGCACGGAAAACCGCATCAACGTAGCACGTACCAACTTCAACAATGCGGCGAAAAACTTTAATACAGCCATTCGCCGTTTCCCGAAAAACATCCTTGCCGGTCTTTTCGGCTTTGAGAAACGCGCTTATTTTGAAGCGGCCGAAGGTAGTGACCAAGCTCCTATAGTAGAGTTTTAACACTTTATATTTTTTATACAAAGCTAAGGCTATAAGCGAAATAATCACTACTTTTGCGCTCAATTGAACAAACTTATTATCTCATGAGTAATCAACGATATATGATGAGAGGCGTCAGCGCGTCTAAAGAAGATGTGCACAACGCCATCAAAAACATCGACAAAGGTATCTTCCCGCAGGCTTTCTGCAAAATCATCCCTGATATTCTGGGCGGTGATCCCGAGTACTGTAATATCATGCACGCCGACGGCGCAGGAACCAAATCCAGTCTGGCATACATGTACTGGAAAGAAACAGGCGATCTCTCCGTTTGGAAAGGCATCGCGCAGGATGCGCTGATAATGAATATCGACGACCTGCTTTGCGTAGGTGCAGTAGACAATATCCTGGTATCAAGTACTATCGGACGCAATAAGCTGCTTATCCCGGGGGAAGTGATTTCCGCCATCATCAACGGAACGGACGAACTGCTTGCCGAACTCCGCGAAATGGGTGTGGGCGTATATGCTACCGGCGGTGAGACTGCCGACGTCGGCGATCTGGTACGCACCATTATCGTAGACTCTACGGTAACTTGCCGCATGAAACGTTCGGATGTCATCGACAATGCCAATATCCGTCCGGGAGATGTGATTGTAGGTCTGTCCTCTTGCGGACAAGCCACTTATGAGAAAGAGTATAACGGCGGTATGGGCAGCAACGGGCTCACTAGTGCCCGCCACGATGTATTCTCCAAATACCTGGCAGAGAAATATCCGGAAAGCTACGACAAAGCCGTACCCGATGAACTGGTTTACAGCGGAAAGCTGAAGCTGACAGACAACGTGGAAGGCAGTCCGTTGGATGCCGGCAAACTGGTACTCTCTCCCACCCGTACGTACGCACCGGTAGTTAAGAAATTACTCGACGCGCTCCGTCCCGAAATTCACGGTATGGTACACTGCTCCGGCGGCGCTCAAACCAAAGTTCTGCACTTTGTAGGCGACAATTGCCGCGTTATCAAAGACAACCTTTTCCCTGTTCCGCCGCTGTTCAGGACTATCAAGGAACAAAGCGATACGGACTGGAGCGAAATGTACAAGGTATTCAATATGGGACACCGTCTTGAGGTATATCTTTCTCCCGAATATGCGGAAGAAGTGATCGCCATCAGCAAAAGCTTCAATATTGATGCACAGATTGTAGGACGTATCGAAGAGAGCGATAAGAAAGAGTTGATTATCAAGAGTGAATTCGGAGAGTTCAAATACTAATCCCGGCTTATCATCTCATCACAACATTACCACTTGAATTAAATGGCAGATAACAATACCATACTTGAGAAACTGGAAGGCCTCGTTGCCCGCTTCGAAGAAGTATCCACACTGATAACCGACCCGGCAGTGATTGCCGACCAGAAGCGCTATGTCAAGCTTACCAAAGAATACAAAGAACTGGGTGACTTGATGAATGCCCGCAAGGAATACATGCAGGTGCTGAGCGGCATTGAGGAAGCGAAAGAAATCATCGCCAACGAAACCGATGCCGAGATGCGTGAAATGGCCCGTGAAGAACTTGATACCTGCCAAGCACGCCAACCGGAGTTGGAAGAAGAGATAAAACTGCTGCTTGTGCCTGCCGACCCGCAGGATAGCCGTAACGCAATACTTGAAATCCGTGGCGGCGCAGGTGGAGACGAAGCCGCCATCTTTGCCGGCGACCTCTTCCGTATGTACACCAAGTATTGCGAAACAAAAGGCTGGAAACTGGATATATCCAGCGCCAACGAAGGCGCAGCCGGCGGTTTCAAGGAAATCATCTGCTCCGTAACGGGTGATAATGTATATGGCACGCTGAAATATGAATCGGGCGTACATCGCGTACAGCGTGTGCCTGCCACCGAGACGCAAGGACGTGTGCACACATCCGCCGCATCCGTGGCCGTACTGCCCGAAGCCGAAGAATTCGATGTAGTCATCAACGAGGGAGAAATCAAATGGGATACCTTCCGAAGCGGTGGTGCGGGCGGTCAGAACGTGAATAAGGTGGAATCCGGCGTACGCTTACGCTACAACTGGAAAAATCCGAATACCGGCGTCGTAGAGGAAATCCTCATCGAATGTACCGAAACGCGTGACCAACCGAAGAACAAAGAACGAGCCCTATCCCGCCTGCGTACCTTTATATACGACAAGGAACACCAGAAATACATCGACGATATCGCATCCAAACGCAAAACCATGGTTTCCACCGGTGACCGTTCGGCAAAGATACGTACTTACAACTATCCGCAAGGACGTATTACCGACCACCGTATCAACTATACCATCTATAACCTCGCCGCTTTTATGGACGGTGATATTCAGGACTGCATCGATCATCTGATTGTTGCCGAAAATGCGGAGAGACTGAAAGAAAGCGAATTGTAGTTATGAAAGGGCTATCAGTAGAGAAAGCGTTTCACACGGCTACCGAGGCGTTTCAGAATTGTTTGAAACGCTTTCCGGTTACGGTAACCTTTATCTTTGTATTCACGGCCTACCTCATCTATCTGACGTACACAGACTGGAAAGGCGAAGACCGGTTACAGTTCATCATCGGCTACTATCTGTCGGTAGGTATCCTGCTTTCGCTCACGCTCCATCTGTGGAGCGAGGAAGTAAAAAGCCGCCTGTTGAAAACAGGCATAAACCTCGCCGCACACGCTTTACTTATAGCCGATGCTTTCCTGCTCTATCATTATCTCACCACAGAAAGCTCCTGGATTGAAATCGGCATCGCCCATGCGGCGGCCATTCTTGCCGTAGGACTCTCCACTTTCTTCCTTTCGTTCCTGCGTGAGAAGAATGACATCGCCAGCTGGAACTTTGCGCTGAACACTGTTTCGGCATATATCGTTACACAGGTGATAGGTCTTATCTTGTGTGCAGGCATCAGCTTGCTGCTGTTCTCTTTGCACCAGCTGTTCGATATTCATATCAGCGGAAAGTGCTACGCTTATATCTACTACCTGTGTAATGTATCGCTCGGTTTAATGCTATTCCTCGGATTGTTGCCGCAGGGAAACGACAAGCATAACCGGGAGCCGCATTCATCGGAATTCCTGAACGGTATTCTGCACTATCTGTTCCTTCCTCTTACGGCCGGTTATCTGATAGTGCTATATATCTATGCCACCCGTATCCTTATCAGTTGGGAGCTGCCCATAGGTTGGGTGTCATGGCTTATCGTAGCACTGATGACGGTATGTATCGCCGTCCAATTCGGGCTATACCCCACACGTTTTAAAGAAGGCAAGCGATTTGACAACTGGATTGCACGCTGGATGCCTGTACTGATACTGCCATTGTTGCTGTTGATGACAATAGGTATTATACGCCGGTTCAACGATTACGGCATCACCATCAACCGGCTCTATCTCGCTACGCTTAACGGCTGGTTCTATATTGTCTGCATCGGATTGTTCGTCATAAAAGCGCGGCGTATCAACTGGATACCCATTTCGTTTGCCGGTATCTTTTTGCTGACATCGGCATTGCCCGTCAATTATGCCGGCATTACAAAGAATACGATTCTTAAAGAGATAAAGGCCGAGATGCAACGCAGTTGCCGGGCGGATACTCCCCTCTCATTAGAGCAATATAAGGAGTGGATTTACTCGTTACCGGAAAAGCAGGCGATACAGATAAACGGTAAATTCAGATATCTGAGCAACTGGTTCGGTACGGAGAGCGTTACCCACCTGATAGACAAGGATGTGACATATAACCTCTATTCTGTGACAGCGGATATTGATACAGATACGATAGCCACTGACACAGATAGCGACAGAGTTACTTATAGCGGCGAAATCGACAGCCAAACAATCATCAATATTCCCGCAGGCTATACCCGATTTATCGCCATTCCCGACGCCGATCTGTCCGGCCACCGTTTCACCATTCCCCGCCAATACCTCGGGAACGGGACATTACCCATTTCACTCGATACCCGGACGGGCAATCTGAACGATAGCGTATACATCGAACTCAGTACATTAGAAATGCTGGAAAAAAGCAGCAAGCACGGACATATACCGCCTACCTCTTTCCGGTGTAACTCTCCCAAAAACCTGTTCATGCTGACTGCATTCGATATTCATTATGAAAAAAGCAGTGACGAAGATGTAAGAATGAGCATCAAGGGATATTTATTTAAAAAGTAAAACCATTAAACCAACAATTTGCGATATGAACAAACAACAACTCTTTGAGAATATAAAACGCAAGAAATCATTTCTCTGCGTAGGTTTGGACACGGATGTTAAGAAAATCCCGGAACACCTGTTGAAAGAGGAAGACCCTATCTTCGCCTTCAACAAAGCAATTATCGATGCAACAGCCGACCTGTGTATTGCCTACAAACCGAATCTCGCCTTCTATGAGAGCATGGGAGTAAAAGGCTGGATTGCCTTTGAAAAGACCGTAAACTACATCAAGCAGAACTACCCGGACCAGTTCATCATAGCCGATGCCAAGCGCGGCGACATCGGCAATACCTCTGCCATGTACGCACGTACATTCTTTGAAGAACTGGACATAGACTCGGTAACCGTAGCTCCCTACATGGGTGAAGACAGTGTTACCCCGTTCCTCACCTACGAGAATAAATGGGTTATCCTGCTTGCATTGACCAGTAACAAAGGTTCACACGACTTCCAGATGACGGAAGACAAGAACGGAGAACGCCTCTTCGAGAAAGTTTTGCGCAAGTCACAGGAATGGGCAAGCGATGAGCAAATGATGTATGTAGTGGGCGCCACCCAAGGACGCGCTTTTGAGGATATTCGCAAGATTGTTCCCAATCACTTCCTCTTAGTGCCCGGCGTAGGCGCACAAGGCGGTTCATTGGAAGAGGTCTGCAAATACGGTATGAACAACACTTGCGGATTGATTGTAAATTCCAGCCGCGGTATCATCTACGTAGATAAGACTGAGAATTTTGCAGCTGCTTCACGCAAAGCCGCACAGGAAGTACAGGCACAAATGGCAGAGCAGTTGAAAGCGATACTCTGATAGAAGAACAATCTGCATTATAGCAACATCAGACAGAGCCGGACAGACAATTTTCATGCTGCCGGCTCTGCCTGTTTTATATATCCTCAGAAACAACACTTGCATAACCATTACCGACACTAAAATAATTTAATAACTTAGATACATCTTTTTCTCCAAAAAGCAAACCATTTGTCACCACAATATAATATTTTAATATAAATATTGCAATAATAAATATTTTTTCATAGCTTTGTGAAATAATAATATATTATAAATCCATTTATGAAAAGAAGAGTAAAAATAGGTGTAAAGGATATTATGACCTACATGCTTGTGCTTTTTTGCTTAGGAAATGCTCTTCCAGCCAAATCACAAAGCAATTACAGAGTAAAACTTACAGGTACCGTTTATGAGTACGATCACAACAACAAGCGTTTGCCCTTAGGATTTGCCACTGTGTCCATTCCTGAAATTGCATTAGGAACAACCTCTAATGAGAATGGCAGGTACATACTGGAAAACGTTCCTATTGGTAAGCTACGTATGCAAATTCAATATTTAGGCAAAGTATCTATCGACACTTTAATCAACCTAAATAAGGACTTGGTTCTTAATTTTACAATGAAGAATGAAGATTTTAAGCTAAAAGAAGTAACAGTAACTGCCACCAACAGTCGTTCGGGCAAATCCACATCCTCCCACATTTCCCGCTCTGCGATGGATCATATGCAAGCTACCAGCTTATATGATGTAATGTCATTGATGCCTGGTGGAGTTTCACAGAATCAGGATATGAGTTCAGCACAACAAATTAATATTCGCCAAGTTTCCAGTTCCAGTGGTCCGGAGTCTCCCATGAATGCTATGGGTACCGCAATTATCCGTGATGGAGCCCCTATCTCCAATAATGCCAATTTATCAGCAATGAATCCCACCGTATTAAGTGGAACAGAGACTCCTGCATCATTGGCCGGTGGTGCTTCACCCGCCGGTGGAACCGACGTTCGCAGCATTTCTACAGAAAACATTGAATCTATACAAATTGTCCGCGGTATTCCTTCTGTTGAATATGGTGATCTAACTTCAGGAGCAGTAATTATAAATACAAAGGCTGGTCGTGAGCCATTACGTATCAAAGCAAAGGCAAATCCTAACATCTATCAGGTATCTATGGGAACCGGTTTTGAATTAGGGAAAAAGAAAGGCGCTTTAAACGTAAGTGCAGATTATGCTTATAACACAAATAACCCAATATCCAGTTACCAGCACTATCAACGCGCTACTACAAAGTTGCTTTATTCAAATATATTATTTAACAATAAGTTACGTACCAATTCCAGTTTTGATTTTATTTATGGCAAAGACCAACGTAAACGCAATCCCGATGATGAACAAACTAAAACCGCTTCAGAAGGTCGTGATGTAGGCTTTACATTGAATACCAATGGTACATGGAATATAAATAAAGGTTGGTTAAAAACACTGCGTTATGTGTTGTCAGGTACGTATATGGATAAAGACAGTTATTATGAAACCGTATACAGTTCCGCCACATCCCCTTATTCCATGACCACTACAAACGGTACAATACTTAGCAATCTTGCAGGCCAGCACATCTATGATGCGAATGGTAATCAAATTACTAATTTTGGACCGGAAGATGTAAATCATTATGCAGTTTATTTACCAAGTAGCTATTTTGGACACTATGAAATCGATAGTCGTGAGGTTAATTTATTTGCCAAAGTAACAAGTTCTCTATTCAAAGCAAGCGGTCATATAAACAACCGCATCTTAATCGGTGCGGACTTTCGGAGTGACGGCAACGTCGGTAAAGGAAAAACTTATGATCCAAGCACTCCTCCTTATCGTAGTCTATATGGTCATAATTCTTCTTTCCGCCCACGTAACTATAAGGATATTCCTTTCATCAACCAATTCGGTGCATATATAGAAGATAATTTTAAATGGTCCATAAGTGGTACACATGATTTAAACATCCAAGCAGGTGTACGTTACGATCATACATCAGTTGTAGGCGGTATCTTCTCGCCACGCGTCAATGCATCCATCGATTTAATTCCGAATATATTAAGCCTCCAAGGAGGTTATGGTATTGCAGCTAAGATGCCTTCTCTTCTTTACCTACATCCAGAAAATGCATATTTTGAGTATATCAACATAAATGAACTTGCCAATGCAAATATTCCGGAAGACCAGCGTTTGTTTATGACTACTACGGAGGTACGGCAGGTGGACAACTCTGATTTAAAGATTGCCAAAAATCACAAGGCAGAAATTGGACTTAATTTACGAATGGGTAAAACAAACCTGAATGTAATAGCCTATAAAGAACGCCTGAAGGATGGTTATGTAATGAGCCAAACATTCAATACATTTAATACATTTACCTATAATGAATACCAACGTACAGCAAATGGAATAGAACTAAGTAGTAGTTTGCCCGTATTGTCTACTTATACAAAACCTACCAATAATTTAAATATAGAAACAAAAGGCTTAGAATTTGATTTGAATATCGGACGTATTGACGCTATTCGTACAGCCTTCCAAATAAATGGTTCATGGATGCGTACTAAGAGTTGGCGTCAAGGCTATAGTTTCTATGATAATAGTGAAGATGCTGCTTCAGCTCGTAAACCGGTAGCCATCTATTCTCAAGAGGGTAATATAAACTATCAACAACAATTTGTGACGACCTTACGCGCTACTCACAATATTCCACGTATCGGTTTTGTTGTTACAATGACAGCACAGGCCATTTGGCTACAATCCAATTGGAATACATTTGGTAACGATTCAATACCTATAGGCTACTTAGCGCTGGAAGATGCATCTGTAAACATGTTCCCCCAAGGACAATATACCACTACCCAGCAAGTAAAAGATGCAGGATATGAATATATGTTGAAAAATGTAAGTCATAACAATGCCATTAAAGAATCATATAGCCCCTATTTCTGCTTCAACTTAAATGTAACTAAAGAAATCAGTGACATGTTACGTGTTTCTTTCTTCGCTAACAATATGTTCAGAAGTTATCCGCGCAGAGATTCCAAACGTAATCCAGGTTCATATACTCTATTGAATAACCGATTTTTCTTTGGACTGGAATTATCACTTACTCTATAATATTTAGGAAGTTATGAAAAAGCATTTAATATATTTATTCACATTGGCTAGTATCCTTTTGACAGGATGCGATTCGTTCAAGGATATATCCGGTGTAACAGAAGTAGGTCCCATCACGGTCAATGTAGACTTGGATATTACCATTGAAAATATAGTTACGTTAAAAGATTTAACTATAAAGTTCGATAACTACGATGAAGATTTACATTACGTTAAAGAAGTAACTGATAACAGTGTAAAAGTTGACGGGATAATTCCTGGGATTTATTCCATCACAGTATCCGGTACAGCTATTGATACCGAAAACAGTGAATACTATATCAACGGCAACTCTGTAAATGAGGCATTATTTAAAAATGGCAGTGAATTGAATATTAAAGTACAAGGTCTCAAAGTGAGTCCATTAATATTCAAGGAAATTTATTATTGCGGTAGCCGTCCGGCAGCAGGTGGAGTCTACTTTCGTGACCAGTTCTATGAAATATACAACAACTCGGCTGAAGTCTTATATTTGGATGGCATTTATTTCGCCAATCTAACTCCGGGTACAGCCACTACAAAATTGCCGGTTTGGCCAGAAACAGATGGCAATAATTATGCGTATGGAGAGCGTGTATGGAAATTCCCGGGAAATGGAACTGAATATCCGTTAGAACCAGGTGAATCTTGCATTATTTCTCAATTTGCCGCTAATCATCAGTTGGACATCTACAATCCTCAAAGTCCTATAGACGGTAGCAGTTCCGAGTTTGAATTTAACATGAACAATCCAAACTTTCCAGATCAAGCGGCTTATGATATGCAACATGTTTTCTACCAAGGAAAAGCAGAAATGGGAAGTATACCACAGTACTTAACATCTGTATTTGGAGGCGCTTATGTGATTTTCCGTGTTCCTGAAGAGGAAACTTGGGACCCTGTCAATGATGAGAATATGAAAACAACAGATCTAAGTATACCGAACAGTAAAACTTACTATGCTAAAATACCTATTAAATATATATTGGATGCTGTTGAAGCAGCAAATAATGAATCGATGATGAATGCAAAACGCGTTCCCGGTGTACTTGATGCTGGAATTACTTGGGTAGGAGCCACTTATTGCGGTTTAGGTATTGCCCGAAAGTTATCCATAGACGAAGAAGGTAATCCTGTTATTCGTGAAGAAACAGGCACATACATATATCAGGATACAAACAACAGCACAGATGATTTTGAGCGCGGTGTTGTTCCTGTAATGCGTCGTAATGAAGCAAAAATGCCTTCATGGAATCACACATTACATAATTAACCAAAAAGACAGAGCGATGAAAAGACAATATATGAACTATATGAAAAGCAATTTACTCGCAGTAATAGCTTGCTTTATAAGTATAGCAGGAGCAGCGCAAGGCTTCTCACCTGCCGCTATGGAACAATTGAAAGTACAACGACTATGGGCTCATTCACAGAACGCTGCCGGTATGGTATTTGATGATGTACAAAATTATTCGAATGTCATATTGGGATATGATTTACAGGACGGAAACTATTGTCGCCCACAGGAAGGACAAAAGGAGACTGTCGTAGGTGTATCTAGTGAGGGTTTTATCAATCTGAAAAATGCATATGTATGGGGAGTATTCAATTTTGCACAAAAAAATCTGACAGATGCCGGGTATAACGCTTCCATTGCCGATCCATTCAGAGGGATGCCTTACTATATAGCAGACCAACACCTAAGTAAATGGAGAAATCAATATTACGACCTGAAATTCCGTGCAGCTACTCCTTTACTTGGTAATCACTGGACATTGGGTATCGAAGGAAATTATGTAGCCATATTAGCCGCCAAGCAGCGTGACCCACGTGTGGATACCCGTTTCTATACACTGGAACTAACACCAGGCATTACTTACAGATTAAATGATTCACAGAAGTTTGGTGCAAGCTTCAAATACAGTTCTATTAAGGAAGACTCAAGGATGAGCAACGTCAACGTCTATGTAGATCAGGATTACTACATATTATATGGTCTGGGAACAGCCATAAAAGGAATTGGTAGCGGTGTAACCAGTAATTATATTGGAGACCGTTTCGGTGGAGCTATCCAGTATAACTTCAGTACGCCATCTTTCAATTTACTGTTTGAAGGTAGTTACGATATAAAAGCTGAAACCGTTCAGCAAAGCTATACGACTCCTAAAAAAACAGCCAGCGTAAAAGATAAAACTGCTCGTATTTCCTTGACAATGGTTCAAGAGGGAAAGGATTATACCAATTATGTGAAAACCACATATACAAACCGCAATATAGACGGTATTCAGTATATCTCTCAACGTGATAATTCTGAATCACAAAGCGGTTGGCTAGATTTATATAACAACATCCGTGCTACATACAAAACACAAACTTCTTCCCTTAATTACGCATTAAGCAGAAACCGAGGGAATGAATATAGTTGGAAAGTAGAATTAGATGTGAATTACATTAAGCAAGATGATGAATATTTAATGCCCAATTCTGTACAAAACGCAGAAAACTTATCTCTGGGATTAGGCGGCAAAAAGAATCTTGTATTAGGCAACAGCATGAATCGTAGACTTTTAATAGATATTCATGCTGCTTATAACCACAATTTAGGAGGCAGATATGTCTATGGCGGTAGCCATGCAGACTATCTGACCGTAACAGAATTACAGCAAGGGTTAACTAATTATTACACTTGTGATTTCTACCGTATTGGCGGGTCGGTCACGTATTCGCAACAAGTCAAGGACAGCAAACGTATGAACTTATTTGCAAAAGTAGCATTCGACCGTGTAAATACCTCTGACTATGATTATGATGGACGTACTTATTTGTCAGTAAGCTTAGGATGCAATTTCTAATAATACATAACCAAATCTATATCAATAAATATGCGCAAATTAATAACTGGAAGTTTGATGTTCTGCAGTATTCTATCTCTGCAGGCACAGACCTTTGTCAAACCGACTGTGAAAGTAAAAGATACTTCTTTTGCCGTAATTACAGATAAAGGTACGTATCAGGCTTGTGAGGCTGAACTTAAAGCCTATCAAGAAATTTTAGGAAAGGAAGGACTACCCACGTTCATTATATACAACGAATGGAAGAAACCGGAAGATGTAAAGAAAGTTATTACCAAACTTTACAAAAGAGACAAACTGGAAGGGGTCATATTTGTTGGTAATATTCCTATTCCTATGCTCCGCAAAGCTCAGCATATGACTTCCGCTTTCAAAATGGATGAAAAAAACAATGATTGGAGAGATTCCTCAGTACCCAGTGACCGTTTTTACGATGACTTCGATCTACAATTCGATTTTTTGAAACAGGATAGTGTAGAAAATAATTTCTTCTATTACAATTTGGCAATAAAATCTCCACAGCAAATCCAATGTGACATATATTCTGCACGTGTCAAAGCCGTTGACAGCGATGAGAACCCGTATACACAAATTAGTCGTTATTTTAAAAAAGTTGTAGCAGAACACCAAACAAACAATAAATTGGACCAATTCTTCTCATATACAGGTGATGGGTCCTACTCTAATTCATTGACGGCATGGACACCGGAGGCCTTTACTATCCGCGAACAGATGCCGGGTATATTCGATAAAAATGGACGTGCTCGTTTCATCCGTTACAATTTCAGCGATTATCCCAAAGACGATGTCATTAATATGCTGAAGCGTACAGATCTAGACTTGTCTATTTTTCATGAACATGGCATGCCCGAACGCCAATATCTTTCTGGTAGCCCCGCTACTAATAGATGGAATACTCATGTAGATGCAATGAAATACTATTATCGTAGCTTGGCACGCAGAAAGCAAGACAACAAAAAGTCTTTCAATGAGATGCTGGATATGATGAAAAACACATATGGTCTGGACAGTATCTGGATTTCTGGTTATGATGACCCCAAAGTCACAACTGAGGATTCCTTACTTGACCTACGTACAGGTATTATCCTATCAGAAATTACAGAGTTTAAACCTAATAGTCGCATAGTTATTTTTGATGCATGCTATAATGGTGATTTCCGGGAAAAAGATTACGTTGCCGGACGTTATATTATGTCGGAAGGAAAATGCGTAACCACTTTTGCCAACTCAGTCAATGTACTGCAAGATAAAATGGCAAACGAGATGCTTGGTTTGTTAGCTATGGGAGCACGAGTCGGTCAATGGGCCAAATTGACGAATATTCTCGAATCACACATTACCGGTGATCCTACCCTATGTTTCCAATCCATCAATGAAGTAGATGCTAATGCTTTGTTCAAAGAGCCATATAACGAGCAGCGCATGCTGAAATTACTACAATCTCCCTATGCTGATATACAGAATTTTGCCTTACACAACCTTTATCGTAATGATTATCCGGGGATTTCTGATTTATTAAGAAAGACTTTTGACACTTCCCCATTCATGATGGTACGTTTCACCAGTTTGGCATTACTTGAGAAAATTGGGGACAAAAACTTCCGAGAAGTCTTGTACTCAGCCATCACAGACTCTTATGAATTTATCCGCCGTACTTCTATCCGTATGATGCAACATGTTGGATTAAACGAATATGTTTACCCACAAATCAAAGCTTATGTAGAAGATAACTTATCCGAACGTGTAGCATTTAATGTGAGTTTGGGACTTCAGGTCTTTGATCAAGCAACCGTACAGGCTGCAATTGATAAAATAATGTCTGAAACCTACCTGTTACAAGACAAAGAGGAAATGCGTAAGATTTTAGAGAATACTAATAACAGCCGCAGCATGCAAAAAGAGTTATTAAATAAAGATACCTCCGAACGTTGGCGTATCCTTTATTGTAATTCTCTAAAAAATTATATGGCACATACTTGTGTAGACGGTCTTTTAGCCTTACTTACTGATTCTGATGAAAGTGAAAAGCTAAAAATCAGTCTATTGGAAGCTCTCGCTTGGTTTACTCATTCTTACCGTAAACATGATATCCTGCAGGTATGTAATCAACTAAGAAAAGATAAAAACTTATCTGACAACCTCCGTGAAGAAGCTAACCGTACATATTACAGACTTAAAAATTAATTGACCATGATTAAAAGATTTATATATCTGGCATTTCTATTGCCATTAGTAGGGAATGCACAAACTACAGTCATAAAGCCATTGGTCAAACAACCTACCGCCTTTGCCATTATAACAGACAACCAAACTTATGCAAATACCAAAGAAGCCATGCATCAGTACAAAACTGCGGTTGAAGGTGATGGCCTGGCAACCTATCTGATTAGCGGAGACTGGCAAAATCCTGATCAAGTCAAACAGATGATTATAAAAACATATCAAGAATGTCCTTCATTGGAAGGCTTGGTTTTAGTTGGAGATATACCTGTCGCATTGGTACGCAATGCGCAGCATATGACCACTGCATTCAAAATGAATGAGAAAGCCTTTCCGTGGGATCAGTCCTCTGTACCTACCGACCGCTTTTATGATGACCTGAACTTAAAATTTGAATTCATCAAACAAGATTCAGTAAATCCGCAGCATTTCTATTATAAATTAACAGAAGATAGTCCCCAAAAGCTAAATCCTACTTTTTATTCAGCTCGTATTAAGTATCCGGAGAAAAAGGGTGGAGACAAATATGCAGCTATTGCTTCCTATTTGAAGAAAGCTGCTACTGCCAAAGCAGATAAGCATAATCAATTAGATCAAGTATTCTCATTCAATGGCGGTTCTTACAATTCCGATTGTCTGATTGTATGGATGGATGACGAAAAAGCATATATGGAGAATTTTCCATTAGCTTTTGGCCGGCAAATGGGATTTAAACATTGGAATTTCCGCATGAAACATCCTATGAAATATAAGTTATTCAGTGAATTGCAACGAAAGAATCTTGACTTGTTTATGTTTCATGAACACGGAATGCCAACAGGACAGTTGATTAATGATGAATTAGCTTGCACTGATTTCAACGACCGTTATAAAATGTTGAAGAGTACACTTTACAATGCAGTCATAGGTCATGCTGGAAAACATAACAAAGACACCCTACGTATTCAAATGCAAAAAAAACGACAAGTAAATGAAGTGTTCTTCAAAGATTTGGATAATCCTAAGTTCTGGGAAGCAGACTCTCTTCACTACGCTGATGAACGTATCGTAACAGAAGACTTAATGAAAAACAATCTCTCCACTAATCCGAGATTGATAATGTTCGATGCATGTTACAACGGTTCTTTTCACGAAAACGACTATATAGCAGGACAATACATTTTTAATAATGGTCAAACGTTAGTAGCGCAAGGAAATACCCGTAATGTATTACAAGACCGCTGGACTATTGAAATGATTGGTTTATTGTCGCATGGCGTACGAGCTGGGCAATACAACAAGTTGATCGCATCGCTTGAAGGTCATTTGTTCGGTGATCCTACTTTCCGCTTCGCTCCTATCGAAGCCAATACTTTAAGTATTGATATAACAATACGTCAAAACGACGTAACCTATTGGAAAAACTTGTTAAACAGTCCATACGCTGATGTACAGAGCTTGGCCATGCGCATGCTGGCTGATGCCGATACCCAAAAGAAATTGTCTCCGTTGTTCCTGGAAAAATATCAAGAAAGTGGTTTTAATACAGTGCGTATGGAAGCGATCAAGTTGTTGAGCCGATATCAAGATGCCAACTTCATTGAAGTACTACGCGAGGGGTTAAACGATGCTTATGAAATGGTAGCTCGCCAAAGTGCTATTTATGCTGGATTTGTAGGTGATGATTCTTTATTACCCGCTATTGTAGAAGCATTGGTTGAACATAATGAACGTTTACGCGTACAAATGAGCGCCAACAAAGCTTTAAGTCTCTATCCAAAAGAGAAAGTAGAAAAAGCTATCGAAGACTTTTACACAAAAGCAGACCGTTTGAATAAAAATGAGGAGAAAAAACGACTACTAAGAAGCTTGGAAAGAGTTTTTGTACAAGAAGCAAAAGCTCATCAGACATTGATGGACGCAACCGCACCAGAAGCAAAACGTATCAGTGCAATCCGTAATGTACGTAACTATACGTTCCATTTCCACGTAGATGATTATTTGGATGTTATTCGTGATACCGGCAATCCACTGGAAGTACGTGTAGTAATGACTGAAGCATTGGGGTGGTTCACCAATTCCATACAACGCCCACACATTCTCGGAGAAATTAAGAAGATACAAGAAACAGCTAATCTTCCAGAAGACTTAAAAGTAGAAATCGAACAGACTATCAAAAGATTAAGTTTATAAATATGAAGAAATACATCCTTTTGGCAATTGCCACTTTGTGCTTGCATATTCTGCAAGCACAAACAGTTATACTCCCCAGTATAAAAACAAAGACTACGTTCGCAATTGTGGTCGATCAGAAAAGTTATGATGAAGTGAAAAGTGAAATCGACGCCTATCGTTCCAGTATAGAAAACGAAGGCTTAGGTACTTACTTGCTAATTGATAATTGGAAAAGACCTGAATCTATCCGTGAACAGCTCATCAAATTACATAAAAATGAAAAAGCACCTCTGGAAGGTTGTGTATTTATAGGCGATATTCCTATTCCAATGATTCGTGATGCACATCATCTATCTTCAGCTTTTAAAATGTCTCCAAAAGCCAATTGGCAAAAATCAAGTATCCCTTCCGACCGTTATTATGATGATTTCGGATTAACGTTTGATTATATTAAACAAGACAGTTTGAAACCTGACTATCATTATATGACATTACGGGCCGATTCTAAACAATATATCTCACCGGATATCTACTCAGCCCGTATCCGCCCACTACACTTAAAGGATCAAAATCCTTATCAGATGCTACGCGACTATTTGAAAAAAACAGTGGCCGAGAAAGAAAAACAAAATACACTTGACCAACTAACCATGGCTCGTGGTCATGGTTATAATTCCGAGGATCCGTTGGCATGGAGTGGTGAGCAAATGGCTTTACGTGAGCAATTACCGCAAATATTCAAGCCTGGCAATACGGTTAAATTCTATGATTTTGACATGCGATATCCGATGAAACCATTATACTTGAACGAAATTCAGCGTGAAGGATTAGACATCATGTTATTCCACCACCACGGTGGACCTACCATGCAATACATCAATGGATATGAAAATGGTTCCAGCATCAATTTGAGTATTGAGAATGCCAAAATCTTTTTGCGAAGTAAAGTGCCTTCATACGCTAAAAAGCATGGACGCGAAGCTGCAATCAAAGAATATGCTAAACAATATGGTGTACCAGAAAGTTGGTGTGCAGAAGCTTTCGATGAGGAAAAAATAAAATCGGATTCTATTGTAAACCGTAATATGGATATCTATACTGAAGACATCCGTCTTATGGCTCCTAATGCACGTTTTGTATTATTCGACGCATGCTTTAACGGCTCTTTCCATCTAGATGATAATATTGTAGGCTCTTACATATTTAATAGAGGTAAAACCATTGTTACTATGGGATGTACGGTTAATACCATTCAAGATAAATGGCCGGATGAATTTCTTGGTTTATTAGCTACCGGCATGCGCATCGGACAATTCACCCGTTTTACCTGCTTCTTGGAAAATCACTTAATCGGTGACCCAACTTTCCACTTTATCAATAACTCCGAATTGGATATAGATATTAACCAAGCTTTAGTCTTGCAAGAAGGTAATGTGGCATTTTGGAAAAAGCAGTTAAATTCCCCGATGGCTGATATGCAGGCAATGGCACTCCGCCAATTGTCAATGGCAAATTATAGTGGTCTCGTTGACCTACTAAAGAAAAGTTACTATGAATCGAACTATTTTGTAGTACGCTTGGAAGCTTTACGCTTATTAACTTTAAACTATCCCACAGAGGTTGCCGATGTATTGCAAACAGCCATGAATGACAGTTATGAACTGATTCGTCGTTATGCGGTAGAATATGTTGAAAAGAATAGTAATCCGAAATTGTTGCCAGCATGGATAGAAAGTTATCTGTTACGCGGACACGAAAACCGCCATCGTTTCAGAATTTTTAGTGGTATTGACACATTCGACCATGATACAGCTTTGAATGAACTGCAAAAACAAGCTGCTAAGTGGTCTTTCTATGATTCTTCATATATGAACGAATTATCGGAATATCTTCCTCGCCAGAAGAAAGGACTTGAAAGGGATTTCGCCCTTATTGGCAATCCCGAAAGTACTACGAAACAGATACAAAGTGAAATAAGCAGATTCCGAAATAAACCTATCACTAAAGCTATCGAGCCATTACTAAATATTGTCAAGAATGAAAATTTGGAAGAAGAACTTCGTGTATCAGCTGCCGAAACATTAGGTTGGTATAATTTACACTATGATAAAGCAACTATAATCAAAAAGCTCAATGCATTTCAAACTTCCAATCCAAAGCTTATGAATGAAGTGACTAAGACAATTCACCGTTTGGAAGGTAAAAACAGATAATTTATCGAAACTTACTATATCTGTGTATACATATTCCCACAGATTATACTCATACATTTTAAATTCCCCCTATTCATAAAATAGGGGGAATTATTTGTAAAAAGGCATACACGACCTTTTGGACTTTCATTCCTCATCTGACTTTTTTTACGACGATTATGTACAAGTAAAACAAGTGATAAACTTCCTGATATAACATCACATTTTGTCATCTCCCAAAAACAAACTACCTTTGTTGCCAAATACTTAGCCATGTCCTACGAACGTAAAATCATCAACGACCCGGTGTTCGGGTTCATCAATATACCAAAGGGGCTGCTGTACGACATTGTACGGCATCCCCTTTTACAACGTCTTACCCGTATCAAGCAACTGGGATTATCCTCTGTCGTATATCCCGGCGCGCAACACACCCGGTTCCAGCATTCACTCGGAGCCTTCTACCTGATGAGCGAGGCCATTCAGCAACTCACAGCCAAAGGCAATTTCATCTTCGACAGTGAAGCTGAAGCCGTACAAGCAGCCATCCTGATGCACGACATCGGGCATGGTCCGTTCTCGCACGTATTGGAGAATACCATTGTTCAAGGCGTATCGCACGAAGACATTTCCCTGATGCTCATGGAACGTATCAACAAAGAGATGAACGGGCAGCTCACACTCGCCATCCAGATATTCAAGGACGAATATCCCAAACGTTTCCTTCATCAGCTGGTCAGCGGGCAACTGGATATGGATCGCCTCGACTACCTTCGTCGCGACAGTTTCTATACAGGGGTCACGGAGGGAAATATAGGCTCGGCACGTATCATCAAGATGCTCGATGTAAAGGACGACCACCTGGTGGTAGAATCCAAAGGCATCTATTCCATTGAGAACTTTCTCACCGCGCGCCGTCTGATGTACTGGCAGGTATATCTGCATAAAACGTCGGTTGCTTACGAGAAGATGCTCATCAGTACCCTGTTACGCGCCAAGGAGCTAGCCGGCAAGGGTGTGGATTTGTTTGCCCCGCCCGCGCTGAAGTTCTTCCTGTATAATGACATCAGCCGGGAAACATTCTATAACAACCCGGACTGTCTGGAAAACTATATCCAACTGGACGACAACGACCTTTGGACTGCCTTGAAGGTATGGAGCGCCCATTCGGACAAAGTGCTTTCCACACTAAGCCTGGGCATGATTAACCGCAACATATTCAAAGTGGAAATCTCCACCGAACCGTTCAGCGAAGAGCGTAAAAAAGAAATCACCCGGCAAATCAGCAAGCAACTGGACATCCCCCTTTCCGAAGCCGGTTATTTCATCTCCACCCCCGGCATCGAGAAAAATATGTACGACCCGGCCGACGACAGCATTGACATCCTGTATAACGACGGCTCTACTAAAAACATAGCCGAAGCATCGGATATGCTCAATATATCCTTGCTATCCAAGAAAGTAAAAAAATACTACTTATGCTACCAACGTTTGCATAGATAAGTATAAAATATTCATCACAGGACAAGGATATATAAAAAAAAAGTCCGTTATTTGTGTTTTGAAACCATCTAACAACAATAAGACATGGAGTTCTCTGCTAAACAAATTGCAACATTTATCCAAGGAGAAATCGTTGGAGACGAGAATGTAACCGTACACACCTTCGCCAAAATCGAAGAAGGAATACCCGGAGCAATCTCTTTCTTATCCAACCCTAAATACATACCTTATCTGTACGAAACCCAATCGAGTATTGTCTTGGTAAACAAGGATTTCGTTCCCGAACAGGAAGTAAAAGCTACAATGATTAAGGTAGACAATGCTTACGAAAGTCTCGCTAAATTATTAAACCTTTACGAACAAAGCAAACCAAAGCGTACCGGTATCGATTCGCGGGCATACGTTGCCGAAACCGCAAAAATAGGCAAAGATGTTTACATCGCACCTTTTGCCTGTATCGGAGAGTACGCAGAAGTGGGAGACAATACGGTGATTCATCCGCACGCCACCATCGGAAGCGGCGCCAAGGTAGGCAGTGACTGTATCATTTACGCAAATGTAACCATCTACCACGATTGCCGCGTAGGCAACCACTGTATATTGCACGCCGGTTGCGTAATCGGTGCGGACGGATTCGGTTTCGCCCCTACTCCCGAGGGTTATGAGAAGATTCCTCAAATCGGTATCACCATATTGGAAGACAACGTGGAAATCGGCGCCAATACTTGCGTAGACCGCGCAACAATGGGAGCCACCATCGTGCACAGCGGTGTAAAGCTGGATAACCTGATACAGGTGGCCCATAACGACGAAATCGGTTCGCATACGGTGATGGCAGCCCAAGTGGGTATCGCCGGTTCCACCAAGATAGGCGAATGGTGTATGTTCGGCGGCCAGGTCGGTATAGCCGGACATATTCATATCGGCAACAAAGTGAACCTTGGCGCGCAATCGGGTGTTCCCGGCAATATAAAGGAAGGCAGCCAATTGATAGGCACTCCGCCTATGGAGGTGAAACCTTACTTCAAGGCGCAGACCGTATTCCGCAAGTTGCCGGATATGTACTTTGAAGTGAACGCGCTTCGCAAAGAACTCAATGAATTAAAAAAACAATTAAATAAGTAACCAATGTTGAAACAAAAGACTCTGAAAGACAGCTTTTCGCTCAGTGGAAAAGGTCTTCACACAGGACTTGATCTGACCGTTACTTTCAACCCTGCTCCCGACAATCACGGATATAAGATTCAGCGTACTGACCTGGAAGGTCAGCCCATCATTGACGCTGTCGCCGATAATGTGACCGAAACGACACGCGGTACCGTACTCTCCAAAAACGGAGCGAAAGTAAGTACCGTAGAGCATGGTATGGCTGCGCTTTATGCATTGGGCATAGACAACTGCCTTATTCAGGTGAACGGTCCGGAATTTCCCATTCTGGATGGAAGCGCCCAATATTATGTCAACGAAATAGAACGCGTAGGCACGGTAGAACAGAGTGCCGTAAAGGATTTCTATATCATCAAGTCCAAGATTGAATTCCGCGATGAGGCGACCGGCTCATCCATCATCGTATTACCCGATGAGAACTTCAGCCTGAACGTGCTGGTATCCTACGACTCTACTATCATCCCCAACCAATTTGCCACATTGGAAGACATGACAAAGTTCAAGGATGAAGTAGCCGCCAGCCGTACTTTCGTATTCGTACGCGAGATAGAACCGTTGTTGCAGGCCGGACTTATCAAAGGCGGCGACTTGGACAACGCCATCGTTATCTACGAGCGCGAAATGCCGCAGGATGCTTACGACAAGCTCGCCGACGTAATGGGCGTGCCGCACATGGATGCCAAACAGTTGGGTTACATCAACCACAAACCTCTGGTATGGCCCAACGAATGCGCCCGCCACAAACTGTTGGACGTAATCGGCGACCTGGCCCTGATCGGCAAGCCCATCAAGGGGCGTATCATCGCCACGCGTCCGGGACATACCATCAACAATAAGTTTGCCCGCCAGATGCGTAAGGAAATCCGCCTGCACGAGATACAGGCTCCTACATACGACTGCAACCGCGAACCGATTATGGATGTAAACCGCATCCGTGAACTGTTGCCGCACCGCTATCCGTTCCAACTGGTGGACAAAGTAATCGAGATAGGCGCCAACTACATCGTAGGCGTCAAGAACGTAACGGCCAACGAACCTTTCTTCCAGGGACACTTCCCGCAAGAGCCCGTAATGCCCGGCGTATTGCAAGTGGAAGCAATGGCGCAGACAGGCGGTTTACTTGTTCTGAACTCCGTAGACGAACCGGAACGCTATTCCACCTACTTCATGAAGATAGACGGCGTTAAGTTCCGCCAGAAAGTAGTGCCGGGAGACACCTTGATTTTCCGCGTTGAACTGCTGGCCCCCATCCGTCGGGGTATCTCTACTATGAAAGGCTATGTATTCGTAGGCGAAAAGGTAGTGTGCGAGGCTGAATTTATGGCTCAAATAGTAAAAAACAAGTAAATTAATTATGATAAGTCCCTTAGCGTATATTCATCCCGAGGCGAAAATCGGGGAAAACGTAGAGATTGCTCCTTTTGTTTTCATTGACAAGAATGTGGTAATCGGCGATAATAACAAGATTATGGCGAATGCCAACATTCTGTACGGGTCGCGTATCGGCAATGGGAATACCATTTTTCCCGGAGCTGTCATCGGTGCCATTCCTCAAGACCTGAAGTTCAGAGGAGAAGAGACTACCGCCGAGATAGGCGATAACAATACCATCCGCGAGAATGTAACAATCAACCGGGGTACAGCCGCCAAAGGAAAGACAATCGTAGGCAGCAACAACCTGCTGATGGAGAGCGTACATGTGGCGCACGATGCCATCATAGGCAACGGCTGCATCATCGGCAACTCCACCAAAATGGCCGGTGAGATTGTAATAGACGACAACTCCATTATCAGCGCCAATGTACTGATGCACCAGTTCTGCCGCGTAGGCGGATTCGGGATGATACAGGGCGGATGCCGTTTCAGCAAAGACATACCGCCTTACATCATAGCCGGCCGCGAGCCTATCTGCTATGCAGGGCTCAATATCGTGGGGCTGCGCCGCCGCGGTTTCTCCAACGAAACTATCGAAGCCATTCATGACGCCTACCGCATCATCTATCAAAGCGGGCTGAACAATACGGAAGCTTTGAAGAAGATTGAGAATGAAATGGAAATGACACCCGACATCAGCTATATTGTAAACTTTATACGTGAATCGACTCGCGGCATTATCCCTGCAAGTAAATAAAAAGTTAGCACTATGATATATAGATTTACTCTCATCTCCGATGAAGTAGATGACTTCATCAGAGAAATACAAATCGACCCGGAAGCTACGTTCTATGACTTCCACGAAGCTATCCTGAAATCAGCGGGTTATACCAACGACCAGATGACCTCTTTCTTCATCTGCGACGACGATTGGGAAAAGGAAAAGGAAGTAACCCTCGAAGAGATGGATGACAATCCGGAAATAGACAGTTGGGTGATGAAAGAAACCCAAGTCAGCGAGTTGGTAGAAGACGAAAAGCAGAAACTTCTGTATGTATTCGACTACATGACGGAACGTTGTTTCTTCATCGAGCTCTCCGAAATCATCACCGGCAAGAATATGACCGGAGCGAAATGCACCAAGAAAGCCGGGGAAGCTCCCAAACAAACCATTGACTTTGAAGAAATGGCGGCTGCCGGCGGTTCGCTCGACCTGGACGAAAGCTTCTACGGCGACCAGGACTTCGACATGGAAGACTTCGACAAAGAAGGCTTCGGCGGCCTGGACGAAGGTTCCGCCGATATTCCTTACGAAGAAGACAAATTCTGATAAACCGGTTCGGGCGAATAACAATTTGCTCCAATGATACTGAAATATCCTACGAGGATACATTCGTATCAAAGGATACAATTGTTCTTCGCCCGAATTATTTTATTGCGACCTCATGAAAACATTGATAGTACTTATAGGCCCTACGGGAGTAGGCAAGACAGAACTCAGCCTCCGACTGGCGGAGCATTTCCGGACATGCATCGTTTCCGCCGATTCACGGCAACTTTACGCCGACCTGAAAATCGGTACGGCCGCCCCTACCCCGGAACAATTGCAACGGGTACGGCATTACTTCGTCGGCACCCTGCAACTGACCGACTATTACAGCGCCGCCCAATATGAAGCCGAAGTACTGCAACTTCTTGAGCAACTCTATACCCGGCACGAAGTCGTACTCCTGACCGGCGGTTCCATGATGTACGTGGATGCCGTATGCAAAGGCATTGACGACATCCCTACCGTAGATGCCGAAACCCGGCAATTGATGTTACACAAATACGAAACAGAAGGCTTGGAAAACCTTTGCGCCGAACTGAAACTGCTGGATCCGGAGTATTACAAAATAGTGGATTTAAAGAACCATAAACGAGTAATCCACGCCCTGGAAATCTGTTATATGACAGGAAAGACCTATACCTCTTTCCGTACGCGGCAAAAAAAGGAACGCCCCTTCCGTATCATTAAAATAGGGCTCACCCGTGACCGTGAAGAATTGTACAACCGTATCAACCGGCGCGTAGAGCAGATGATAACGGACGGACTTGTAGAGGAAGCCCGCAGCGTCTACCCTCACCGCGCGCTCAACTCACTGAACACCGTAGGCTATAAGGAAATCTTCAACTACCTCGACGGAGAATGGACACTGCCTTTCGCCATTGAGAAAATTCAGCAGAATTCACGCATCTACTCCCGTAAGCAGATGACATGGTTCAAGCGGGACGAAGAAATACGCTGGTTTCATCCGGAACAAGAAACGGAGATACTTGCATATCTCCGTTCCCAACTGTCATAAGTCCGCCCGCCAATCGGCGCAGACCGTAAAATCTTTCCCGCACCTTTACCATCCGGCTATCGTCAAGGCAAAGCCGTGATTGTCTTTTTCAGCCTTATATCCTGGCTGGATGCGCCTATCATAACCTCAAACTCGCCCGGCTCCACCGTCCAGTTCATATTGCGGTCCAGTATCTGCAAGTCTTCCGGTTTCAAAGAGAAAGTTACCTGCCTGGTTTCACCCGGTTTCAAGGATATCCTCTCAAAGCCGCGCAGTTGCGAATCGTAAGTAATGACGCTGCTCACCTTATCGCGCACATACAACTGCACCACCTCGTCGCCCGTACGCTTTCCCATATTCGTAACGTTGACTTTAACCGTATATTCCCCTTGCGTACGCTGCCGCAACGGAGATACTTCCAAATCGGAATAGGCAAACGTCGTATAGCTCAGGCCGAAGCCGAACGGGTACAGCTCGCCGATGACGCGTGTCGCGCCCGAACCGTTGGGACCGGATTTCGGCTGGCTGCCATGCGAACCGGGTTTGAAAGGGAAGTTCAGCTCTATCTGTCCCACACTCTTCGGGAAAGTCACCGTCAGCTTGCCGCCCGGATTATGCTCGCCAAACAAAGTCTCCGCAATCACCGTTCCTCCCTGACAACCGGGGAACCACGACTCCAAGATGGCGGGAATATAAGCATTCGCCCAATTGACGGTGAGCGGCTGGCCGTTTATCAACACCAGTATCACCGGCTTTCCCGTCGCATGCAATGCCTCAAGCAATTGCTGCTGGCGTCCCGGCAAGTCGAGCGAAGTACGCGAACGGCTTTCCCCCGTACGATACTCGTCCTCACCCAACACGGCAATGACTACGTCGCTTTCACCGGCTTTCGCCACCGCCTCGGCAATACCTCGCTTTTCCCGCTCATTCATGGGTACGGGCAATATCTCCGTGGCCGGCCAGCCAGCGTCCACAATATCACAACCTTTGGCATAATCCACTTCGGCAACGTCTTTCAGATAAGCGCGCAGACCGGCCAGCACGGTAACCGTTTCCAGTCCGTTAGGGCCGTAACGGCTGGTCATGAAATTATCCTCATCAGCCAACGGACCTGTCACCAGCACTTTCTTTATCCGCTGTTTATCCAGCGGAAGAATATTATTCTCATTTTTCAGAAGCACGAGAGCCTGTTGCTGCATCTCCTTCACAAAATCCATATTCCGGTCTGCCCCGCCTACGTTATCGGCGGCTTTCGTATCGGTCACATAAGGCCGGTCGAACAGTCCCAAACGGAATTTCACCCGCAGCACTTCCGACACACGCTTGTCTATCGTAGCCATTGAAATCTTCTTTTCTTCCAGCAACCGGCGGATGGGCAGAATAAAATCGGAAGGCGGAGTAAAGTGGGTGCGCACATTCAAACCAGCTTCCAGCACCTGACGCACCGCCTCATCATAAGTATCCGCCACATGATGCTTGGACTCTACAAACTCCACGGCCTGGCTGTCACTCACCACATATCCGTCGAAACCGTATTCCTCGCGCAGCAACTCCGTCAGAAAATAATAGCTGGCGGACACGGGCACACCGTCCCAATCGTTATAGCTGCTCATCACTCCCATAGGATGCGAGTTCTGAATAACTTTCTTAAAAGGATACAGGAAAAGTTCGTGCAACTCACGCGGAGCAACGTGCGGGTCGGTACGGCAATGCCCGTCACGACCGCCTTTGGGGACGCTGTAAACCGCATAATGCTTCAAGGTGGCGGCTACCCCCTGCGACTGAATACCGTTCACCATTTCCGTTCCCAGAGCCGCTATCAGAAAAGGTTCTTCTCCATAACACTCCAATGTACGTCCCCAACGCGGATCGCGTACTACATCCAGTATGGGAGCGTACACATTGGTGTATCCCAACGCTTTCGCCTCCTGCCCGGCGATGACGCCGGCACGACGTACAAGCTCTTTGTTCCAGGTACTTCCGATTGCGATAGGGGCCGGCAACGGAGTGGCTTTGGTGTGGTTCAGTCCGTGAATACCCTCATTCGTGAAGTCAACGGGAATCCCCAAACGGGTTTCCTCCACAAACCAGCGTTGCACGGTATTGACAGCCTCGGCATGGTTGCTGAAAGGATACAATAAATCGGGAACCAGCGCGGACTTCTTTCCCACGCCATTCAGCATCTCATCGATATTCGCGATGCCGTCTTTCCATATTTCATTTTTCCAGCCGGCAACGGGCAGGGAGTCCTTTAGTACGCGCCCGTAGCCGTAAAGGGTTGCCAGCTGGCAGGTTTTCTCCTCCACAGACATTTGGGAGAGCAGGTCGGCCACCCGCTTTTCAACAGGTTGGGAAGGGTCTTCGTAAATATCCTTCACCCCGTTCTTGTTGAAATCGATCCAACCTTTCCGATACATTTTCTTGTTTTGCGCCTGCACATTGCCGACGAGTCCCAGACACAGGACGGAAATACCGATAATCAGTTTGTGTTTCATGTATAAAATCAATATAAATAATTAAAGTTCGAATAATTCCGCATACCGGGTTTCAACAAAGGCATCCAGCTCATTGTAGAGCGACCGCATCGCTTTCATATCCGCCCTGCCTCTCTTGCGCCATTCTTTCAACACCGTCCCGGCACGCCGGAACACCTCATCCTCCACCGGAGCCAGCAACTGCATATATCCGTTCTTATCGGCATTGTAAAGCCTTTCCCAATTCATATAGCGGTCGCTTCCCATACCTTGCCCGTAAGAGAAAACATCTCCCGCCAGTATCACCGACCAATTGCCCAAAGGAGATACTTTCTCCGCTTCGTCGCGGAGCAGAAGCCTCGGCAAAGCCTTATCCGCCCCTTTCACCCAGACGGGCATTGCCACTCCGGTGGGCGGATACCCCAGGACAGTCCACATCGTAGTGAGCTCGGGACGTTCACCCTTTTTCACTCCCTGCACCACAACCGAGCTGGCCGTACTGCCGCGCGCAATGAAATCCTGGTCTACAAACCACCCCGTTGTCTTAGGACGGTTGAAATCCCCGCTTTTCAGGTCGATTCCCAAAAGCGGATTGGCGAAAGAGCGGGAAAGTTCCCTGAATATCCATTGCGGCGTAATCTGTCCCGTAGCCGAAGCCGGCATCAGCAGCTTATCCTCCTGCATGAAGCGGACATAGCCCGCCCCCTCGTTCACCTTGCCTGAGAAAGAGAAGTTGGTACGTGCAATATACCCGCAAGGCGCATCCTTAGGGTCGTTGGCATCGTACATCACATACTTATGATAATCCACCTCGAACATGGCGGCACCCCCTTCGGCATCAATTACACCGAAGTTAGCTTCTATCAGGCTGGGCTTGGACAGCGTATCGAGAAATTGACGGAAATCCTTCACCGTAGCGCACACTTCCAACGCACGCCGCATTACCCGTCCGTTGGCCTCTCCACGCTCCTCGCCGGGTTTCACCTCGACCAAGTTATAAGACTGCGTATTCATAACGGAGAACCCCGCGGCGTTCGTACCTATCCACACATCCGTCGGATTATCTTCCACACTGTTGACAACGGCTACAAACGGATAGCGCCCGCCGGAGAAATATCTCACGCTGTTTTGCGGAAAGTCCGTATCGCGGTTCTTCCACAGCAAGGGGCGTCCGTCGGGAGTAACCTTGCCGGAGATTACGGCAGATGTACAGGCGGAAAGCGGTCCGGCGCTTCCCAAAGATATAACGACAGCAATCAGAGCGAATAAAGTCCGTTTCATAGCAAAGAAGTTTTACCGTTAGTTTCGACAAAGATAAAAAATCAATCCGGATTAGTACGCCATACCGTTCAAAATACCTACAAATAGCGATTGCAGTTCTCGAAGAAAAGCCGTTACTTTGCGCCCGAAACATAGAGTAGAAAGGAATAACTTACAATGAATGAACAACATAAATACCGGGCAACGGACAAGATGAGCGACCTCATCTGCGATAACTACTCCTTATTAATGGTGATGAGCCGCTTCGGTTTGTCGCTTGGATTCGGAGACAAGAGCGTAAAGGACGTCTGTGAAGCCCAGAATGTAGACTACCGCACTTTTCTCGCCGTAGCCAATTTCATCAGCGAGGAGCAATACTCTTACAGCGCGGATGATGATTCATTCTCTATTCCGGCGCTTATGGATTATCTGAAACGCGCGCACGCCTATTTTCTCGACTTCAACCTGCCTGCCATGCGCCGCAAACTGATAGAGGCCATAGACTGCTCCAGAGATAATGACGTGGCCTACCTCATCCTCAAATTCTTTGACGAATACGCCAAAGAAGTGCGCCGCCACATGGAATACGAAAACGAGGCCGTCTTTACGTACGTAGAGCAATTGCTGCAAGGCAGGCTGTCCGACGAATACAACATCGCCACTTTTGCCAGCAAGCACAACCAGATAGACACCAAACTGAAAGAACTGAAAAATATCATCATCAAGTACTATCCGGAAAAAGAAAACAATAATCTTCTGAACGCCGTCCTGTTCGATATCTTCAACTGTGAACAAGACCTCGCGTCGCATTGCCAGGTAGAAGACTATATGTTTGTTCCCGCCGTAGCACAAATAGAAAAAAGACTGAAAGATGAACAATAATATTTCTTTGAAAATAGTTGTTGCGGAAACTTCGGTCATTGTACGAAGTGGTCTTGCGGCAGTACTCAAACGCATTCCCAACCTGAACGCGCACCCCATCGAGGTGTCGTCACCGGAGGCATTGCAGAACTATATCCATCTGCACACTCCCGACATTGTAATCGTAAATCCGACTTTCGGCGGCTGGTTCGACCTGCCTTCCTTCAAGACAGACCATACCAGAAACAGCATCAAATACATCGCATTGGTATGTTCCGTCATCGACAACAACGCTCTGAAAGAGTATGACGAAAGCATCGCCATCTGTGACGATATCGAAGTAATCACCGCAAAAATCAACCGCCTTCTCCATACCGAAGAGGAAGATGAAAAAGACAGCGAACAGGAAACGCTCAGCCAACGCGAAAAGGAAATCATCACTTGCGTCGTAAAAGGAATGACCAACAAGGCGATTGCCGACAAACTGTATCTGTCCATCCATACCGTCATTACCCACCGCCGCAACATTGCGCGCAAACTGCAAATACACTCTCCCGCAGGCCTCACCATCTACGCCATTGTGAACAAGCTGGTGGAACTGAGCGATATTAAAGACACCTTATAAATTCCCTGTCAACCTTTCTTCCGTAAAACCTGCCGCGAGAGAAGAGTCCCGAGTCCCTTTCCAATCCCGTCTTCCCCCAGGAGAAAAGCATGCCGGCCTGCCGCTCGAGCTTCATCTCCAGCCTAAAGATACATATCTTCAGCGTAGAGATACGCATCTTTACCCTGAAGATGTACATCTTTAAGCTGAAGATAAAGCTTACTCCGTACCTTAGCACCCTTTCCCGGGCAACTCCGGCCGTTTTGGCAAGCACCCCTGACGGCCTTCTCCCTACCTTCACTCCGGCAGGTATCTCCGCTTCGTCCGCCATAAAGCAAATCCCCGCTTCACGATATCACATCGGAAAGCGGGGATCCTTTTATCTTCATAAAAGTGGTTACGTAATTATGACTAACTAATTCATTCTTTAAATCTGATGTTGCAAAGATACGGCATCGCGCCCAATGCCGCAATCACCCGATATAGGTATAATAAAGAACGCCAGTCATTATAAATAGGTAACACCATCGTTTCAATCACGCGTTTGCATAGCTGTGCATGCCGCCCAGGATGTAATTCACTCCGAAATAGGTCATCAACACCGTAAGAAAGGCCGCAATCATATAGATGTGGAAGAACAACGGCCTGCGGAAAGCGGGCAGGCTCTTCGCATGAAACGCCATTCCGTACACAAGGAACGTAATCAGCGCCCAAACCTCTTTGGGGTCCCATGCCCAATACCGCCCCCACGACACGTTGGCCCAGACAGCCCCCATAAAGATACCCGCGCCCAGGAAGAAATT
The DNA here is from genome assembly GCF_015555825.1 of Bacteroides clarus. NCBI lineage: Bacteria > Pseudomonadati > Bacteroidota > Bacteroidia > Bacteroidales > Bacteroidaceae > Bacteroides > Bacteroides clarus. The sequence continues at coordinate 197,531 of NZ_JADNLF010000002.1, read as the reverse complement.
CGCCGGATAAAGCAGGAGACGGCTAAGGAGCATCAGCATCTTCCCGTGCCTGCGAATACACAAAGCAAGTATTCCGTTCAGCATCATAAAGGCGAACAGCGCATAGGACATCATTATCAGTGAAACGTGCATGCTGAGCCAGGGAGACACAAGTACAGGCATCAAAGGGGTAATCTGCGGATTCATCTGCCCTAAATGGGCGACAAGCAACGCAAATCCCGAAAGCAGAAAGCCGAAAGGAACCGTAAACGGAAACCTGCGGCGAAACAAGCACGCCAGCAGCAGCGTGCACAAGGCCATAAACTGCATCGTCTCATATCCGTTGCTCAACGGAATACGCCCGCCCACATACCAGCGCAGACCATATCCGAAGAGCTGGAAAAGGAATGCCGCATAAAGTGCCGCCACAAACAAACGGTTTATCCGGCGTGACAAAGCGCTCCGCTCCGAAGCATGGCGCAAGCCGCAATATACCAGATGGAAGAATGCCAGCAAACCAATCGTCAGATTGAACATGAACAGGCATTTGCTGAAAGGAATACGGTTGTAGATAAGCTCTGCGCGTACCTTCGGCGATGGCAGCGGCTTTACGCCGCCGTCTTTCGGCAGAGGGCGAATCAAGGTACCCTTTTGAAGCATCAGAATCAATCCCACCTTTTCGTCCGTTTCCACGATTGCCTTTTCCAGAGGAGACATTTTCCGGCCGGTTTCCCGCCCGCCCTGCCAGAAGTCCTGCAAGCGGTACCGCTGTCCGTCAAACAAGTCGGCCACAGAAGCGTAAGACGTTTCCAGGTTCAACAGGCGGCATAATTCCCGGTTCTTAATGTAAATCATCGGTTCGTACTGCCACACTTCCGGACGCAGCAACCAGCCGCCGATAACCTGTTCGGGAGTTAACCCCGCATAAGACGGCCGTCCCGTCAGTTTCATCACGAAATCACGGGCAAGCGTATTGAAGGGAACCACCCTGTCATGGTAAATAACCTGTTCGGAAGCCAGGCTGTCCGCCTGCCTGATGCTCAAGGCCGGAAGCATCCGTCCCTGCACCTGCATGCTTCCCGCCAACAGCAGAAGGCAGAACACGCCCCCCTTTTTAAGCAACGGATGGTTCATCAGCCTGCGGAATTCCCCCCTGCGACCGAAAAGCATCCCAATCATAGAGATGCCCAACAGGATGTATCCCGCATAGGTAATTCCTATGCCCCAAGGGTCATGGTTCACCGTCAGCCAACTGCCCTGCCTGTCTTCGTCGAAAGACGACTGATAGAAACGGAAACCCTGTTCGGACAAGATACGGTTCATGGAAACGGTGCGGCTGCAAGAGGAGCTGTCCGCCCCCTGCCCCGGCCATAATACGCGGATATGGCTGATATAGTCCGCGGGAGCTTCCGTACCGGGATAGTATTCCACCCGAAAGCTGTCCAAAAGCAATGTAAAGGGCAAATCTATCTCCCGCCCGCTCTCCTGCTCCACAAAGCTGCTTACCTTGTTCCCTGCAATAAGATGTACATATCCTTTCCGGCCGCCGGCAAACGTAATCATGGCTCCCGCCAAAATCACGAGGAAGGAGCCATGCAACAACAACGCAGGGAGAAATTTCCGCAACCGCTTTCCGGCTGATGCCATCATAACCGCAACGGCCAGAATCCCCCAGACACAACAAAACCAAAAAGAATGATATATATGCTTTTCTATAAAATCCGTCCCGTAAGCCTGCTCCAGAAATGTAGCTATGGCAAGCAAGCATACGAGACAGATATATACACTTACAAACAATCGTTTCAAATTACAAAACATCGGTCGCTCTTTTAGAAAGGGGCATACTCTGTATTCTCAAGCCTCTTCACGCCCATGCACTCCATTTCTATCAGCCAGCCCGGACGGCACACCGGCGCGTGGACAAACACTTTGGGGGTAGCGGGGAAACGCTTGTCGTACATCTCTTTCACTACGGCATAGTCCGCCATATCGCGCAGGTATACAATCATCTGCCCCAGGTCGGCGAATGTGCAGCCGGCTTCCTTCAGGAGAGCCTCCACATTTTCCCACATACGTTCGGTTTGCCTGCGGATGTTTCCCGGATGCACCACCTCGCCTTTGTTATTGATGCTTGCCGTACCGGAGATAAAGACCTGCCGGCGGTCGCCGTAATCCACATACGTGCCGCGCTCAAAACTGACGCCATACTCATAAGTGGGGTTCAGATGCGTAGGCGCATACAGGAAATGAACCTGTCCGGGCTTTATCCCGTCGACCGCATACGCGTCCATCTGCACCGACACTTTCGGATCGGCATGGCGGCCGCCGATACCGGTACTCGATATGTAATGCGTCTTCTCCGTCAGGTTTTGCGTAACAAACACTTCGTTGCGGGCCTTCACCACGCCGGCATAGTTCACGTCTACGTTCTGCACGAAGAACCAGGTACGGATACAGTTGTCCGCCAATTTGCATCCCTGTTCCATTAGCTGCATCACGTAGTCATTCAGCAACAGGCGGGTTTGATATTCGGAGTTGGCCGCACGATTGAAGGCATTGCCGCTCCAAAGATGGCGGTAAGCGCCATGCTTCACCTCAAACAGCCCGTTGTGAAGCACTCTTGTCTGTACTCCGGACTGCAGGTATGCCCACAAGGCTATTTTAGTACCGTTCAACGGCGGCTGCTCCACGATGGAAAGCGCGCAGTCCGAACTCTCGGTGGTAAGCGCCAGCAGCATATCCGACTGGTTGGCGGCATCGCTCAGGAAATAACGCTTGAAAACGGCAACGGCGCCATGAAGCTCCCCTTCGAGCAAGGTGAAGTAGGCATTCACGACCGCGTTCAGCTGCTGCTCGTATGTATCTTCCGGACAGCACGCATGAATCATCACATGATATTCCGAAACACCGTTTTCCACATTATATTTAAAGATTTCAGTTGAGGTCTTTTCTGTTTGCTTTTGTTGTTTATTGTTCATGACAATATCTTTTTTCGTTGTTGTTGATAGAAGTTATTCTTTGGCGCCGGAGTCTATCCAGTCTTTAAGCATATCCAGCGTTATAGACGATTCTATTTCCTGCGAATGATCGTGTCCCCACTCCTTGCTGACAGGGGAAGAAAGTATCTGATACAACATGCTTTCACCGGAATTGCCCGGATTGACACGCATCCATTCGGGCATTATGACGGACGGACGGTTCACCAGGTCGTTATAACTGACACCTTCTTTCAAATCCAAATCGGCGGCCGCGGTCGTACTGGTTCCATGACAACCCACACACGACTTACCAATAAAAATACCCTGCTGAATGGCATTGAACATGCCGGCATCGATTGTTCCGGCATCCACCCGGGTGGTATCGGCATCTACTGTCGAGAAGTCCTGTGTGTAAAAGGAATAGACACGTTCACGGATACGGTTCGTCACGCAAAGCTCGATGGAAGTGACGTCTTCGCCTATACCCGCCATTACCATGTCCACATCCCCGTTGTTCGGGATGGACTTTGCTATCAGCGAATACTCCTTGTCGTCATTGAAACCCGCAAGAACCACCGTATAGCCGTCCGGCCATGTATCCACTCCGCTCATATTCACGTGCAGCTTCACCACACGCCCTTCTTCCGGCACGATGAGCCTGTCCTGATAGAGCCTGCCATCGTCGCAAGAGGCGAAAACGAACATGAACAGCGATAAGAAAAGAATATAGTTCTTCATAGATAAATCCTTTCTTCAATCTGTTAGAATGTGTATTGCAGCAAAACGGTAGCGGAATGCGTAGCCAGACCCAGGTTATCATTATCGCGGTCGAGCTGCGTGTCATGTCCCCAACGGGCTATATACTGATACATAGCCTGTAGCTTCAGGTTGCAACCCTTGAAGAAGTAATTCATGCCCACGGCCGGCATATTCAGGAAGCCGTCGTCACCGGTACCGTTACGGTTGAAGAAGTCGTAGCGCGCGGCCACCTGAACACGGGGAGCCACAAAATAACCGCCCTGCACATAACCGCCCAAATAATGATACGTCTCGTCAATCTTCTGCCGCTTGGTGAATCCCACATTCATATAGTATGCCTCGGCAGCCAGATAGAGCTTGTTCTTCAACATGGCAAACTCCAAACCGACGCGCGTATCGTTCGTACTCTCATTCTCGCTCTCCACATTGATAGAACCGGACAGGCCGAAAAGCATCTTGTCTTCATTCAGGCGGTTCGGGTTGCCTTGCGTGGAAGGCATCACTCCCTTAGGCATATAAGTCAGACGGCCCGCATAAAGCAAAGAAGGTATGTGCCAGTCGTCACTGATAGTTTTTGAAGCCGTATTCACGGAGATTCCCGTACCGTTGAACAAGCCGACCTCATAGCCGAACTTCTCGCCTACCAATCCGTGCAGCTCCACGCCCAGGTCAAAGCCGGTAGCCATGTTCGGAGTAACGGCGTTCAGCGAATAAGGCATGATGACGGAAGAGGTCAGCGAGACAGGCAACTGCGGCAGCAATGTCTCGCCCAACGTAGTCAGGTAGGCATGCGAGAAAGGCGTCTTGAACTTACCTACACGCAATGCCAGCTGCTTCTTGAACTGCACGTCGAACCAAGCCTGCTGCAACAAAGCGCCGCCGCTGGCCGCCGCATTGATGGAAAGGTTGAAAGATACCTTCCCGAAAGCCTTACCCGTAAAACCCAACACCGCATAAGGCACTGAGAAACCGGAATTGGCGAAGTTATCCTGATTGTAGGCCTTGTCCAGGCCTTCATCATCATACCAGTTCAGATTGTCGCTCGTCTGTACCAGCAAATAGGGTTTGAAAACAAAGTCGCCTTTCTTGCTGGAAATAGTAAAGCCTTCCCTTCCGGCCAACGACACCACGCCATTCTCCGTATCTTCTTCGTGCTGTGCCATTGCCATCAACGGCATAGCGGCAAGCGAAGCCAATAATATTAATTTCTTCATACGATTATATCGTTTCTTATTTAAATACTGTGTAACTTGTTATTATAGTGAATTGATAAATGCAATCAGCGCGTCACGGTCTTCCTTATTCATATTCTTAAACAGATTCTTGGAAGCCTCCGCCTCGCCGCCGTGCCACATAATGGCCTCAACCAGATTGCGGGCGCGGCCGTCGTGCAGGAAATAGGTATGTCCGTTGACAATCTCCTGCAAGCCGATGCCCCACAACGGGGTGGTACGCCATTCGTTGCCGCGCGCCAGACCGCTGACATAGTTGTCGTTCAATCCCACACCCATAATTTCCGAACCCATATCGTGGAGCAGGAAATCCGAATACGGATGAATGGTCTGGCCGCCCAGCCACGGGAGCTGCGTCCCTATCAACAAAGAACTGCCGCGCGGCTTGGTATGCAAGGTGGTGACATGGCAAAGGTGGCATTTGGCTTCATAGAACTTCTGCTCTCCTTTGATAACCTGTTCGTCATCCACATTGCGGCGGGCCGGCACACCCAGACATTGCATATAGAGGTCTACGTCCTCCATATCCTCCGCCGATACATCCAATTGGTCGTAAGACAGCCCCATCATGCTGCCCTGCTCCATTTGTAATTGCCCTTCACAGATTTCCTCCGGATAACGGCTGTTGGTCACTCCCAAATCGCTGGAGAAGCCCAGTTCCACGGTCAGGTCTGCATGCTGGGCCTTGTTGCCCGACAGTCCCAAACTTTTCACGCCTTTCTCCATAATGTAATTACAGCGTCCGCTAATGCCGTATTCGGGGTAATTGCTTTTGGCGGCAAGCGCCTCAATCTCTTTCGGGTCGAGCGCCATCATCTGTCCCATTCCCACATGCCGCAGGGGGATACGAACCGTACAGAACAAATCTTCCGGTTTTATTTCTTCCGCATACCAGTCCGTTATCGTATAAGTGGGCTTGGCAAGCTGATAAGGAGTACCGTCGGGAAACTTAAAATCCTCATAAGTATATTCCACTTTCAGCTTTCCTTCCGCCTTTACGCCATAAATGGACTGGTCGTGAAGCACACGCCCGTAATTGGGAAAGAAAGCGCCGTTCTTGCGGGTGATGTATATCAGCATGGAAGAGAAACCGCTACTGCCCGATCCTCCCTCGCTCCACAACGTAGGACGTGTACGGCCTGCGTTATGATGGCAACTACCGCAGGAATATCCGGCATAGACAGGGCCCAAACCGCCGCCCGTTCCGTTAGTGCTGGTACGGACATCGTCGTAAAGTCCGTCTCCGTTATTGAAACGTGAGTTATAGGCTCCCGTCACCCAGTTGGCCGGAGTGTCATAAGCCTTGGAAGAACGCATAAATACAGTGGCGGTACCGGCGGACAATTCATAACCGCCCGGCACTTCTATATCCAATATATCATAAGTATCGCCCTCACAAGCACAGCACAGCAACGAACCAAGCAACAACGGAAACAAACGCTTTTCTAAATATCTCATAAGCAACAGAGTTTATTTTACACAAAATATCAGAACACAACAAATAAGTAAAGGAGACGGCAAGGCACTCCTTTACTTATTTGCCCACACGGTCATATCCGGGACTTATTCAGCCGGTGCCGTACGAGGATCGCCATCCTTGAAAAGAAGGAATTCCAATGTATGGAAGCCACGGACATTCTGAGCGGACGCAATGCTCTCTACCGGGTCACCGTTCTCATCGGTAATGAACTCGCCGTTCCATTGCAATTTGGTGAAGTCTCCCGAATTCAGGATGTTGACAATCGCATCCGCATCCAATGGCCAGCTATCCATATTGGGGTCCAAACCTTTATCGGCTACGGGGCCGAACAGGAACGCCTCGCTTGTTTCCCACGGCTTGCGGGCTACAATCCATTGGGCTGCGGCAGCCTTAAAGTTCGCATCGGTCGGGTTCTTCTGCAACGCGCTTACTTTCTCCAACAATACGGCCACTTCGTCTTTCAAATCCAGGTAAGTAGGAAGTACCACGTCATTTACATAAGTTTTTACGACTTCATTCAGAACGGCATCATTATATACGTCTTCCTTTTGCGCGATTTCAGGGTGTAACCTCTTATCCAAAAGGTCTGCCAAATCCGCGCAAGCCTGTTGGGCTGCCAATGCTTCCGCACTGTTGATATGGCTACGGAAAGGAGCGGGAATAGCCAGAATGGCATCATGGGCTTTCTTGATGGCCTCACGGGTATCGTTCGCCAGCTTTTCATCGTTGGCTTTAATTACATTATAAAGGGAATTCGCGGCAATTGCAGAGTTCGCCAAATCCATCACATCGTTATTCACCCTTACATCTCGCGTACCGCAAATCGCGCTGTAAATGGAAATGATATTGTTGGAATAGTCCTCACGGGAATGCCAGCTGAACCAAGATTCCACCGCATACAAAGCGTCTTGTGTCTTTCCGTCCACATACAAATCGTAAGGGTCGCCGATTTTCGCATCGCCTACCTCATTGGCAATATCCCAGCAACCTTCGATAATCTGCTGGACACAGTTATTGGCAGTACCAAAGTAAGCCGAATTATTATGATTGATAAAAATCGAAGCATAGGATTCTCCTCCGTTATAGCTGGTTTTCCAGTCATTGTAAAGCGTTGTGGCGTCTTCTTTCAACAGATTAGCCACGTTAATCATGTAGCTGTACCAGTTGGAAGCGTTATCTTTGGTAATGTCGATTTCTTCCACAGCGCCATTACCATTTCCATTAGAAGGATCATCGTCATCACTACATGCGGACATCATTCCGCCCAAAGACAGCATGCAAGCTGCAACATACAAAAAATACTTTTTCATTTTCATCGTTATTATTTGAGATTAATATATTATTTCTTTATAAACCAACCGACATAGGCGATACCGATGGAAAATTCGTTTTCGCTATTGTATTTGCCTTTGCCGAATACCTTGCCTGTACCTATCTGGCGGGTCATGTAATCGGCCTTTACCACCAGATTGGGCAATGCGTACCAGTTCAGGCCGGCAGTCCACATGCTCACCTGATTTCTCTTGTCCATGGGAAGCTGGCCTTTTTCTCCCGCTTCCTGAGGATTGTAGTATTCATAACGGGCAAACGGATAGATGACAGGTACTTTCTTATTGCCGTTGCAAATAGAACGGAGATTGACACCGACCTCACCGGCATAGCTCACGGCTTTCTTGGCCACTTGTACCACACGGGTATAAGGAGAGGAATTGGACAAACCTTTATTCTTATTGCTGATAGCGGTAGCTCCCGTCAGGTTGCCAAACACAAAGTTCGTACGGGCCGTCACATACTTGTTCTTATACTGACCGTCGACGGTATAAATGCGCAACGGCGCTTTTACTCCCGCATACGTGGCTACTTTATCGGAATTGGACGCCGTATTGACGCAGTAATAGAAAGAGCCGCCTATACGCAGACCCGGTACTCCCCTATAATCCAGACGGGCGACATAAGCGGGAGAGGTAAAGTTGTCGACCTCGAAGAAGCCCTGCTTTCCACCTGCAACCCAGTTATTACGGTCGAAACCGTTCGCATTCAGACCCGTTACAATCAACGCCTGATAATCGAATGTAGCATATCCCTTACCGAAAGTACCGAAAAACTCGATACCCGTTTCGTGCCAGGTGGAAGGAAGAATGGTGGTTTCGCCTTCCGGACGGTAGGTTCCGAAAAAGTTAATGGGCTCGTGATGCGCATTGGTAAGTCCGACGGGCACAATCATATGTCCGGCACGGACATTAAAAGCAGGATGTATCAGGCGTGTAATATGGAATTGCTCCAAAGCGACCTCACCGCCTTTCTCTATTTCCGTTTCGTACTCTCCATTCTCGGAGTTCTCCAGCTCTACGGCCGTACCTGTACCGCCGGATTCAAATTCTATTTCAGCCCCCAGTATCCACTTGGAATTGAACTTATAATCGAATGCCAATACGAAACGCGGGATGGCGATCGTATTACGGTGGTCGTCCGAATTTCCTCTATTGCCGCCAAAGAAACGGTTGATGCCGTAATCCTTAAAACTGGCTACCATTTCTCCATATCCGCCGAAACGGAATTTCTTGTAGCTGTCATCATCCGAAGTGCTTGTCTTTTCTTTCTTCAGCATACTCTCGGCAGTCTCGCTTTTCGCGCTCGCTTCATCGGGCTCCCCTGCCCATAAAGCATTGGCCGATACTAAAAAACACAATGCTAATAAGCTCGTTAATTTTCTCATCTTTTATCTTAATTTTTGTTGGGACAAAGGTAGGGGTAGTTAAAAATGGTAACAATACCTAAAACAGAGTATTACTAAAAGACGGGATAACAACAATTAGGTAGGTCTTATCCAAACAAAAAAAATCCCTATCGCATTCCGCAATAGGGATTAACTATCAAGATAACCGTTTAATCTTCACATTCTTGTGTTTCCAAATCGAGATGGGGAGCGGACTTACTCTTTTTGACCCGTCCGTTTTTACGAAGAGCCTCGGCTATAATCCACTGAAGCTGTCCATTGGTACTACGGAACTCATCGGCTGCCCATTTCTCGATAGCATCCATTGTCACAGCATCCACACGTAAGACAAAGCTTTTCGTTAAAGTCTCTTTTTTAGTCACTTATATACTTTATTAATGATTCATATCCTGCGTATGTTCACAGGATTTACAGCTTTATCGGTACAAAGTACTCCCGGTAGATTACCGAACGCCGTCTCTTCTCTTCCGTATAAATTAACAATATCTTCTTCGGAAAGTTTAGGGGACTGTCTTTTTTGCCGCGCTTCTTACTTCCTTAACCGCCACGGCCAACTGCTGCAAGGCTCTTTGCAAAACAGAACGGGGGCAACCGATATTCAATCGCATAAACCCTTCTCCCGGCTTACCGAACATTGTGCCGTCATTCAATGCCAAACGGGCTTTTTCCACAAAAAACTTTACCAGTTCCTCTTGCGGCAGGCCTAATGCGCGACAATCCAAGAAAATCAGGTAAGAGGCCTGGGGACGTATCATACCGATACCCGGGATATGCTCCTTCAGATAATTCTCCGTAAAGTCTATATTGCCTTGTACGTATCCGAGCATCTGCTCCAGCCATTCTTCTCCATGCGTATAGGCTGCCGCAGCTCCGATATAGGCCAGCAAATGTCCTTCGCAGAACTCGCCTGCCTCCATAAAGTCCCGGAAACGGCGGCGAATATCTTCGTTTACCGCTATGGCGTAGGAACTGCCCAAGCCCGGCATATTAAAAGCTTTGCTGGGAGCCATAAAGGTAAGGGAATTCTGTGCGGCCGCCTCGGATACAGTGGCAAAAGGATGATGCTTATGGGGAGGCAAAGTGAGGTCGGCATGTATCTCGTCGGAAATTACCATAGTCCCGTTCTCTTGACAGATATCCGCTATCCGGCGCAACTCCCCGGTTGTCCAGACACGCCCGCCGGGATTATGAGGATTACAAAGAATAAGCGCCCTGCACCCTTGAATGTCCTTAGCGAAACGCTCGAAATTAATGTGATAATGCCCGTTATGCAAATCAAGCGGAGAGTAAACGACTTCACGTCCCATACGTTCGGTCACCAAAAAGAAAGGATGGTATACCGGAGTCATTACCATCACCTTATCGCCCGGCTTGGTAAAGCATTGTAAGGCAAAGGCTTGTCCACGCACAATACCGGGCACAAACGTCAGCATATCACGCGTGATATCCCATTGGTGACGCCTGTGCAACCAATGGCAAATAGAGGTATACCACTCTTCACAGGCGAAAGTATATCCCAAAACCGCATGGTCGAGACGTCTGCGCAAAGCGTCCATTACAAAAGGCGGCGTACGGAAATCCATATCGGCCACCCACATGGGAAGCAAATCACTACGCCCCCATACATTCTCTACGCCGTCCCACTTTACGGAGTCCGTACCGCGGCGTTCGATCACTTCATCAAAATTATACTTCATAAGGTTCAAGTTGTTTTAAATAGGGAAAAAGATAAAAACAGCCACATCCCACAAAGAATGCGACAGGATAATGGCGGCAAACCGATTCGGGAAGAAACGGTAAAGCGCTCCCCAAACCACACCTGCCACCAATGCCGCCATGATAAGCATGAAATTGCAAGAGCCGGCATGTACCAGCGCGTACAAGGCCGTAGCCGCCGCAAACCCCGTATCGGGATTCTTCCAACGTTCGGAAAGCGTGCGTTGCACGTATCCCCGCCAGAAGATTTCTTCCGCAGGCCCTATCAAGACCAGCATCAAGGCAGCCAGCAACCAGGGAGACTCGCCTTCTTTCATACCGTAAATGGAATCTACCTGCGGACGGGCAAAGTCGAACATCCAAGTGGAAACCTTATCTCCCACCCAGAAAATCATCCATAAAGCAACGGCGATACCGACGCCCAGCAGGACATTGGAAATACTCCATTTCACCTCACGCCACCATCCGGGACTGAACAGGGTGGCAAATACGGATAAGGTCAGTGCGGAACCGGTCATCATCCACCAGAAATTAACGGCAGGAGCCGTCCACGGCGAAAACATGACGGTCCACAAAACAGCGGCCAATATAATAGTAAAAACTAATCTTTTCATACGAATAAACCGGCTATGACAAATGATAAAGCGAATACCAAACTAAACAATAACTGGAGCTTTGCCGTCATCTCATCCAGATTGGCGATGGCGGCAACACCCTTTCCCGAAAACCGGGACATGACCCGGACATTGCCGACGGCAGGAACCAGCACAAGCAAGACTAACAACGTCCATAAAGGAAAAGTTCCGGCTGCTACGCAACCGGCAATCCAACCGAAAGGAAACAGTATCTCCGCGCAATAGAGAATCACGGATGTCCTTCCACCCAATTCCATTGCCAAAGTCTTGATGCTCGCCCGGGCGTCGGTCTGCATATCGCGGGTATTGTTGGCGTGCAGGATGGCCACCGTAATCAACCCTACGGGAATCGCTATCCACAGAACGTCCCACAGAAATGCTCCGGTAGAGACATAGGCAGTCCCCAAAGTAGGCAAGAAAGCGTAAGCCATGAAGATAACGACGTCTCCCAACGCGTTGTACTTCAGCGGCGGATATAGAAGCGCGCACGCCGCACCGCCCAAACCGATATACAGCAGAGGGAAACCTGTACGCCACAATAATCCGAGACCTCCGGCAAGAGCCGCCAAAAGCAGGACTAACGACAGACGATATATTTCCTTAGGAGTAAACATCTTATCCGTCAACGTTTTCGCGCCGAACGTATCTTTCATATCAACCCCTTGCTTATAATCGAAATAATCGCTCCAAGTGTTTCCGGCCGCATGGAAAACGACGATGTTCAACAAAGCCCATATACCGTTCGCCCAATTTATATCTTCCTTCATCCAAAACAGATAGGCCAGCGTCACCACCACCGGCATGGCCGAAGCGGGGAACGACCACGGACGCACGGCTATCATCCAGTCTTTAAAAGAATGTTTCTTCATTATATATTCGAGTTTTTGATTTTAAATGCGCTGAACAAAATTGTGTGCAAAAGTACGAAATATCTTCGCTTTTGAGTAAATTTGCCAACCAATTTAAAAGAGACCCATATGATTAAAGCTCTGTTTTTTGACATTGACGGTACGCTGGTGAGCTTCAAGACTCACCAAATTCCCGTTTCCACCATTGAAGCGCTGGAAGCCGCTAAAGCCAAAGGCATACAGATATTCATTTCCACCGGACGTCCGCGTGTCATCATCAACAACCTCGCCGCCCTGCAGGAACGGAAACTGATAGACGGCTACATCACCATGAACGGCGCCTATTGTTTTGTGGACGATACCGTCATCTACAAAAGCCCCGTTCCGGCAGCCGAAGTGGATGCGCTGGCAAGTTTCTGCCACGAACGCAATATCCCCTGCATACTGGTAGGCGAACACGATATTTGCGTAAACCAGCCCGACGAGATCGTAACGGAGATATTCAACCATCAACTCAAAACGGACCCTATCGCGTCAAAGCCTTATACAAGCGATCATTCAGACAAGGAATATTACCAGCTGACACCCTTTATCACCATCGAAGAGGAACAAACCGTATTACCCTCCATTCCCAACTGCGAAATGGGACGCTGGCATCCGGCATTTGTAGACGTTACCGCCAAAGGAAATACCAAACAACACGGCATCGATGAGATAATCCGGCATTTCAACATTCGCCTGGAAGAAACAATGGCTTTCGGCGACGGTGGAAACGACATCAGCATGTTGCGCCATGCAGGTATCGGAGTGGCTATGGGCAATGCCAAAGACGACGTAAAAGCCGTGGCCGATTATGTCACCACGAGCGTTGATGACAATGGCATAGCCAATGCGCTAAAGCGGTACGGGATAATCGAGAGTTGAATCATGCCGTTCGTACCCGATACCCAAAACAAGGAGTTTCAAGATGCTTTGAATCTCATACAGTACACCCGCCAGTCCGTTTTTCTGACGGGAAAAGCGGGTACGGGCAAATCCACCTTTCTCCGGTATATCTGCGGGCATACCAAGAAAAAGCATGTAGTCTTGGCTCCTACGGGAATTGCCGCCATCAATGCGGGCGGGAGTACATTGCACAGTTTCTTCAAGCTGCCTTTTTATCCTCTGCTGCCCGATGATCCCAATTTCAGCCTGCAACGGGGACGCATCCACGAATTCTTTAAATATACCAAACCGCATCGCAAGCTGCTTGAGGAGCTGGAGCTGGTTATCATTGACGAGATTTCTATGGTGCGGGCGGACATCATCGATGCCGTCGACCGTATTTTACGTGTCTATTCACGTAATCTGCGGGAACCTTTCGGCGGGAAACAACTTCTATTGGTAGGTGACGTCTTTCAGCTGGAACCGGTAGTGAAGGGAGACGAACGGGAAATACTGAACCGTTTCTATCCCACCCCCTATTTTTTCTCCGCAAGGGTCTTCAACCAGATAGACCTCGTCTCCATTGAATTGCAGACCGTCTATCGCCAAACCGACAAAGTTTTTGTCAGCGTACTGGACCACATACGAAACAATACGGTGGGCGCTGCCGACCTGCAACTGCTCAACACCCGTTACGGCACACAGATAGAGCAGTCTGAAGCCGATATGTACATCACCCTCGCCACCCGCCGCGACAACGTGGACTATATCAACGATAAGAAACTCGCCGAACTGCCGGGAGACCCTGTAACATTTCATGGAGAAATCATGGGTGATTTCCCTGAAAGCAGTCTTCCCACTTCACAGGAACTGGTACTCAAACCGGGCGCGCAAATCATTTTCATCAAAAATGATTTCGACCGCCGGTGGGTAAACGGCACCATCGGGATTGTCAGCGGTTTTGACCCCATTGAAGAGACGCTCTACGTCATTACGGACGATGGCAAGGAATGTGACGTGAAACGGGAATCATGGCGAAATATCCGCTATAAATACAATGAAGAAAAGAAACAGATTGAGGAAGAGGAATTAGGAACTTTCACCCAGTATCCCGTACGATTGGCATGGGCCATCACTGTTCATAAAAGTCAGGGGCTGACGTTCAGCCGGGTAGTTATCGACTTCACCGGAGGAGTGTTTGCCGGAGGACAAGCGTACGTAGCACTCAGCCGATGTACGTCTCTGGAAGGGATACAACTGAGGAAGCCTATCAGTCGCGCCGACGTATTCGTACGCCCCGAAATTGCAGGATTTGCCGAACGTTTCAACAACCGCCAGGCCATCGACCGCGCCCTGAAACAAGCGCAGGCGGACGTGCAATATGCAGCTGCTGCCAAAGCGTTCGACAAAGGGGATTTTGAGACTTTCCTCAACGAGTTCTTTAAAGCCATCCATTCCCGCTACGACATTGAAAAGCCCGTTGTGCAGCGTCTTATCCGCAAGAAATTGAATATCATCAATCAATTGCGTGAAGAGAACCGCGCGCTGAAACAGGCTGCCGTAGAGAAAGAAAAGTCGCTGGTGAAGTATGCCCGTGAATACATCATCATGGGTGACGAATGCCTTAAACTGGATATGAAGGAAGCCGCCATGAAGAATTATGAAAAGGCCGTTGCTCTCTGCCCCAAGTTCAAAGAGGCATGGAAGAAGATTAAAAAATTAGAGAAAGAGATGCTAAAAAGATGATTCTCTTGCTTTTGAGAATATTAACGAGTACTTTTACATCCAACTTATAATCCCATAGCCCTATGCTTCTGAAACTTTATGAAAGAAACAACAATCCGGCGGATTTGCAACAGGTAATCGATATTCTGAACGACGGCGGAATCATTATCTATCCTACCGATACCATGTATGCCATCGGCTGCCACGGATTAAAAGAACGTGCAATAGAACGTATCTGCCAGCTCAAGAACATTGACCCGAAGAAGAACAATCTGTCCATTATCTGCTACGATTTGAGCAGTATCAGCGAATATGCCAAATTCGATAACAACACGTTCAAATTAATGAAACGCAACCTGCCGGGCGCTTTCACTTTTATCTTAAACGGCACCGTCCGCCTGCCGAAGATATTTCGTAACCGCAAGGAAGTAGGAATCCGCATGCCCGACAACCCGATTATCCAGGAACTGGCACGCCTGCTGGACGCTCCCATCATGACTACCACACTCCCTTACGATGAAAATGAAGACATTGAATATTGTACCGACCCCGAACTGATTGACGAGAAATTCGGTAATATCGTAGACTTGGTCATCGACGGCGGTATAGGTGGCATAGAGGGTTCTACAATAGTAAACTGCACTAATGGCGAGGCGGAAATCGTACGCCAGGGAAAAGGCCGGCTGGATGAAGGATAAAATACAGTCTCCCGTATACTTTGCAAAACTTTTCCGACTCTTATGATGTTTCTTTTCCAAAGAAACAATACACTTTATGAGTACAAAAGAGCAATACTGGAAATATTCGCTGATTACCATTATCATCGGACTGGGGATTATCCTCTTCAGACAAATCACGCCTTTCTTGGGAGGTTTATTAGGAGCGTTGACTATTTATATACTGGTCAGACGCCAGATGATTTATCTGTCCGAAAAACGAAAGATGAAACGCAGCATAGCCGCCACCATCATTACGGCAGAAGCTATTTTATGCTTCCTCGTTCCTTTGGCGTTGGTAGTATGGCTGGCTGTAATAAACCTGCAAAACATCAATCTCGATCCGCAAGCCATCATCGCCCCGTTTGAAGAAGCCGCCGCCGTTATCAAGGCCAAGACCGGATATAACGTATTAGGCGGAGACAGCCTTTCATTCATCATTTCATCCCTGCCACGCATCGGGCAAACGCTGATGGGCGGTATCAGCAGCTTTGCCGTCAATATGTTCGTATTGGTTTTTGTTCTCTACTTCATGTTGATGGGTGGAAAGAAAATGGAGCGATATGTCAACGAGCTTCTTCCCTTCAATGAGGCCAACACGCAGGATGTAGTGCATGAAATCAATATGATTGTCCGTTCCAATGCCATCGGTATACCTTTGCTCGCCATTATACAAGGTGGAGTGGCCATGATCGGTTATTGGATATTCGGCGCCCCCAATATTTTATTCTCGGGATTTCTGACTGGTTTTGCCAGCGTCGTTCCCATGGTAGGTACGGCACTGATATGGGTTCCCATAGCCATATACATGGCACTGATCGGTAATTGGTTCCAAGCGATCGGATTAGCAATCTTCGGCGCCCTCGTTATCTCCCAGCTCGATAACCTGATACGTTTTATCATTCAGAAGAAGATGGCGGATATCCATCCGCTTATCACCATTTTCGGAGTAGTCATCGGTCTCTCTCTTTTTGGATTTATGGGTGTCATTTTCGGTCCGTTACTACTTTCCTTATTCTTCCTCTTTGTCAATATGTTCAAAAAAGGATATCTGGACGGAGAAAGGTAAAGCGGTCATAATAAGATATACGCATCAAAAACTGTAAAACTCCAGAATCCGTTGAAGCAGCATATCCTGCTCAACTTTATCCCGGGTAAGTTCCATTTGCTTGAAGTCGTACAGCAATTTCAATAAAGCGGCCGCCTGCTTCTCACAAAGGCAGGAGCCATGAACCACCTCTACCCAATAAACAGTTTCCCCCCATACATCCGCCGAGAAATCAGGCAGAGTATTCATTAAGGCCGGCTTCTTCCTGACCTTACGGAAAGTCTCCGTCAGATACGATAATATATCGGACATCACCCGCTTACAACGCCCGCGAGAGTTTGAAGCCCCGTTCCTGAAACGCAATAAAAAATAATACCCCAACCACAAATAAACGGCGAACGTTTCCACACGGGACACTTCTATTCTCTTCCAGAAAGAAGCCAAGGCGGTATCTATCTCTTCCAAAACCCCATCCGTATCACCATTTATATAATACTTCTGGGCGAGACATTCGAAAGTACATCCCCATTTGGCCATATCAACACAGCTTTGGGTGTCCCGCATTACCAGCCGCGCTTGTTCCAGCAGCTGAAACGCCTCTGTTTCAGACTCACGGCACGTATCGTAAAACCGCGACTGATGAAAGAGCAAGATAGACTGACACAATAATCCATCCAAAGTGTATTCTGTACTTTCCATATATAATTATTCATTAAGGCGCACGAAAATACAAATAAAGAAAGACATATCAAATAAGATAATCAAAACAACCCCTGTTTCACTATCCATTTTATACCCTTGAGAACAAGTTTCGTTCGTCTCTTAAAAGCAATAAAGAAAGTGTGTCAAAATACACTTGATAATTTTTTAGGCACGGATTACACGTCAGCCTATGACAGGCTTCCCTTCCTGCAATCTCTTCAAACGTAACAATGCCTCTATATAATAGTAATCCGCATAAATGATGGAAGCATCTATTTCCGAATTGGCCGGCCGGTGTCCTGTGGAATGGAGCAAGAATGCCGGACTTGCTTCACCGCACTGATAGTTATCCGTACTCAGGCTCGTCAGCATTTTTATCGCCGCATCTCTATACCGTTCTCCCTTATCACCGGGCAAGTAGGTGGAAAGTTCCAGCAATGCGGAAGCCACTACACAGGCGGCAGAAGCGTCACGGGGAGCATCGGGTATGGCGGGGTCATTGAAATCCCAGTAGGGAACATAGTCTTCGGGCAGATTCTTCAAATACACATCGGTCACCTTCTGCACAAAATCCAGATAACGGCAGTCTTTGGTTTCACGATACACTACCGTATATCCATAGACAGCCCAAGCCTGGCCGCGCGCCCACATGCTGTTATCGGCATATCCCTGATGGGTAACTCCCTTGATGAAATCGCCGGTCAGCGTATCGTAAACGGCTACATGATAAGAAGTATAATCAGGCCGGAAATGATACTTCATCGTTTTATCGGCATGAGAAATGGCAATATCCGCCAGATAAGGATTTCCGCCATTCTTTGCCGCCCAAAACAGCATTTCCAGATTTATCATATTATCCATGATTGTGTTGTGTCCGCCAAACAGCTCTACATTGCGGGGCCATGACAGCATTGTGCCTACCTGCGGTTTGAACAGTGTGGCCAATGTATCCGCCGTATCCAAAATCACTTGCTTGTAAGCCGGATTTTGCGTCAGGCGATAACCGTTGCCGTAACTGCAAAAAATAAGGAAACCCAAGTCATGGTCGAATGCGGGGGTTCTGGAAAGGAACTCCAATGAAGAGGTAAATTTCTCCGCTTCCTCTTTTATCCGCTTGTCACCGCTATATTCGTAATCATACCACAGCACACCGGGCCAAAAACCGGCGCACCACTCTTCTTTCGTTGCCTTACGGCAGTTCCAATCGTTTTGACCGTTCAGTATATTGCGGGGCATCATAGTGTAATCCACCACACCATTCGTGTCATGCAACCGACTTAATGTACGCTCCACCTGACGATTGCAATAATCCAGTGCCTCGCCAACGTGAAACTTATTTTCCGTAGTAGTACAGGCAGATAACAGGCAGACGCCCAGAGCTGCCAACAGAGCTTTTGTCTTCATATCCGATTTTATTCTTTTATTTCTCAACATGGAACCAGTCGGCATCCACCCAACCGCGTTCTTTACCGTAAGGAGCCGTACTGAACAGTCCGACCTTAGCCCCTATCCATTTTCCCTGACGGGCAGTAAAAGGACTCCCGGCAACTGTATACTGCTTGCCGTCCAAACTATAAGAGAAGCGGCAAACACCGCCTTTCTCCACTTTTACCCTCAGGTAGATTTCCCTTTCATAATTGGGATACAGGCCGGCTTCATAAATTCGGCTTGCCGGAATTTCCGCCAGACGGACAATCGTTTCCGGCGTATTCTGCTCGGCATCTTTACAAACGGCTTGTTTCAATACAAACAGTTCATCTACCTTTTCCACACCGATATAGCTGTAATCCCAGCCCATTACGATAAGTCCCGATTGCTGTCCGTCCATTTTGGCGGATACTTTCAGTTTGGCGGTAGCCGTGAATCTTTCCGCCGGAAACTTCTGCAACAACAGATTAGGCACTTCCCAGAAATTCACGAAATTCTCCGAAAGCACATGCCCGTAGATACGGACAAAGCCTAAATCCGAGGTAAAGCCGAAAGTATCCTGATAATTAGCGTGCCATTCCCATTGCAATCCCAGTCGGCGGGTATTAAACTCGTCGCTTTCCGCAGGAGTTTCCACGGGATAAGTCCCGCCTACATCCGGTTTCCTGTAAACGGTGACCGGTTCACCGCAACCGTCACCGTCTTTATCCGCACCGATTACCGGCCAGTCATTCACCCAAGCCATCGGGTTCAGGTGAATCACACGTCCGTACATCGCTTTATCTTGAAAATGAACAAACCACGATTCCCCTTTACCGGTATCTACCCACGCTCCCTGGTGGGGGCCGTTAATATTCGTCTTGCCCTGTGCCATCACGATTTTCGACTCGTACGGCCCGTATATGTTACGCGAGCGCAACACCAACTGCCAACCCGTAGCCACACCGCCTGCAGGAGCGAAAATATAATAATAACCGTTGCGTTTATAGAGCTTCGGTCCTTCTACCGTATGGTTCACTCCGTCGTTCCCGTCATAAACGAGTACCGGATTACCGATAACTTGTGTACCTTCCGCATTCATCCCACATACCACCACAATACTGTTCATCTTCGAGCGACTGCCGGCCCAGGCATGTACCAGATAAACCTGTCCGTCCTCATCCCACAGCGGCGCAGGGTCTATCATTCCTTTACCGGCTTTCACAAGTACGGGTTTCTCCCATTCACCGGCAGGGTCTTTTGTCTTTACCATGAAGATGCCGAAATCCGGGTCGCCCCAATAGATGTAAAATTCCCCTTTATGGTAACGTATGGACGGAGCCCACACCCCCTTACCGTGGCGGGCGGAATTATAAAACTCTTTCGGCTCCAGCTCCTTCAAGGCATAATTGATAATACGCCAATTCACCAAATCCTTGGAATGGAGAATAGGCAGCCCCGGCGTACATCCGAAACTGGAAGCGGTCATATAAAAATCATCACCGGCCGCACAGACATCAGGGTCGGAGTAATCGGCATGCAATACCGGATTTCTATAAGTACCGTTACCCTGATCCGACACCCATACCTCGGATACGTATTGCGCTTCCGCCTGCAAACAGACGGTACATAACATGCCAATAATCAGCGTTAATCTTTTCATCTTACAATTAATAAACATCCCGGAAACAATACTTCAATCACCTTATCGTATTTATACCCTATTTTACTTAAAACATTCATTTACCAATACGAACAAACCATACCGATTACTCAACACAAAGTGAAGTTTTATAATACTTCCCCCTTATATTTCTTGTATTTCTTCGCTTCGTCCTTACTTACGGGCACAAAACGGACGGCAGCTCCGCCACTTGGTTTTAAATCGAACTTCATCACTTTAGAAGCATCCGTCAGCAGATACGAGCACTTCACCTGCGTACGGGTCTTGACTTCTTTCCCGCCATCCGTATAGATATACGCAAGGTAAGTCTTGCCCTTATCGAGGAAAGAGAGCGATACATTCTCTTTTGAACCGTCGTTATTCGTCATAGCCGCCAAAAACCATTCCTGCCCCTTTCGACGGGCCATTGTGATATTCTTACCCGGTGTTCCGTCCAATACTTTCGTATCATCAAAGACCGTTTGCAAGTTTTCAAACCACTCTACTTCCGGTTCGCCATGATAGAAAGAGGGTTTATCATACCAGAAGATTGTTTGCAACGGACTGTAAAACACCAATGATGCCGCCAACTGATGCGCGTGTGTTGTTTTCAAACGCTTGTCGAAATAACAGATTGTATAATCCGCCGCACCGTTTATCATACGGGTAAAAGGCAACGTTACATTGTGTGTAGCATCCGGAAACTCCTCATTTCCGCAAATACCTTCCTGAGTAAGAAGATTGGGATACGTGCGACTGAAGCCGGACGGGCGGTACTCATCGTGTATATTCATCATCAGATGATTTTCGGCAGCCAGACGAACCAGGTCGTGCAACCACGTAGCCCAGCGGTGGCTGGCATACTGTACAAAACCGGACTTCACGCCTACAATACCCCATTCCCGAAGTATCGGAAAGAGTTCACGCGCCTGCTTCATCAAGGCATGCTGGTTGACGTACACCCAAACACCAACCCCTTTTTCCTTTCCGTAAGCCACCACACGCGGCATATCCAATTTATCTACCACTTTGGTAGCGTCTCCGTCGTGCGAAGTACACGGCAAATACCACAGCCAGTCGAAAAGCATGTAAGGAATATTATGTTCGGCGCAGAAGTCAATCGTTGCGACAGCCCCTTCGGTGCTGATGGTTGTTTCGCGCATGATAGTACCCGGTCTCACCCACTCGGCGGCATCCGCTATTTCACAGGGCGGGTTCAGATTTTGGATAATATCGTTATGTTCCAACAAATCTCCCGGTTTCTCAGCGGTCATTATCACTTTCCACGGAGTAGCGTAGTAAGTCACTACATCTACCGGGCTATACATCACGGAAGTCAGCGTATTCTTTTTCACTGCCGAAGCCTGATATTTGGTAAGGCACCAATCGTCCGCATCGGCATCCAGCAATGCGGTCCACAGGCCGCCGGGCAATTCCAACGTCAAGGCACGTTCTACGGGACGCTTCAGCTCATTGATATCCAGATATTCAAAGAAAGCCTGCGCCCATTGTTCCGACCATGCTTTCGTACCGGCAGGCAAGGTATATTCCGTCAAGTCACCCACTACTTTGTGAAATGTAGCACGGGGATGTTCGGGAAAGAAATAACGGAAGGCAACCCCTTCGTCATAAGCGCGCACTTCTATATCAAGACGATACAAAGAACCGTCTTTCTTGGAGAGATGGAGTGTCGCCGCGTTATAATGGTCGCGCACTTCGCTGCGTTCACCGTAAAGAGGTTTCCAGATATTATCCGCTGTCGGTGTATAAGTTACAGAGTCTACTTCAAGGTTGTCCATCCAACAGGCGGGCTGTATAAGCTTGCGCTGTCCCAATGCCATTTCCCAGATGCGGTTATCCAATTCCAATCCGGCACGCGATTCTTCTATAACGGATTGTCCCTTGAAAGAAACCTGATAAAACAAACCGTTGACGGCGGGAGCAGTCTGCTTTTGATAGAAACTTATTTCCTGTATGCCGCCCGGAGAGGTCAGTCTCAATTCCCGGGCATTACCCGCAAACATAAAAGCGGCATATACGAATGTACCTAATAGAAATCCTATTCTTTTATTCATTACTGCAAGTGTATCTTTAAGTAAGTGTTGAACTTTATTTGTATCAAGAGTCTCTGAATGACAGATAGTATAAGCTACTTATACGTATTTACTTAATATTTCATATTATCGCTATATCATGAGCATCCGTTTACTTTCCTATTACAATACGAACAAGAAGCACACGACACTTAACGCACATTCAATAAAAGCTCATTTCTCAATAAAGAACGTACGTTCTACGGGCTCTGCCGTCTGTACGTTTCCAATAATACCGTATTGCCAAGCTACTACCGTCACCCTCAGCGGATACTTGCTGCGGGGCGGTATCTTAGTAAATATCAACTTATCTCCCTTGATTGTCGCAGGCCCTTCTTTTACGTAATAATATACAGGCAGCCCGCAATCGGATGTCGCATCGAGCGTAACGGATTCCGTTCCGGCTTTCACATCCTCGATGCCGGGAAAAAGAATACATTGTCTCCGTCCCTCGGTAAGAGGATAAGGAATATTAAAACTGAGCTCCTGTACGCATTCCTTATATTGCCGGTCTCCCCCGGCGCTTGCTACCAGCGTAATGCTCGAAGTTCGCTTTTTATTGGTTGTCCCCATACGGTAGAAGTCAAGGACGAAAGTCGTATCATTGACCCGCTTCACCGGACCGCAAATACGCTCAATCCGCGGCACGGCAATCGAATGTTTGTCTGCCAAAGAAGCGCGCAGACTATCGGTATATACCGCTTTCAGATGAAACGTTACGCCGTCAGCTTCGGGTAAAAAACGGGCGGAAAGCGTGACATGTGATTGCGGATTATATGGAACAAGCCGTCCTTCCTGCATAAAACTGACATATTGCGGAAGTAAGTCATGTTCCTGACGATAAAAATCTTCGGTCAGTTCCGCCATCTCACGGTCAAAGTACCAGAAAGCATCGTGGCGATCGCCTGTATATTGCCGGTAAGGAGCAGGCTTTGCGCGGCGGAGTTGCTTCGTGAGGCGTGCTGTACGCACTTCTCCCTGCGGTTCTTGTGTACCCGTACGCCAACGTTCGGCAAGCCAGCCTTCACGGGGATTCAATTTCTTCAAGACAGCCGGCTTATTCCCATCCACATCCGCGGGAATCCTATGTTCTACCGCTTTCTTCAAGAAAAGACCGATATAATCGGCTGTACGGTCGGCCACATCAAAATGTCCTCGTCCGGCATCACAAAGAAAAGATATACAACTTTCGGGATACATCATACGAAAAGCCAAAGCCGGATTAACGCGCGCTTCCCACCATTCATACTCTCCTTCAACCATCAAACCGGGAATACCGTCGATGTTGCGCGTACGTCCCCACTCCAGATTGGCACCGCCGTAGCCTGTCAGGTTAGTACGCGGAGCATCGCCGTGGTAAGAAATAATCGCTAACGTACGTTCCGGATTCCATGCCGCAAAGTTCCAGGGGAAGGTTGCCATTGCCGAATGTCCCAAAGGAACAATAGGCGCGGCTTTCAATTCATCGTAACCGCTCGTTTCCGCCAGATCGTCCAGCGCAGCCAGCAACGCGTCATTACATCCCGTACTCACATCCCAAGGAAAATCAAGTATAGGCGTAATCCACACCAAGGCGACGCCCGCTTCCTGCATCCGCTTGCGGAATAGCGGGTTTTCGAACAGGGTTTCTTCACACATATTATGCTGCCCTACCACCACGGCTTTCACTTGCCCGCAATCGTCGGGTATCCACAGAAAGGCCTGTGGATGCGCTTCGGTTTCCTGTGAAATCATCGAAGGAATCTGCACCGACCACTGCCATTCGGCAGCTACACCTGTCATTCTTCCCCCCAAAAGAATGGAAAGGAAAATCCAAAGAAAAAGATATTTCATACCATAACCTGTTACTTATCCTTTAAATCCCAATATACCACATATCTCTGATGATGCATATCGTACAGCGGTCGAAGTACATCACCTTGTTCCGTAGTGAATTTCAATTCCTTTCCAACCCGTTGCAACACACGTGCCGGATGCTTACGGTCTATCGCCATCGTTGTTTTCAAACCTGTCGGAATATGGTAATCATAAGTATAATAATCATTATAAAGCTCCGGATTGGAGAAAGGCGCCGGAGCCTGCATTCCTTCCGTACCGCGTTCTCCTGCCAATACCAGCGGCCCATAGAGCAACACGCCCTTTTGAGGATTGTCCGGAGTAGTCTCCAAATGCACCCGCATCGGATAAGCAGCCTCGATGCGATCACCGTTTTGCCACAGACGGTTCAAAGCAATATAAGAACCGGGCTTCTGCTTTACTTGTACCTTCTTCCCGTTAACACGCACCGTCACCTTTTCACTCCATGACGGATAACGTAAATAGACGGTGGTCCGCACCGGACGGTCAGCCTCAACTGTCAGTACGGTTGCTTCCCCTGCGGGGAAAGCCGTTTCCTGTTTCAAAGTTATCCCTTTTTCTTTCCACTGGACAACGGAAGGGATAAACAGATTTATATAAATGCCCGCTGCACTGCGGTAGTAAATGCCCTCCCCATACTTGGCATGGTTCTCGAACCCGCTTCCTACACAGCACCAAAAAGAGTTTTCCTTTGTGCTATATACTTTATGCGCCCCCGGCAGTAAAGGCAGAAAGTAGCAAACCATGCCGGTCTGCGGGTCTTGCTGTCCCAAAATATGGTTATACAAGGCTCTTTCGTAATAATCGGCAATGCGCGCATCCGGCTGCCAGCAGAACAAGTGTCGGCTCAGCTTCAACATATTATAGGTGCAACAAGTCTCACCCGTATAGCCATTCAGGAAGTGCGAGAAACGTTTTGTATCGAAATAATGCTCTTTCTGACTGCTGCATCCGGGAGCAAACGTGTGATGGTCTATCATGGTGTGCCAGAAGAAGTCACTCAATGCTTTACTGTCTTTATCTCCTGTCAGTTCATAATTACGGGCTTCTGCCAGTACCTTCGGTATAAACGTGTTCGTATGTTTCGTGCCCAAATCATCATTTTGCTCTTTCAAAGGGTCTATCACATCATTATGATAGAAAAAATGCGCCAACCAACGGTAACGTTCGTCACCGGTAACGGCATACAAATTATAGAATGATTCATTGATACCGCCAAACTCGTTGCGTATCATCCTCCGACGCGTTTCTTCGCTCAACGGCTTTAGTTTATCGTATGCCCAATCGCCCATTTTCGTCACAACAGCCAATGCCTGTGCATTATCCGCATAGAGATATTGGTCTATCAGGCCGGAAAACAGTTTGTGCAATGTGTACCACGGCGCCCAGACAGACTGTCCCTTAATATTGCGGTTTATCAGCTCCTCGGGGAACGCGCTCAGATAACCATTGCCCAACGCATCCTGCACTTTACCCAGTTCCGTCACAATGCTATCGCCTTTTAGTTTAAAGATTTCGCTACCCGTAGCGGCATACATCAGTCCGTATGCCGAGAGCAAATGTCCTGTGGTATGTCCGCGTAATTCACAATCCAAAGACTCCCAACCACCATACTTTTTCACAGTCATATATCCGCCCTCACGGCCTGCCCATATACCGGCATTCGTTCGGAAGCTATGTATCAAACGATTCACATCTATCGAAGTCATCCACACCGAATCACGCAACATATTATCACGAAAACGACTTGGCAGCAAACGAACATCCTGCAAATCAAAACTCTCTGCCTTGACCGGAGCCACCGTATTCAAATTCATCTTACCCGCAAATTGTCCAGGATAAACGGATTGCGCAGACAGTGTACCCGCCATCCACAAACATAAAGCGAAAATAATGGTCTTATACTTCATATATATCCTTGGTATTTTTAATAAAGATACGAATGAAAGCGTGAAAGTACCTAATGCAACATATGAAACTCTGCAAAAAAACGACTGCCAATTATATGACAGCCGCTTTAGGTTCAATGAGTGTGAGTATGTCAAAAATTGATAAACGTTACATTCTGCCATGCAGAACGTAGTGAAGCATCTCTTCCCTTATTGCAAAGGGAGTAAATTCTTCGGGCTAAAGTCCTCTGAATGATAGAATGGTACGTTTATCATCATTTTGATGCTTCTCCTTTAGAAAAGAATACTTTTCTGAATACCTATTGAAAACTGAGAATTTATGATTTAACAGTAAATAAAGAATGTCAGAAAGCTAAGATAGGACGTATTGATGCATTAGCACCAATCTTATCTCTGCCCAAAACCTTTACTTGTCCATTTGTTTTCAATTCTATTACCCATGTCTGTTTGTTTGAATTCTCAGTATCACCAACTTCTGTTGTAGACCACCAACGGTCTGTCTTATTTTCAGCCGTAAACTCTTCCAACAATTCACCACCAGCTGCAACTAATTTATCCTGCATGTTTTTCAAAGTAGCCGCCTTACTTGACTGATTTACCGATTCAGTTAAAAAATCAGTTGCACTTAAAGAATATTTACCCCCCTCATTGCTGACTGCAAAAGCATTGAATACCTCAATCAATTCACCTATACTCGGCATATACCATCCCGTAGAGCCGATAGGAGCTGCATACTCCGTATTGCTTTCCTTACCAAATTTCAGTACATTCTTAACTGCATCTACTGAAGAAGCAAAATCCATAGTTTTTGCATAACCATCAAGTTTTCCCGAAAAAGCATTATAGTCGGTGGAATTTTTATCTATTGCATTACCTTCTTCCACCTCATGAGCACCCCAATTTACGTAATAACTGCTTGTACTGGTATTACTTGTTGGTATCATTTCATCTGTATGATAATTTTCCAAAGCCAATACCTTTCCATTAGTATATTTCTTTGAACCGTCCATTCCATTACTTACAGATACATTGTCAGTTGCAAAAATAATTCCTATACAATTTTCTTTAATAATATTATCACCATCATTAGTTCCCGGACAGATACTTCCGTCTGCATAATAATAATCACCTACCGCAATGGCACGTTCAGTATAAGAACTTTCAGCACCCTCTGCATTGATTGTATACTTCATATATTTACCGGTTTCCAAATTCACAGTCTTTTCTTCCAACTGAATCGGTGCGCCATACTTTAATTCCCCTCCCAAAGTATACGCCATTTCCGGCTTTACAAGGAAACGAAACAGGCTGTAAGCTTTAGCATCCTCACCGGCAACTCCTTCTGTCTTAATAGAAAGAGGATACATTGTAAGCGAATTACTATTCAAAGTAAAATCCTTCGTAAAAGGTTCCGCATAAATAAAATTCTTATCTGTATCCAAATACGCCTTTACGGGCACTTCAATTTCCATTAATGCCAACTGATGCTTAAAGTCGAAAGAAAGAGATTTTGTATTTGCATTTCCTATATCAGTCGGTTCAGCAGATGCCAACATCAAGTCAAGAGAGGGATAAGCTATACTTTGATCATTTCCAGCTGCTTTCAGCTTTTGGGTAAAATGTTCTTTAATCTGTTCTTGCAGGCTCGCCTGATTGTCTGCGCTCGCTATGCTCAAGTTTTCATCGTAAGGAGAATAAGCCACATAAGACGTATTCTTATAATAATATACTTTATTATCATTACCCGTCCAGTCAGCTCCGGCATATTCCAAAGGCATATTCTGCACCAACAATTTATTATCTGTAGAACGGATGGCGAAAATACCAATCTTATCTCCGGCCTCAAATTGAGTGTCTGCACCTTCATTGATTATACGGGTATCCGCATCGGATGATACAAAATCCGAAGCTGTTGCGTGGATAGTAAGTTGTCCTTCATTTTCTACCGGTGTCACATCCAATTCATCGTTCTGGCTGCAACCTGCTACAAAAGCTGCCGCCAATATCATTGCTGATAATTTGAAAATGTTTTTCATATTCATATTCTTTAATTGTTATTATTATTCCATTTAAATTTCATTTGATTGCGCTTTAGCAGCACCTCCCCATGATTCCTCGCCGGAATTCCACGAGCCGCCATCATTAGGAGTACTCGGTTGATTTTCAATTGTGCTGCCGCCTATCGTGCCATTTCCTGCATTATCCCATGAATTATCGTTATCCGTATCCGGCTTATTCTCTATGGTATTACCTTCCAAACTGTCCTCACTCATATCCCAAGAAGATAAATCTTTGAAGGTCACATTGATTCCATCTTCCGACACCTCAAGTTCCATACCTTTTGCGATACCTTGTCCCAGAGTCAAATCTTCTTCAAGTATATACGTATAGGTACGTTCATCCGGTAAGGTTACTTCCATAAATTCCGTTCCCGCAGTAATAGTCTGTGGAACAATCAAAGCCTTACCTTTGGCTGTAGCGCGTACTACAGTACCTTTTTCTACATTTTGCAGGTTTAGATACTTGATTATAATATTGTTGTAACTTACACCGGGTAAGGTGGAATTCAAATCACATACTATTTGGGTGTTACGATGACGGAAAGAAATATCAGAAGCAGAAAAAGGAACATCCTGTGTCACCACTTCCAAGTGATCGCTTTCCCAATATCCACTACCGCTTTGGTCTGCTTTTACTACAGGAATTTCCAGCTTGACACCTTCATTATAAGGATACCAAGCATTTACGGTCAGCTCTGTTTTATCACCCCAGTAGAACGGATCTGAAGAGGTCAGGTTGCCCATTTCATCCACAGTATAAGGCTTCACTATACCGTCTATCTCTATCGCTACGGTACGATCGGCAAGACCTGCCCAATTGTCATTGGTTGTCAAGCGAGTATCAGCTCCGGCAGTCTGCATCGGTACAAATCCGGCAGTAAACTTTACTTCCGCCCCATCAGCTCCCTGCGGTGCTTCATCATCTCCGCAAGAAGCCAGGAAAAGAGCTAAAACAGCTGTCAGTAAAAATTTTCCTTTTATCATACTATTCGATTTAAATAATCTCGTTAACATCAGAGTTTCATTGTTTTGAAGTAAGATACGGATGAGCGGAACATACCGCTCAAAGCCGTATTTACTTTTTGCTATATTAATACCTCTTAGGTTCTTCTCTATTCGTAATAAAACATAAGCGTACTATAACCAAGTTGGTCGAGCGCACCGCCACTGCCGCCGTATTGTTCCGGTCCGGCATCGGGGCGAAGACGAGAAGCGAATTCACCGCAATATTTGGCAGACATCCCCACTTTCTTACAATGTCCGTACCACAAATCCCATATAGGGCGTTTACCGCCACGACCTGTTTCCGCACCGTTACTGCGCAATTCTACTGCCGAAGGTTCGTCCATTTGTTCGTCACAATAAAAATAAGCCGTATACGGGAATCCTACGCGTGTATAGCTAAACCATTCGTTATTGCCACCCGGTACCTGATCTGCAAACTCCGGTTTGAAGACATTGTATTTGGCTACATATTCAGCCATCGCCACTACACGGCCGTTATCATAAGCAAATAAGTCTTCACCGATATTATACGCCATCTTACAGAAATACCCCATCAATGCACAGCATAACATGGCGTGTCCCTGGTCGCGACCGGACTCCTGACATTGCCCCAACTTCTCGCCCGAACCGTCCGGATCATCATACAAATGCAGTACGGCGGTATTCACATTGCCCGGACCTATACCATTCTTGAAATATTGGATTACCTTATT
The DNA here is from genome assembly GCF_015555825.1 of Bacteroides clarus. Lineage (NCBI taxonomy): Bacteria > Pseudomonadati > Bacteroidota > Bacteroidia > Bacteroidales > Bacteroidaceae > Bacteroides > Bacteroides clarus. The sequence continues at coordinate 167,344 of NZ_JADNLF010000002.1, read as the reverse complement.
TATCATTTCCTGATTATCGCTCAAAATACCGATAGAAAGGATGGCGGTCATTTGCGCCAGATCCCAGTTGAGCCAATAATGGTCGGCTGTATTATTGTGACGGACAAGAAAATCGTCTGCCATAGCATAGAATGTGCTTTCTATCCATTGAACGAAAGCCTTAAACTCTTCCGTCTCACCCCACTTATCATATCCTCTCAGGATTTCGGCGGCATTGGCGAGCTGATAAGCCTGAATAGCTATCAACAGTTCGTTCGGGTCTATCAAACTACCGTTCTCACGATAAATGCCCTTACAATTCTTTGCCCAAGCATTCAAAATGGATTTGGCGGCGTCACCATATTCTTTCTTATCGGAAAGTTTCCAGCGTAATGCCAATTGATAAGCCGCGGCGGCATCATTTGCCAGATTGGTATAATTTACGTAATCAGGATGTTTATTTTCCCAATTGGTCTTATCCAAACGTTTCAACCATTCCACAGGATCGGCCTGATAAGCAGGATTTGCAAATTTACTGCTTTCCAATGACGCGTAAGCGTCCGCCCAAGGTTGCGCAGAAGCGGCAAGTTTTTCTTTTACATACGTAAAATCGGCTTCCGAGTGCAACATACACGGATGATTCAGTGTAAATTCTATCTTTTCCGGTGCCTCCCATTCATCAAAGTTAATGGGAGCGCCGTCCTCTATCTCTGTGCATGAGCAGAAACTCAATGCAGCGGTAACCGCCAATGTATAAATAAAGTCCATCTTCATATCTTCTGTTATTTTATTCTATATGATTATAACTTATCATTCTTATTTATTTGCCGCAATTTGATCTTCGGCAAACTGAACAGCTTCTTCCTCTGATGCAAACGTACGTATCCAATACATTTCGTACCGTCCGGTAGGAAGCTCAGCCGGCATCATATCAGCAATCTTTATTTGAAAAGTGGTAAAAGTCACTTCTTCTTCCGTAAATTTATTAAGCGATTTCACATCATAAACCAATAGTTTGGTTCCGTCCGAAAGCGCTTTGCCTTTACTCAGTTTACTTTCTCCTTTCGTACCATTACTTGCCACTAAGTCCAGCGTATACCCTTGTTTACTTATATCGGGAAGATTGGTGTGAAGAGCGATGACCGGATAATTGACAAGATCCATGATAACTTTCATGTTTTTAGTATCCAAAGTCAAGTCAGCACGTAACGCACCGGATGATTGTGTTGCAGTAGTCACTACCATACGGTCTTCGGTCACCTCAAAGCTCGCTCCTTTGGTACCCATGCCCCAGCCGTCGAAACCGCAAGCGGCATCCCATACCCACCAACCGGTAGTAACTTTCACCGTTGTAGCAGCCTTATTGCCCGTAGCACGGCAAGTACCCGTAACCGTAGCCTCACCAAAACCTACGGCTGTAACCTTACCATTCTTCACCGTAACCACGTTTTCATCACTCGATTCCCAGTCCACCGAATTGGCAACGGCTATCTCCGGCACGAATGTGCAACTCAGTTTAGCCGTCTGATACATATGTAAAGCAGGCAAATCTTCGATGGATATATCTTCGGCGTTTACTATCTCATTAATCACAAGCGGGAACTCACCCCGGTAGCCACTGCCATCATGAGTATAAGCGTAAATAACCACATTTCCCGGTGTAACGGCAGTTACCGTCCCGTCTTCCGCGACAGTAGCAATCGTTTCATCGCTACTGCCCCATGTAAGATAAGAATAGGTATGATTTTCAGGCAACAGCGTATAAGTCAGTTTCTGTTCATCACCCGGATAAAGAGAGGTAAGCGGATTGCCCTCATCATCTTTATTCGTCAACCGAATATCGGTAACTTCTATAATTTCGGGAATGACACTCACCGTAATCGTCTTCTCTGTGACATCGGTAACTCCAAAGCCTATAACAGGTTTTACCGTAATAACAGCTTCACCCTCGGTAAGCGCCGTGATTGTACCGTTTTGAGAGACAGCGGCCACTTTCTCATTAGAGGAAGTCCACATCACTTCTTTATCGGCGGCATCTTCCGGTGCAACCTTATATACAATAGTACTATCCATGCCTACGGCCAAAGGCAATTTAGAAGTCACTTCCAACTCAATGGAATTGATAAGCTGTTGTTCAGGCATACCCGTTGTAAACTCCTGCTCTTTATCGCAGGAAGCCAAAAAGAGACATCCCGTCAATGTACCGGCAAGCAGGAACTGATTCATATATATCTTTTTCATAACGCTTTTCTATTTTTATAAGTTTACCGCTTATTTATCCCAACCCGGATTTTGTTTCAAATTCGGATTCAATTGCAACTGGTCTTTCGGCAAAGGGAATAAATAATGTTTGTCCTGCCACTGACGGCCTGTTTCCATTACAATTACCCCTTCGCTGTTACGAGGATAAGGACATGCAGACCATTTGGCTTCAAATTCTGTTCCCGCCCACTTTACACCGAGTATATCTTGCGGCATTTCCGTTTCCGCAGTCTTCCAACGCTTCAAATCATCCAAGCGGAAACCCTCATGGAACAACTCGACAGTGCGTTCGCGACGGATTTCTTCACGCATGCTCAATCCGTTGTCATTCACAAGCTTGTTGGTCAGCCCCGGCATATTGGGATTTACACGGGTACGGACAAGATTCAGGGAAAGATTCAAATCCGTATCCTCTATTTTCCCGTCACGTTCATAAACAGCCTCAGCATAGTTCAGCAAAACCTCGGCGTAACGGATAACCGGATAATCAAAGCCCTCGAAATTATCTTTCACCAAGCGTTCGGAAGCCCACTTCTGATTATGATAACCGGTTCCGCTGCTGGGAGTAAAGTTTTTGATAGCCGCATTGCTTTGGTCGGAGGCATCATTCCATGTCAGGCGGCATCCCGGATTACTGTTGTTCCAGAAATAATCTCCCGGTTTGGCAAGCGTATAGCGCATACGGTTGTCACGGTTCTCCCATTCGGAAGTCAGCGTCGCATATTCCTGGAATTGTGCATTCTTCACACCATTCATGTAAATAGGAAGTCCGTTTTGGCAAAGGTACATATTGGCGAACTTACGGCTCACCCATACCATATTAATCAGATTAGTCTTCGTGATGTTCTTACCGATAGGAGCCAAAGACTCATCGTAGCGACGCGCAAAGATATATTCTTTGTTAGCGCTTTTTTGTATACCGGCCGGATTGGATTTGGCATCCTCAAGAATAAACATATACTTCTGCGCCTTTTCTTTCAGGGCATCCGGCTTAAACAGACTGAACGTCTTACTGTCAATAACCTGCTTAGCCGCTTTTGCCGCAATATCCAGCAACTCACGTCCCCGTTCTTCATTTCCACGGAACTTTTGCCAAGTACCTTCATAAAGAGCCACACGCGAGAGAAACGCCCAACACCCCTCACGACTGATACGTCCCGCATCATCCGTAGTCAGCTCAGCAAAACGGGGTAACATAGGAGCGGCAGTTTCAAGGTCTTCTATGATAAAATCAGCCACTTCGCTACGGTCGTTCTGAGCTACTCTCAATTCCGGTGAAGTCACATCCAAAGGTTGGGTAATGATGATGGCGTCACCATAGAACTGCAACAAATCAAAATAGGAATAGGCACGAAAGAAATAAGCCTCGCCTACATACTGCGCAATATCCGCGGGAGTGGAATATTTCTCCGCATTCTGTAACAATAAGTTAGTACGCCGGATATGCGCATAACAGGAGCCGTAATTGCCATCGGACTCTTGCACCGAGTTAGAACCGTTGCTGAAACGATTACGGTCGTCGCGACTTGTGAAAAGGTCGGAATTATAATCCGAGTGTAACGGCTTGGTCGAGTTATTGTCCAACGAGCCGAAATCACGTGTCCAACCGTAGAACTGATTGGCAAACAACTGGAACTCGGAAGGAGAACTCCATAAATTGGATTCGGCCAACTGGTCTTTCGGTTCTAAGTCGAGGCAGGATTGGGACAGGATTCCCATTGCCGCCACTGCCAAAATAGCTTTAATCTTATGTAGTTTCATAATAATCTGTTTTTAGAAAGTTAAGTTTAAACCGAACGTAACATTGCGCGTAAACGGGTAGCGACCGTAAGCTGTTACCTCACGCGAGGCTTCCGGGTCCCAACCGTCACGTATCTTACTGGTTTCCCATAAATCCGACCCCGTTACATAAACACGCGCATAAGTCAGGAACTTAGTTTTCTCCAGCCATTTAGCCGGGAAAGTATACCCTAAAGAAATATTCTTCAGACGCAGATAGTTACCATTCTCCACCGACCAGGACGAACAACGGTAGTTATAAGTATTAATCTGATCGACATTCGTATAAGTCGGATAGTAAGCGCCCGGATTTTCCGGCGACCATACATCTCCCACCGAGAAATTCGGAGAGTTCAGATGCGGCTTCATTACAGGAATACGCCATGCGTCATTGCTTTTATTGGAACTACCGGTACGCCATATAGTACGCTCTCCCACACCCTGGAATACGACAGAGAAATCAAAGCCGTTCCAGTTCAGTCCGCCATTGAAAGAGAAAGAGATTTTCGGGTCATCTGTTCCCAAATAAACGTAGTCCTCCTCGGTCAACTTACCGTCACCGTTCACATCTTCATACATATTATCACCCAAACGCAGGTTGGTAGGCATATCGATGGTATTATTGCCGGTATAACGGTAAAGGTATTTCTCCAATTGCTCTTCATTCCGGATTTTGCCTGCATACTTCAAGCCGAATACGGAATTCAACGGATAACCCTCACGGTCGGAACGTACACCGTCCGTAATCGTTGCGCTTCCGCCATTGTCGGTCAGTTTATTGGTTGTATAGGTAAATGTTCCACCGATACTGTAACCCACTTTACCGATTTTATCCGACCAATTGAGGTTTCCTTCAAAACCGTTGGCTTTAAAACTACCCACATTGGCGGTAGGAGCCTTATCGCCCAACGTTGCGGGGTAAGACACATCAATCAGCATGTTTTCGCAGACTTTCCAGAAAAGCTCCGCCGTTCCTTTCAACCGGTTACCGAACAAGCCGAAGTCAAGACCGACATTGTAATTCTGAATGGTTTCCCACTCACGGTCCATACTGAGCAACTTACCGTTTGTATCGATATAGGAAATCTTTTCACCTCCTATCAAAGCGCCTTTATTCTGATTGAAGTTATAAAGCTGAATACCATCGTAACGGTCGATGCCGCCTTGATTACCAACCGTACCATAAGATACGCGCAGTTTCAAATCATCAAAGATATTAAGATTCTTAATGAGAGCCTCCTCGCTTAAACGCCAGCCGGCCGATACGCCCCAGAAGAATGCCCAGCGGTTTTCGGGTTGGAACTTGGAAGAACCGTCATAACGGAAGTTACCTTCCAGCAAGTACTTGGAAAGATAATCGTAGTTGACGCGGGCAAAATAAGAAAGTAACGCTTCCTGCCATTTCTCCGGTCCTTTATTGTTATCATTAACCAAAGTCACTTCTCCGATACCATTGATTATATCCAATGACGGCAGAATATTCTTAGCTTTGGTTGTGGTATAGTCATACTCCTTAAAACTATATTGCGTACCCAACATCACCGCAATATCGTGCTTGTCCGCGAAAGTCCGACTCCAGTTAGCATAAGCATTAAGGGTGTAAAGGTCTGTCTGACTGTTGCTCTTGATATAGTTGCTTTCTTCCTGCTGAGGATTAGTCATTACTTTTTTAGTGCCGGCATAGTTATACCAATCAATAGATGTCCGTTGTATATCCCGTGTAGCATTGTTCGTGTTATAACCCAAAGTAGCTACCGCATTAAAATGTTCATTGAAAGTATACTTAAACATCTCGCTGATATTAATACCCGTAACTTTCAGTTTATTGTCGCCTCCCAGTTCGCAATACCAGTTGGGCGCTCCCCATGTACCCCAGGCATAAGGCTTTCCATCTGTTGTAGACGAAGGGAAACCCGGCTGCTGTGTAGAAGCCGTCAGCGCGGAACCGACTTGTGTAGGCGCTACCTGATCCTGACGGAAGAATGAAAGCACGGACTCTATATCAAACTTATCCGTCACATGGAAAGTATTATTCAAGCGGAGATTATAACGCTGGTTATTATTGTTACCCCATTTCAAATTACTATCATCGTACATATAGCGGCCGGACAAACGATAAGTCGTCTTTTCACCGCCACCGGATACGCTCAGCTCGTGAGAGGTAGACATTGCCGTACCCCACAGGATATTCTGCCAATCGGTATCAAAGAATACAAAGTCCGCAACATCGGTAAAAGCATTATTAAAGGGATTCACCGTATTATCCAAATCAATATAATGCCCCTTGTTTGCCTGAGCTAAAGCGGTATATTGCAGCCAAGTATCGTCTTCCGGTTTATAACCGTCGTTCAGTCGGGCTTGCGTAACGGCATTACACCATTGGTCCAAGGTCATCAGTTCCGGCTGAAGTCCGACAAACTTTGCAGTTACCGAACCGCCATATTCCACTTTCGCCTTACCGGCCTTTGCCTTTTTGGTCTGAATCAGAATTACACCACCGGCAGCCTTACTACCGTAAATAGCGGCGGAAGCATCTTTCAAGAAGTTGATAGACTCGATATCCGCCGGATTCAACTGGCTGAATGATTCCGATTCCACCCCGTCGATAATCACCAGCGGATCGGAATTGTTCTTGGAGAATGAACCGCGCAACTTCATATTCCAGCTTTCATCACCCGGCGCTGCCGAGTTACGGGTAATCACCACACCGGGTACCTGCCCCTGCAAAGCCTGTGCGGGACTGGAAAGGGCACCTTTGTCTTTCAACATCTTATCATCCACCACTGTAACGGCTCCTGTCAGTGTTTCTTTTTTCTGAGAGCCATACCCTACGACTACCACTTCCGCCAACACTTCCGAATCTTCACGCATTACAATCTTCTGAAAAGCTTTTGTGTCTGAAGCCGGAATTTCCACTGTTTTGTAACCGATATAAGAGATGACTACAACAGCATTCGGAGAAGAAACATTTAAAGTGAAATTACCGTCGATATCCGTTATCACTCCATTGGTTGTACCCTTTTCAAGTACACTGGCGCCAATTACGGACTCGCCTGTCGCATCAACGACCAGTCCTTTCACCGTGCCCGCCTGCATAACGGATTGCACACCTGCAGTCCCGGCAAAGGCAGGCAATGAAGCTCCTGCCGACAATGCGGTAACCAGCATGGCTGAAAAGAAAAGTTTTCTCGATGAGAACTTCAAGAAATCATTTTTCATACGTTTATAATTTAAAATTAACATTCTCGTTAGTACGCTATATTTATTATATACATTGTCTGATATATTCACGGACCTCATGCCGTCCGATACGCAGGTGGTTTTCCACCGTACGGTGTGAAAGGTTCAATTCCGAAGATATGTCCGCTATCGACTTATCCTCAAAACGGCTCATCGTATAAATTTTCCTGCGTTGAGTGGGAAGGACACTGAGTTTACGTTGTTCCAAAGCGACTAAATCATCAGATATTATACGGCTCTCGGTATCGTTGGTACAAGTTTCGGCATGATCGTACATATAAGAGGAAATTTCCTGCTTCTTATAAAAACGACGCAAATAATCATTCACCAGATTGCGGGAAATGGTATAAATAAAAAATTTCACTGTATCGGGACGGAGCATCTGCTTGTATTCCATTAACCGCAGGAATACATCCTGTGATAAATCTTCGGCCTCTTCCCGGCAGTTTACCTTATGTAATATATACAGGTAAACCTGGTTATGATAGCTTACATAAGAATCGGCTATTAATTGAGAAGTTGTCATCGTACTGTTTTCCATATCTCAGATTTTTGGGTTTACGTTTGTTTTACGAAAGCAAAGATATAGATACATACACAGATAACATCATTCTACCATGCCTAATAAATCTCGCTTAATCCTATTAGACTAAAACAAGCGTAAACCACAATAAAACAAAGATTTAAGAATTTGAGACTCCCAGTATCAACTAATAATTTGAGACTCCGGCAGTCATTTCAAGAATAAATTCCACGGTTATTCATTCGTTTTTCCGATACTGCGAATGTATTCATTGGGAGTAATGCCCGTGGCCTTTTTAAAGTAACGGAAGAAAGAGGCGCGAGAACTGAAACCGCAAAGTTCGGCAAGCGCGCCAAGAGTATATTTGGAGTATTCATCTTTAGCAATCAAATGTTTGAATTCAGCGATACGGTAATCGTTGATATAGTCATAGTAATTACGGTTCAGATGCTGATTAAAAAGATAGGACAGAGTATGGGCGGACGTCCCTATCATAGCCGCCAAATCCGCCACTTTCAAATCCGGATTTGTATAAGCCTTCTCACGATGCATGATATTCTCCAATTTCCCGGTGAGACGCTCGCATTCTTCAAGACTGATTTTACTGGTCTTGTACTTTTCTTCCGTGACAGCAGTCTTGGGCTCTACTTCGGCAACAGGCAAAGGCTCAACCGTTTTCTTTGACTTCCCTCTCCGCCTGTAAAAATAAAAAACGCACAAAAGCGACAAGACAATCAGAATAACCGCCCCCACAATCCAGGCCATAACCGGATAAGCAATATGTACCGCCATACTGATTTCCGAATCGGCCACACCGACACGCCGCACCTTAAAGCAATAATTGCCTGACGACAAATCATAGTAAGTGATATCCGACCGTCCCATCAGCATCTGCCATCCCTCTTCCTTACCTTCCAGCTTGCACTCATAAGACATATAACTGGGATCGGTAAAATTCAAAGCGGAAAAGCGAACCGTCAGATTATTTTGCGAATTTTCCAAATCCACCCGCATCTTATCCTTATTCCATGCGGGCGCTACCGGATGTTTGCCGTTTACAAAGACATCTGTAATCCTCAAAGGGCGATTATGTTGCAGAAACTCTCCTTCGGCGTGAGTATTCATATAAATCAACCCTTTCGAGTTTCCCATCCAGATACGGCCCTGCCCGTCTTTTACAGGCAGGCAGAATATAAAGATAGGACTGGGAATCCCGTCTATGAAATGATACAGGATAAACGTGTCCTTCTTGTCATACCGGTACAAGCCGTTGCTGGTACCGATCCATAGCCAGCCCTCATCATCTTCTATCATAGACATGCAATCCTTACCCTCGAGCAAGGTATTAGGCTGCAAATGGCGGAAATGATTCATCGACAAATCGGATATATACATAGGGCCTTTGTCCGGCAGGAAATAAAGCTGATGCGCGGAATCTTCAAATACGGTACGGATTTTCTCCTTATGAATAAATCCCTCCGGAAAGATATCCACTTTTAAACTTTCGGAAGAAGGGTCCCAGATGCACATGCCATTCTCCGTACAAACCCACCCCTTACGTGTAGAATCAAAGTAAATCTCATATACATTCCCCTCAGGCAGCTTAGAGTTGGCACTCGTATAATGGTTCAGCATCCTGCCGTCCTTATAGCGGAATAAGCCGACAGAAGTCCCTATCCATAAGCATCCTTCCGCATCAGACTTAATACAGAATATCTGCCCCTTGACAAAAGGTTGCGCCACGCGAGGCTCAAAATCGCTAATGGTCAATGTTACAGGATCCAGCACATACATCCCGCCGCCATAAGTTCCGACATAATACTTCCCCTGAAAGGCATAACTACAAATAATCATACTGGAACGCAACTGCGGAGCGCTGAAACCGGCATACCTTCCCCGCTGCTCGTCAATAAAATATAAACCGTCACGAGAACCTATCAGTTTTTCACTTCCCCGGAAAGTTATGGTCCTTACAGGCATATCCTTTGTATCAAAATAAGGCGGATAACTGTACGTACGGAACAATTCGCTCTGATAAAGCGTATAATCCAATCCCAATTGATAGAAACCCACCCAAATCAACCCGTCCCTATCCACCAGCAGGGAGTACACCGAATTGGAACGCAAACTACCGCCTTTTCCGACTTCATGCTGGAAAGAACGGACTATCCTGCCCTGTTTCGTAGAAATAAAGTGCACCCCGTTGCCGTCCGTACCTACATACAACAAATCCTTCCCGTCACAAGACAAGGAAGATATTACATTGCAACCTACATCCAGATAAGAGTCGAACTTATGCGTACGGGTATCAAAACAAGCGATTCCCTGCCCCATCGTACCCAAATAGATAACCGGACCGATACGGACGATATTGGTGTACGAGCAAATATGCTTGTCTTCCACAATGAAATAATAAGGAACTATTTTCCGGTTTTCCAATTCCAGCGAGTAAAGTCCGCTCGATGTAGCCATCCATAAGATTCCGTTTTCTCCGAAACTCAGCCCGTTGATGATATTGGCAGCGGATAATACGTTGGGGTCTATCAGAATATGTTCCAACCGTCCTTGCCGGTAAATAAACAGCCCCGCCTCACTGCCGATGTAAAGTCCCCCCTTGCCGTCGGCCAACAAAGAACGGACACCGCATTTGATTGTTTCCGCAGCGATGGCATCCAGCTCGCGCTTCTCATGATTCACGCGCCACAATCCCATGCCATTTCCCATCCATATCTGGTTACCTTCCGTTTCGGCAATGGCATTGACACGCTTCAACTTTTCATTATTGCCTGAGACAGGATAACGTTTCAGGTGGACGCCGTCAAAACGCTCTAATGAAGTTCCCGTACCAATCCATACATATCCTATCGAATCTTTGTATAAAGCATTGACTACCAAATCGGAAAGTCCCTCGGTGACGGACAGGCCACGGAATATAGATGTCTGCGCGTAAGGAGCATAAGAAACCAACAGAACAAAAAGTGCTACTATATATCTGAGTGTTATGCTTTTCATACAATGTAAATTGGATTCCGTTGCCGTGACAACGCTACAAATATAAGGAAAAAACACAGTCCTTCCGCATTTCAATATCCATTTTAGTATTAAATACAGGCAAAGATTAAGAATCACTCAATTCAAAGCAGAAAAAAATTGTATATTTGCGCCCCAACCAACTTACAGGCACATGGCAGGTATCTACATCCATATTCCCTTTTGCAAGACACGTTGCATTTATTGCGATTTCTACTCCACCACCCGTAGCGAACTGAAAGGCCGCTACATCCATGCGTTGTGTAAAGAGTTGCAAATACGGAAAGAATATCTGAGAGAAGAGCCCGTCGAAACGATTTACTTTGGTGGCGGCACCCCTTCACAACTTGCGGAAGAAGATTTCCGGGAAATATTTGAAACCATCCGGAAATACTATGGAATGGAGCAGTGCCGGGAAATTACTCTTGAAGCCAATCCCGACGACCTGACCGAAGAATACGCCGTCATGCTGCAACGATTGCCTTTCAACCGTATCAGCATGGGAATACAAACTTTTGACGACGCTACCCTGAAACTGCTGAACCGCCGCCATAACGCGACGCAAGCCGTCAATGCCGTACATCATTGCCGCCGTGCGGGTTTCAACAATATAAGCATCGACCTTATCTACGGCCTTCCCGGCGAAACGGACGAACGCTGGAAACGTGATTTGCAACAAGCCGTCAGCCTTGACGTAGAGCATATCTCCGCTTACCACCTGACATACGAAGAAGGCACCCGCATCTACGAACTTCTGCAAACGCACCGTATCCGCGAAGTAGACGAAGAAAGCAGCCTTCGCTTCTTCTCCACCCTTATGGACACGCTTGGCAATGCCGGCTACGAGCACTACGAAATATCCAATTTCTGCCGTCCGGGCATGTATTCCCGCCACAATACATCTTACTGGAAGGGAATTCCCTACTTGGGTTGCGGTCCTTCGGCACATTCATTCAACACAGATACCCGTGAGTGGAACATATCCTCGTTGGAAGACTACATACATTCCATCGAAAACAATCACCGCCGGTTCGAAAATGAATATTTAGACCGTACCACCCGCTATAACGAATGTATCATGACCTCCATTCGCACCAAGCGGGGACTGTCCCTGAATGATTTGGAACGGGAATTCGGCAAGGAACTATGGCAATACTGTATGAATATGGCGTGTCCGCACCTCGATAGCGGAAAATTAGAAATACGCGACAGCCACCTCTGTCTTACCCGTAAGGGAATCTTTGTATCAGACAGCATTATGAGTGATTTAATGTTCATAGAAGATTGAAAGCCGTCCCCGGAGCAGACAAGCATATCTTTTTGTACACCAATATCTCTATTTTACTATCATATTAACACAGTTTTGTCTTTCATATTACATCCGCATTACAAAATAAAGCCGATTTTGTTCATTTTCATAGTCATTAATTGATGTAAATCAAGAAATGAAGGTGCAACCCGCACTTTTCCTTCTATTCATTTTTGTGTTATAAAACATATTCCTATATTTGCATAGGTAAAAAGAAAAAGCTAAGCGCTTACAATTGTTTTCAGTAGGTATTAGATTTATTATTAGATTAGTTTTTAGGTATAACAATTAAAAAGTAGGTATTATGAAACGTTTAGGATTAACATTAGTGGCAGCAGTATGTCTGGCTGCCAGCACATTTGCAGCAGGGAATCAACCGACAACTGCAAGATGGGAAGGTAACATCAACGTAAACAAATTGAGTAAGTATTTGAATTTGTCCGCCAATCAGCAGGAAGAAGTCACAAATATCTGTGAATACTTCGACGAGCAGATGTCGCGTGCTACAAGCTCAAAGAAGAATCAGGAAAAGTTGCTGCGTAACGCGGTTTACGGTAACTTGAAATTAATGAAAAGAACTTTGAACGAAAAGCAATATTCCGACTATGCCAAAGTTTTGAATGTTACGTTGCAAAACAAAGGTATCGAAGTGAAGTAACATTCACTTCCGATAAATACGGAAAATGTATTTTAAAATAGATAAAAAGGGTACTGATTAGTTCAGTACCCTTTTTTTGCTTGTCAATATCGTTAGAGTAATGACGACATCAACTTCCTAAACCAGTTATTGGCCTACTTTCACAAGCAGAAACGATCTTGTAATTCTTTCTTATATTTTTTTGAAACAAGCAATTCGGTAACTTTGTCAAAAGGCGGATATAAAACGCACTTATTATCCCGTATAAGCATCAGATAATCTATATTGATGATATACGATTGATGTATTTGTACGAAACACGGAGAATACAAAGTAATTTGTTCGGCAGTCATTCCCCGGCGTAAAGTCAGAGGCGGCTGGTTATTCAATATTACCTCCCACTGCTTGCGTTCGGAGCAGTAACGGAAAAAGCCGATCTCCGCCGGACGCAGGGCACGCATATCATTAGTCGGAGTAAAAACGATGAAAGTCTGCCCGGTGTGCACAGGACTCCCTACCGGTAGCGACACCCGCTGGCCGGCTTCAACCTGTTTGACGAAACGCGTCAGAATATCTTTCAGATCCTGTTCTTCAAAAGGCTTTAACAGATAATCGAACGCAGCTTCCCGAATAGCCTGTATCATATACTTGTCATACGCCGTATAAAACACGACTCTCATATTCCACGCCACGTTATCGCGCATCTCCTGCAACAAATCCAGCCCCGTCATATCCGGCATCTCCACATCCAAAAACAGCAAATCGGGTTGTACTTTCGTAATCAGCTTTTTCCCTTTCCTGCCGTTTCGTGCAGTGCCTTCCAAAGAAAAGCGAGCATCTTTCCGTAATTCAAAGCTCAGATTTTCAAGAGATACTTCATCATCATCTACTATAACGACTTTGTACTTGTCCATATTCCATGTTTTGTTTTGGCGAATATAAAAATTTTCTTGTTTCCATACAAAACCAGAAACGGACATTTACAGACTATTCATCCATAACCCGTTCTATCACCCCTAAAAACATAACTAAGCGGCTATTCTTAGATTTTATAATCGTACTTATCCGGTAACAGAAAAGTTACTTCACATCCTACCTCGCCACCCGGCAAAGTCACGTTATGCACGGCGACGTCAATCGCTTCCTTATTTTTCATATTCAGAATCTGAATCGTTTGCATGATGACTTTCATGCCTGTACCTGTGCCTCTATGCCGGCTGTCCGGACGATAACCGCCACCGTTATCCGTTATCTTAATGCGAATGCCTCTCTCCTGCCGGTCTACGGTAATCCATAAATTCCGTTCTCCCTCCTTGCCTCTCAACGCATGTTTTACGGAATTTTCCACCGGAATCTGTATCATCATAGAGGGCAGCCATACCTGTTCAGGATGCACATCTTCCGCTATTTTAATATCCGGACGGAAAGTCGCTCCGAGCGAACGGCGTTCCAAGTCGATATAAGTTCCGACAAAATCCAGCTCCTCGGACAAAGTGACACATAACTGTTCCGCCAGTTCCAGATTTCGCCGCATCAGTTTCACTAATGACGCCAACTCCTGCTTCTCCTCTTCCCTACGGTTCACAACCTCCTGATTGAGGACATTGAATATAAAATGAGGAGACAAGCGGTTACGGATATTCTCAAGACGGAGCGTAGAGACTGTCCTGCGATTTTGAGCGAGCAGTAAATCATGCTTCTTCCTATTATAAAGATAAAGAAAAACGGCAATCAAGAACGCTATAACGGCAATCGCCAATGTCACGAGACGAGTTTGCCTCAATGCCAGCACCTCGTTTTCCTGTTTCTGAAACAAGACCTTATGCGCCATCAAGGTAGAGTCCTGCTGATAACGCAAAGTCAAATCCGCCGTACGCATCCTTATACGCTCATTGCGAATAGAGTCGTCCAAGCGGTCATTTTTCTTCAGATAATCGTATGCCCGCTGATAATTACCGGTTTCTTCGTGAAATTGCTGCAAATATTTATTACGGATATGTATCATGTCCGCGTCTATCTCCGGCGAAGCTTTACTCACCGTCAGCAACCGCCGTGCCTCCGCAAAGTCTTTACGCTGCAAAGCCAGCTCTATTTTCTGCGTATCGATATAATAAAGCGCGGTAGTGGAACCTATCTCTTTAAAGAAAGGCTCGCACAAATCCAGATATTTGGCAGCCGAATCCGCTTCGTTCCGTTGAAGAAAACAGTCGCTCAGGTTCAAGTAACTCAAATTAAGCCCCCAGCGCATATCAGGATAATCTTTCACAAGCTCCACCACCTTCCTGAAGTAACCGATTGCCGTAGCGTAATCCCCCCGGTAGTAATACGAGTTTCCGCGATTATTCAGATAAAAATGCTTTTCATCCGGAAGCATCTCATCATAGTTCTTAGCCGCAAGTTCCGAATAGTAGTCACATTGCTCATAGTCGCGCAGTGTCATATATCCCTGCGCCAATCCATAGTAGATGGGAAACTTTCTATCCGAAGGCATATTCAGCGAATCACAAATCAACAGTGCCTTCCTGTACCAGAAAACACCCATATCCAGCCTTCCCAAATGATTGTTGGCATCGGCAAGGTTTATCAGAATGTCCGGAACGGTCTCCGGTTTCGTTCCCTGCAATCTCCATTCATAAGCTTTCTTGAAGCAAATTTCCGCGGAATCTATATACCCTTTTCTCGAATAGATATTACCCTTCATATTGAGACATTCGGACTGCAAATCGGCCAACCGGTGCGAGAAAGGCTGTCTGCCGGTAAAATCCTCAATCTCCCGAATCAAAAGTTGCGCAGAATCGATATCGGAAGTGGCCAGGCAGGTTTTCAAAGCGACGGAAAGATAGTTGTACCGTACCAGACTGTCTTTCGCAGCCTTCATTCTTTGCAAGACCTGTGTCCTCATCCTGCGCGGAGCCGTTGCCACAGAATCGACATGAGTACTGAAAAAAGAATCGAATTCCCGCATTTCAGATATCATGCCACCGCCGCCTTTACAAGTACAGGCGCCCGGCAATACAATCCCCGTCCATAGAAGAAAAAAGAAACCGATGCAGCTTTTCAGACCACTCCGCATACTCCGTGTTTTATTTTATTGTAACCATCGTAGCTCCGAACCCATATTCCTGGAAAGAAGCGTCTTGTGTCTTACAAGCCGTATATTTCCGTTTCATCTCATCCAATAAGGCTTTGCGAAGCACACCGTCTCCCTTGCCATGAATGAAGACGATACGCTGCTCACGCTTATTCTTGTATTGCTCCATTACCTCGCGAAACTTATCCAACTGGTAGTTCAATATCTCGCTGTTACTCATGCCACGCGTATCATCCAGCAATTCGCCGATATGTAAATCCACTTCGATGATTTCATTTTTGCCGCCCCGCTTGACGATAGTCTGAGGCTTGGACGGGACATCCGCCGTTTTCTTTTGCATCAGGGCATCCTGCAAATCCTCGGCCGACACGTAAACCTGTTTGGCAGGAGCGTCATTCTTCACCACATCGTACATAAGCGCGGGAGTGTCAAAAAAGTCGGTCTGCCGGAATGTATGCAGTTTATAGAACTTCACCGTATCGATACGAATTTCCACATTGACAGCAGGCTTCATGGCAAAAGAACGATTGTCCTTGAAAGCGACCAACTGAACGGCTGCACGCTCCCTGTCATTCAGCTCCGATTTTTCAAATTCCTCTAACAAAAGCTTTGTATTCGGTTCTATCAGACCATGCGAACGGACAGTCCACGACTTGCCTTCCGCGCTTAAATATGTATAATACATACAGTAATTGCTATCGTTCACCAAATAGGCCTCAAACGGAGTGGTGCTTACCGCCTTGATATCCTCCGGAACAAAGGCAAGGTATACATTCAGTACATCACCGCCCTTCATTTCCGGCTGACGATAAACGGATACCCGGGGTTCGACCGGACGCTCCACCCGCTGTCCGGAGCCCGAAGCGGAAGATGCCGGCTTTGAGGTTGCAACAACCGTACGAGCCGCCGATTGCTCCTCCGCCCTCTTCTTGGCTGCTTTAGAAGCCGAAGTGGGAATATTATAATCATCCGTTTCAATCACCACACATTCGCGCACCGGCATCGGAATGTCAAAACCGTCGGCATCTTCTACCAATACTATGTCTTTTCCACGGAATCCCGTCACGACACCACCGCCTACTTCACTGAGGAAGCGTACTTTATCTCCTATTTTCATACTTTCCATTCTGTTTTTTATCATTACCCGGAAGATGCGTCAAAACCATGGCAGACATGCGATTCCGGCATCCTCTTTTATCTCTCGCAAAGTTAGGAATTATTTGATGATTATATACAAACATACTTTGTTTGTATCGCAAAGTTTTTATTCATGCGATGCAATCTTAAAACAGAAGTTTCATTTCTAAGAATAAAGCTTTAGTTTATAAGAATCAAACTTTGATTTCTATAAACATAACTTCCGTTCCAAGATTGCGCGGTAAGTAAAGTAACTCTCCGGGCGCTTCGGCAAGACAATCATTAATTGCCTGCATATAATTCAAATCTTCCCAAATATCCGTACCTTTGCAGTCCCTAATAAAACAAAGATATGAAAGAAGATCCCAGACATATTAGAATCAGCGAATTCAATTACCCCTTGCCTGATGAGCGCATCGCCAAGTTTCCATTGCCTGTACGCGACCAATCCAAGTTATTGCTGTATCGCCACGGTGAGGTTTCCGAAGACGTATTCACCTCCCTGCCCGACTACCTTCCGGCCAACAGCCTGATGATTTTTAATAACACCAAGGTTATCCAGGCGCGTCTGCACTTCCATAAAGAGACGGGAGCGCTTATCGAAGTGTTCTGCCTCGAACCTATCCGACCCAACGACTACGCTCTTAATTTTCAGCAGACGGAACACGCCGCATGGCTCTGCATGATAGGAAATCTGAAAAAGTGGAAAGAAGGTACGTTAAAACGGGAAATGGTTGTGAAAGGAAAACCGCTTACCTTGACTGCCGAACGGGGAGCGTGCCATGGTACCAGTCATTGGGTGGATTTCCGTTGGAACAATCCGGAAGTAACATTCGCCGATATTCTCGAGGTGTTCGGAGAGTTACCTATCCCGCCTTATCTGAACAGGGAGACACAGGAAAGTGATAAGGAAACCTACCAGACCGTTTATTCCAAAATAAAAGGCTCGGTAGCCGCTCCAACCGCCGGACTGCACTTTACTCCACGGGTTTTGGACGCTTTGCGCGGGAAAGGAGTGGAACCGGAAGAACTGACGCTGCACGTAGGAGCCGGGACTTTCAAGCCCGTCAAAAGCGAAGAGATAGAAGGGCACGAAATGCACACGGAATACATATCCGTCAATCGCAGTACGCTGGAGAAGCTCGTAGCGCACGAAGGAAAAGCCATTGCGGTAGGAACAACTTCCGTACGTACGCTGGAAAGTCTCTATCACATAGGTGTTACTCTTCTGAACAATCCCGACGCCACAGAAGAGGATTTGCATGTAAAGCAATGGCAACCCTATGAGATGACTCCCGAAACGGCTGCCACCCCTGCCGTAGACGCCTTGCGAGCAATCATAGCCTATCTTGACCGGCATCACATGGAAACGTTGCATACCAGCACGCAAATCATCATTGCTCCGGGATACGAGTACAGAATCGTAAAGGCCATGGTGACCAACTTCCACCAACCGCAAAGCACACTATTACTGCTTGTCTCGGCATTTCTACATGGAGATTGGCGGAAGATTTACGACTATGCCCTTGCCCATGATTTCCGGTTCTTGAGTTACGGCGATTCGTCGCTGCTGATACCTTGATATTCTTTAAAGGATATCCGGCACGACATTTTTATTGATAACACCCATAAAAAGCTCTGAATAAAATGAACAGCGACAACAATCAGGAAATGTTTCCCCTTGTCGATGAACAAGGGAACATTATAGGTGCAGCCACCCGCGGCGAATGCCACAACGGAAGCAAGCTTCTGCACCCCGTAATTCATCTGCATGTATTCAACTCCAAAGGAGAATTATATCTGCAGAAACGTCCCGAATGGAAAGATATACAACCCGGTAAGTGGGATACGTCGGTAGGCGGACACGTTGATTTGGGCGAAAGTGTGGAAATGGCCTTGAAACGGGAAGTACGCGAGGAGTTAGGGATAACCGACTTCACACCGGAAGCCATCACCAATTATGTTTTTGAATCCGCACACGAGAAAGAGCTCGTGTTTGTACACAAAACCGTATACGACGGCGAGATACATCCTAGCGACGAGTTGGATGGCGGACGTTTCTGGAGTATAGAGGAAATCAAAGAGAATATAGGAAAAGGGATATTCACGCCCAATTTCGAGCAGGAGATAGAACGAGTAAAGCTGATATAATAAGTAAGTGTTGAAATTTAATTTATAGCAAAAATAATCTAAGCCTGAAAGGATTTTAGTTTTAAGCCTAAAGGATTTTAGCTTTAAACTTGAAGGATTTTTAGCTTTCAGCCTGAAAGGCTCTTATCTATAAGCCCGGGGTAACACCCCGGGAATAAATGTTCCCGGTATTCTGCGCCCTGTAAGGGCAAAAGACGAATATGTAAATCTTTTGCCCTTACAGGGCGCAATGTCATTCATATCCGTACTCCCGGGGTGTTACCCCGGGCTATAAGATAAAAAGGCTTTCAGCCTTAGGTTACGCTATATCATCGTTACTGATATAAATTAAATTTCAACACTTATTTAAAAGGGTGTGTCAAAACTCCCCTCATAAATAGAAAATCACCCTCGCCACAGATAGTCGTAGCGAGGGTGATTTTCTATTTATGAGAGTTTCGACACACCCTCTTTCTTATTAGCTTCCTTATCTTATTTCGCCAAGTCCTCGATTACTTTCATAATCTGCCGACCGATTTCTTCGGCTGCTTCCGGCGTAGCCGCTTCGCTATAAACACGAATAATCGGTTCTGTGTTACTCTTGCGTAAATGTACCCATTTGTCGGGGAAGTCAATCTTTACACCGTCGATATCATTGATTTCTTCGTTTTTATAGATTTCCTTTACTTTGGCAAGGATGGCATCGACATCCGTATCCGGAGTTAAGTCTACACGGTTCTTAGCCATGAAATAAGCCGGATAAGTGGCACGCAGTTCGCTTACTTTCTTACCCTCGTGTGCCAGATGGCTAAGGAACAGGGCAATACCCACCAAGGCATCGCGTCCGTAGTGGCTGGCGGGATAAATGACTCCACCATTGCCTTCGCCACCGATAACAGCGCCTACCTCTTTCATCTTGGTAGTTACGTTCACTTCACCTACGGCGGAAGCGTAATATTGTTGGTCGTATTTACGGGTTACATCACGCAATGCACGGGTAGAACTCAAGTTAGAAACCGTATTGCCCGGAGTATGCTTCAATACATAATCGGCTACGGTAACCAGCGTGTATTCTTCACCATACATTTTGCCGTCTTCACAAATCATAGCCAAACGGTCTACATCCGGGTCCACCACAAAAGCGACATCGGCCTTACCGCCTTTCATCAGGTTCATGATGTCACCCAGATTCTTTTCCAGAGGTTCAGGGTTATGCTGGAAGTTACCGGTAGGTTCGCAATAGAGTTTTTCCACATGCTGTACTCCAAGTTGCTCCAACAGTTGCGGAAGGATGATACCGCCCACAGAGTTTACACAATCAATGGCTACACGGAAACCGGCTTTCTTAATGGCTTCCACATCCACTAAATCAAGCGCAAGTACGCTATCAATATGTTTTTGATTATAAGTCAGGTCTTTACGGTAAGAGCCGAGTTTATCCACTTCCGCAAAATCGAAAGCTTCGGCCTCAGCGATACGAAGTACCTCGTTTCCTTCTTCTTTATTCAGGAATTCTCCTTTTTCATTCAGAAGCTTCAAAGCATTCCACTGTTTGGGATTGTGAGAGGCGGTCAGGATAATACCGCCGCTGGCGCCTTCCATGGTTACAGCCAACTCAGTGGTCGGGGTAGAAGCCAAATCAATGTCCACTACGTCCCAGCCCATACCCATAAGGGTACCTACTACCACATTCTTTACCATTTCGCCCGAGATGCGCGCATCACGGCCTACTACAATCTTGTTACTTTTTACAGTACACGTTTTGCGGATAAGGGTAGCGTATGCCGAAGTAAACTTCACGATGTCGAGCGGATTCAACCCCTCGCCTACACCACCGCCGATCGTTCCGCGGATTCCAGAGATAGATTTGATTAGAGTCATAGGTTAATAATTTAAATATTGGTTAGTTATTTCCAGATTTGATATTTCCGGATATCGTAATAATAAGGATATACGTATTGCATAGCCGTCTGATGTCCCATCTTGGAAGGAATAATCAGTCTTACGTGAGCCATATCACGCACATAAGTCAACGGGACAAGCCATCCTGCCGGAACAGCCGGCGAAGAATAGTAGGTCATCATGTATCCCTGCAAGAAAGTTCCCGCTATGGAAGACGAGGTCACCGTATAACGGAATGCGTCCACAGTTTCCACAGCGCTCAAATTAGATAACGCGGTATCTTTATCAAGGATACTGTACTCCATAAAACGTACCAGTATCTCATCATTATTCTTCACCGTATCAGCCTCGTTCTCGGAGCCTTTATCTACAATCTGCATATATACTCCACTGGCAAGCTGCACAAACTCATCCACGCCGTCTCCTTTTTCCTTAGACTTTGTCGTAGAGTCCTGTGCATAAAACTCCGATTGTGAGATTATCTTAAAGTCATTCTTTTTGATAAAGTCATTTATACCGTCTTTTTCCTCTTCCAGCATCTCTGCATAGGTCTTGCTATCATCGCAGGCTTGAAAGCCCAAACTGAGTGCCAATAAAGACAAAAAGAATAAAGTAAGTTTCTTCATTTCTGTTATTTAGTAATTTCGTACAAAAATATCTGATTTCCTTGAAAGTTAAAAGCTGCAAGTGGAAAGTTCGTATCTTTTAACCTTTACAGCCAAACTTTTTTTATCCTTTGGCATTAAGCAGCGGCTTAAACTTTTCCAACGCCAGCTCCAGCACTTTTTCAGCTTCTTCCAACGTTCCGTAAAATTCTCCGCCGGAAGCATTTAAGTGTCCGCCGCCGTTAAAAAACTCAGCAGCGAGCCGGTTGCAAGGAAAACTTCCTACCGAACGCAAGGAGACCTTTATCATCGGCTTTTCCGTATCCTCACGCAGGAAACAGGAGAACACTACATTTTTGATACTCAACGGTATGTTTACAAAACCCTCGCTATCGCCGCGGATATAGTTGAAATTGCTTTGTTCTTTCTTGGTCAGCGTAATCAAAGCGGCATGATGTTCCGGATAGACTCTCATCTGCGACAGCACATGCCCCATAAGGCGCAAACGGCTCTCGGAATAGGTGTTATACACTTTCCGGTAAATATCGTCCTTGTCAATGCCTTTTGAGAGCAACTCGCTGATGATAAAGTATATTTCACGATTATTGGAATTATACGTAAAGCCACCTGTATCGGTCATCATACCTGTATAGATACATTCCGCTCCTTCCTTTGTGATGTCACTGAAATATCCCATGCGGCAGATCAGACGAAAAACAAGCTCCGAAGTAGAAGATATCTCGGGGTGGGAAATTATGATTCTGCAAAAATCTTCCGGGTTCAGATGATGGTCTACCAGTATTTTCCGTGCAGGAGAAGCAGATACGGCATCCGCCATTGCATCGATACGGCTGATGGCGTTGAAATCAAGGCAACATATCACATCTGCCTCCGCTATCAGTTTATCGGCGAACTCTTTATAGCGGTCATACAAAAGTATGTCCTTACTGCCGGGCATCCACCGCAAAAAATCCGGAAAAGCATTCGGAACGATAACAGTCGCGTCCTTGTCTTGCGTATTGAGAAAATGCCATAATCCTAAGGAAGAACCTATTGCATCCCCATCGGGAGCCACATGAGCAACAATAACAATTTTATCCGCACGTTCCATCCACTTGGCAAAGTGGTCTATCTTAGATTGCTCTATTACTTTAGTCAACATATAGTTTTTACGATTTACGTTCTGAATAAACAGGGAATTCCGTTTATCCCCAACAAATGAAAGGGCAAAAGTACGAAAAAGTTTATGATTTATAATGATATGCGCACAGAACCTTTTTCAGAAAGGGAAAGATAAGAAATTCCCAGTCGAATACAATCATTGATAATCCTCTCCTGATAATAATCGGAAACGGATGAGTCTATCACTACCGTACCCACTTCAAATAAAGAAACCAGCTCTTTTATACCGCCTTTATATCCCTGAGAAACATATAAATAGTCAATAGAGATGGGAATATCGGCAACTCTATTCCGCCAACGGTTATCGCACAGCAGGCAAATACGTTTTCCTGCATAAAACACGATTTGATTCCGGACAGAAATATCCGGCGCAGAATAATCTCCCGTTATTACGGCAGGAGATTTCAGACGCAAACGGTTCCAATGGGGAGTAAGCGCACGTTCCAAACGGGTAATATCGGACAGGCTGTCGGTACAAACCAGCCATGAATAAGAGTTATCGGTCAAACAATGTACCGCAGGACACCCCCGGACATTATAGAAGACAAGACTGCGACGGGAAGCATCCGCCATAAACGAATACGAATGATAGGAAACGCAAAGCAGCAGAGCGGACAAAGCGATATAAACATTCGTTGCCGTACGCCTTGTTACGGCACGGCACAATAACAACAAAGAGAAATAGAACAGAAAGACCTCCCGGATATCCATCCGGATATGGTCGATAGAGGCCAAAGGAAGTTGCTCAATCCAACGGAGCACCGTATTTTGCAGTCGAATCAACATCTCTGTCATCTCTGCAAAGAAATGTTGCAAGCCGGGAAAAGGAGTTAAGGCAAGCAATACAACAGCCGCATACACAATCAACGATACCAGCGGAATCACCCATAAGTTTGTCAAGAGAAAATGCGTGGAAAAACGTGAGAAATAAAGCATGACCAGAGGCGCCGTCCCTATTTGCGCGGCTATGGAAACGGTTATTAAGGCCCAAACTTTTCGCAGCGCCGTATTTTTAACCGGCAACAAGCCGTATAGCCCGGGTTGCAGGAGCAAAATCGCCGTAACAGCCGCAAAAGACAGTTGAAAACCAATATCAAACAACCATACGGGATTGAACAATAACATCAAGAAAGCCGTAGCTCCCAACGTATTCAGCGTCAGCCTTTGGCAAGCGGGGAATAGAGCGGAAAGCAGCCAAAACGAGCACATGATAACAGCGCGTACCACAGAAGAGGACAATCCGGTAAGAAAAGCAAATCCCCATAAAGACAAGATTACCGACAGCAGCAGAAAAGGTTTCAAAAACCGCCACCTGTTCCACAAAGGCGATAAAACAAACAATAATAAAGCCGAAATGAAACCGATATGCAATCCGGAAAGCGCCAGTACATGGCTGGCTCCGGCCACCGAATATGTCTCGATTACATGCTCGCTCAGCTCTTCCTTGCAGCCTACCGTAAGCGCAGAAAGTATCGCCAGCTCATCCCCTTGGAAACCCATATTCCGATACCCGGCAACCATCTTATCACGGCAGTCCGAAGCCTGCTGACGAAAAGTAGAGGAACCGTCACAACCAATCCTGCGCCAATGTCCGGCATGTACATAAGCGGTTCCGCAGATTCCCTTTCTGAGAAGATAACGGGCATAATCGAATTCATCCGGATTTCCATTATTCACCGGTGGAGACAAACGGGCATAAACCAACAGCCTGTCCCCTCTTTTCAAAGAATATGCCGCAGAATCTTTAGGGAAATAAAATAGGAAAGTCTTTTCTGAAAAGTCATATAAGAGCTTGTCCTTCAACACTTCTCCTCTCAAAACGGCATGAAACAGAATACTGTTTTTCTTGATTTCCGGCTTTGCCGTAAGAACAACCTGATAAGCGGAAGATTTTTCCGTATTCGGAAATGCATGGTCAGCCTGCTTTAACTGTAAACTTACCAAAGCCCCGCCCAATACGAAACAAGCCCAAAATACGACAACTCCATATAGCTTGCAAAGGGCATAATACTTACGGCTGAGAATATATGCGCCTATCAACAGCAGGATTACAGCTATCCATAGACTGGCAGGCAGTATATAAGGATATTTATCCCCATATACTATTCCACCGACCAACGGCATCAACAGTCGCAGGAAAGGATGCCGTTGTAAGTTGTCTGTTATCAATAAATATTACAGATTCTTCAAAGCGCGGATGGCTTCCGCCGGATCAGGAGCCGAAAAGACGGCGTTACCGGCTACCAAAGCATTAGCGCCTGCCTCCACCAAACGGGCGCCTGTCTCTAAATTCACACCACCGTCAACCTCTATCAGAGCCTCCGAACCGGTCACCGTTATCAATTCACGCAACTCGCGCACCTTATCAACGGTATGCTCAATAAATTTCTGACCGCCGAATCCCGGATTTACCCCCATTATCAATACCATATAAACATCATCTATGATGTCCCTCAACATAGCCACAGGAGTAGCCGGGTTGATAGTAACCGCAGGCAACATTCCCGCTTCACGGATTTGCTGCACTACCCGATGCAGATGCGGACACTCCTCATAGTGCACGTTCATTATACGCGCCCCCAAAGCCTTTACTTCAGGAATAAACTTTTCCGGTTGCACTATCATCAAATGCACGTCCAAAGGCTTTTCCGTAAGCTTCGCCACATATTTCAGCACAGGAAAGCCGAAAGAGATGTTGGGAACAAACACGCCGTCCATTATATCGATGTGCACCCAGTCGGCTTCACTGCCGTTAATCATTTCAATATCATTTGCCAAATACGCAAAATCGGCAGACAGTATGGAAGGGGATATTATAGGTTTCATATCAGTTACATTCTATTAGGTTACATGAATTACAACAAACAAATATACAGAAAAGATTTCAGATTAACAGTCAGCGCACCTTGTATTCTTCTGTCAATTTAAATCCCCGTAACAGTTCATCCGTTTTCAGCCGTTTCTTACCCGGAAGCTGCAATGCGTTCACACCAATCCACCCGTCTGCGGCCGCTATACGAATATACGTCTTACCGTCGGTCTGCAAAGTTCCGGGGGCGAATGAGTGCGGGCGTTCCACTTTCTCCGTTTCAAATATTTTCAGAACCACTACCGTTCCGTCCGGCTGTACCAGTTCCGTCCATGCGGCGGGATAGGGAGACAGACCGCGGATAAAATCATAAATGCGCTTTACCGGCTGGCTCCAATCGATACGGCAAGTATCTTTGAATATCTTGGGAGCCGGACGCAGTTCGCCCGCTACAACCATTTCTTCCTGTGGAACGGGTCTTACCGCATCGGCAAGAATAGCGTCCACCGTTTCCGTTACCAAACGGCCGCCAAGCATCATCAGCTTGTCATGAACAATACCGACATTATCCGTGTCTGCAATCGGGACACGGACTTGTTGGATAACCTCTCCCGTATCTATTTCATGTTTCAAGAAGAAAGTAGTAATACCCGTTTCCGTGTCACCGTTGATAACCGCCCAGTTGATAGGAGCGGCGCCACGGTATTGCGGCAGCAACGAAGCATGCAGATTGAAAGTTCCCAAACGCGGCATATTCCACACCACTTCCGGCAACATCCTGAAAGCGACTACAATCTGTAAATCGGCGTTCCAAGCGCGCAAAGCCCCGACAAACGTTTCGTCTTTCAACTTTTCAGGCTGGAGAAGCGGTAAGCCATGCTCCAGCGCATATTGTTTCACCGGAGAGAATTGCACCTTATGCCCTCGCCCTGCCGGCTTATCGGGCATAGTAATCACTCCTACTACATTATATCCGCCTTCCACGAGGCAACGTAAGGGTTCCACCGCAAATTCGGGAGTACCCATATATACAATCCGTAAATCTTCTTTCTTCATAATCATCTCTTTTAATCTTCCGAGAAATGTACCAATACCTGACGGTACGAGTTGAATATCTTCGATTTGGAAACGAAACCGAGGTACTTGCCCTCTTCATCCACTACCGGCAGATTCCATGCTTTCGTATCGTCGAAAGTACGCATCACCTGCTCCATGCTGTCCGTATTATAAAGACGCGCCGGAGCGGAAGTCATCAATTTACCCACCGTAAAACGATGATACAGTTCCTGGCGGAACATGATATTGCGTATATCGTCCAGCAAGACAATACCGATTAGTTTACCCTCATTATCCGTTACCGGAAATATATTGCGGTGAGAAGCGGAGATAGCCTTCACCAATTCGGCAAGTTCCATCTCCGGATGCACTGCGATAAAATCTTTCTCTACCACATTTTCCACTTTCATCAACGTCAGCACCGCCTTATCCTTATGATGCGTCAGCAGTTCTCCCTTCTTTGCCAAACGCATGGAGTAAATGCTATGCGGCTCAAAAACGATAATCGTCAAATAAGAGCTGACCGAAACTATCATCAGCGGCAGGAACAAGTCGTACCCTCCCGTCAACTCGGCAATCAGGAATACGCCCGTCAGCGGCGCGTGCATGACACCGCTCATCACTCCCGCCATCCCCATCAGGGCAAAATTCTTTTCGGGCAGAAAAGCGGTGGTCTCAAACTCATTGCTGAAGTGGGAGAATACGAATCCGGCAATACATCCCAAATAAAGAGAAGGCGCAAAAATACCGCCGCACCCGCCACCGCCATTCGTTGCGCTCGAAGCGAAAACCTTAAACAGGATTATCAGCATCAGGTACAACAGCAGCAACTGGCTATGACCGTAGAAGAAAGAGTTATTCATTACCGTATCCCACTCTATTTTGCTTGTACCGTTAAGCAGCAATTCTATCGTATCATAACCCTCACCGTAAAGCGGCGGGAAAAGGAATATCAGAATACTCAACATGGAACCGCCCACCAGCAGTTTCTTATAAGGAACTTTCAGTTTACCGAACATACCCTCCACCGAATTCATGGCACGGGTAAAATAAAGAGAAACCAGTCCGCAGAAAATACCCAGCATAATCACATAGGGAATACGCTCCAGTTCAAAGGCTTGGTCAAGATGAAACTTAAACATGGCTTCCGTACCCGTCACGATATAAGAAACGGTCGCCGCCGTCACTGCCGAAATCAGCAATGGAAGCAGCGAGGACATGGTCAAGTCTATCATCAGCACCTCCAACGTAAACACAAGCCCCGCAATCGGAGCTTTGAAAATACCCGCCACAGCACCGGCGGCGCCACATCCCACCAGTAACATAAGCGTGCGGTGCTCCATCTTGAACAGACTTCCCAGATTAGAGCCGATGGCCGAGCCTGTAAGCACAATCGGCGCCTCTGCTCCGACCGAACCACCGAACCCGATTGTTATGGAACTGGCGATAATGGACGACCACGTATTATGCCGTTTGATACGTCCCTGCCTGCGGGATATGGCATATAGAATTTTCGTAACCCCATGACTGATATCATCCTTTACGACATAGCGTACAAACAGCCCTGCCAAAAAGATTCCCACCACCGGATATATCAAATACTGGTAATTAGCCTCTGTCGTATCGAAGTTCTCCGTAAGAAAGTTCTGTATCCAGTGTATCAGCATTTTCAATATCAATGCGGCAAATGCCGTAAAGATACCGACCAGAAAGCTAAGAACCAGAATAAACCGTTTCTCCTTAACATTCTTCTCACGCCAAATGATAAAGCGTTGTAACCAACCTCTTTCTTCTCCAGCCATCTTCCTTATTCACGGATTATTTTAATCACCCCGCCTTTACCCAGTTTAATAATGCTGGACGGCTTCGGATTACTCATCTCTTCTTGCCGATAACCTACAATATAATCTACGGCCGACTTAACCTCTTCACTTATTTCACTGAAATTCTTCGGTGAGGGTTGCCCGCTGATATTGGCGGAGGTAGAAACAATCGCCTTGCGGAACTGCTGGCAAAGACGTTTGGAGAACTCTTCATTCGTCACCCTGATACCTACGCTGCCGTCCTCCGCCAGCAAATTTGCCGCCAGATTACGTGCGCCCGAATAAATAATAGTCAACGGTTTGTCTGCCAAATCTATCAAGTCCCATGCCACTTCCGGGACATCCCGAACATAGAAATCCACCTTTACGGAAGAATCTACCAACACCAGCATCGCCTTGCTGTCCTGACGCTGCTTTATTTCATATACACGGCGCACCGCATCTTCGTTGGTAGCGTCACAACCAATACCCCAAACGGTATCGGTGGGATACAGAATTACCCCGCCTTCCCGCATTACCTGGCAGGCTTTTTTAATGTCTTCTATCATTTCTTGATATATAAATACTGTGATTAACACGCAAAAGTAGTAAATTCGCCCCGATTACAAACAAAGTTTAAGAGAAAACAATGGAAGAGATTAAATTTAACCACACCCTACCTATACAACTGCGCTTCAACGACGTCGACAAATTCGGTCACGTCAACAACACCGTCTACTTCTCTTTTTATGATTTGGGTAAGACAGAATATTTTGCTTCCGTATGTCCGCATGTCGACTGGCAAAAAGACGGCATCGTCGTCGTCCATATAGAAGCCGATTTTCTTGCGCAGATTTATGGTTCCGACCACATTGCCGTACAAACCGCCGTAACAAAAATCGGAACAAAAAGTTTTCATCTCGCCCAACGCGTCATAGATACTGAAACGCAGGAAGTGAAATGCATCTGTACCTCTGTCATGGTAACGTACGACCTCAGCAAACACGAGTCCAAACCGCTGACAGAAGAATGGATTGAAGCAATCTGTAAATACGAAGGACGGGATTTACGTAAAAAATAAAGAGCCTGTCCCGGTATACGGCTTAGAGTATCTCTGCATACAGTCAGGGATAGCTAAGCCGTATACCGATATACTCTCATTTTTTACTGTATAACGGCAAAACCCACCTACTTCATCGCATCTGTTTATAGTATCGGTAATTGTCCGGGCTTATCCCAACGTAAACAGCAAGTGACTATCCGTACTGCGTTTCTCATCGAAGGCGAAGCCTTCCCACGAAAAGCCTCTCAAATCTTCAGGACGTTCAATACGGTTCTTAATGATGTAACGCACCATCTCGCCCCGGCACATCTTCGCATAAATAACAACCGTTTTCAGCTGCCCGCCCTTCCAAACCTGAAAATCAGGGGTAACAACCCGTACTTCTTCTTCCACCCGCTTCCAATCGAACAAATCTTTCATCTCACCGCTTGCCAGATTAATCAGTACACCACCCCGGCTTTTGATTTCTTCCATAAAATAATCTGTCAGCAGCGGTTTCCAATAATTGAACATGGAAAGCCCGCCTTTTTCGGGCAGTCGTACATCACCCTCCAGACGATAAGGCTTGATTCCATCCAGCGGGCGGAGCAACCCATAGAGAAAAGAAGTGATACGGAGATGATTTTGCGCATAACGGAAATCATCAGCCGTAAATTCCTTTGGCAGAATACGTTTAAAAACAGCCCCTGTATATGCGCCGATTGCCGGCATAGGGTGATTGTCTTCCGAGCAGAAATCGTGAAAACGAACCCTGTTTTCCGCAGCGATCCTGGCATTCACCCTCAAGAGTTTTTCCAACTCTGCGGCAGGTATCTGCGACATTTCCAACGCATTCGCAACAGCTTCCGTTTCAAAATGCGGAACGGTTACTTCGGGTACCTTTAAAGAGCAACGCGACGCCATAGTCTTAGCGCAAGAAATGAAAGTAAGCATAATTTCAGCCTGTTTTTAATGAATAAAAGTCTTCTACTTATTTAGACCTTACAAAAATAAGAGGATTTTAGGAGAGAATACGCATCGTTAAGAATATTTTCTATAGAATTCACATCGGTTTCAAGAGTTTTTCATACCTTTACAGCTTGTTGGAGAAATAGCATATATCAAGCGGACGGTGAAAAATCCTTTTTGTTCTCCGGCACTTTGCGATAGAAAAAGAAAAAATAATATATAAAATGACTCACAAATGGAATTATTTACCCATTACATCCGATCAGGCAGAAGCAAGCCAACGACTGGCCCAAGAATTAGGGATTAGCCCTGTACTTGGGGAATTGCTGGTGGAGCGGGGAATAACAACGGCAGCTGCCGCCAAAAAGTTTTTCCGCCCGCAACTACCGGATTTGTACGACCCGTTCCTCATGAAAGATATGGACGTGGCCGTAGAGCGCCTGAACAAGGCAATGGGAAAGAAAGAGCGCATTCTGATTTATGGAGATTATGATGTGGACGGAACCACCGCCGTGGCTTTGGTCTACAAGTTTATTCAACAGTTCTACTCGAACATAGACTATTACATACCCGACCGCTACAACGAAGGGTATGGAGTTTCAACCAAAGGTGTGGACTACGCCGCCGAAACCGGTGTGGGACTGATTATCGTATTGGATTGCGGCATCAAGGCCGTAGACGAAATCGCATACGCCAAAGAGAAAGGTATCGACTTCATCATCTGCGACCACCACGTGCCCGATGAGGTATTGCCCCCTGCCGTAGCCATATTGAACGCCAAGCGCGAAGACAATACTTATCCCTACGAACACCTTTCGGGTTGCGGGGTAGGTTTTAAATTCATGCAGGCGTTTGCCATCAGTAACGGTATCGAGTTTCATCACTTGATTCCCCTGTTGGACTTGGTTGCGGTCAGCATCGCTTCGGACATCGTACCGATTATGGGAGAGAACCGCATACTTGCCTATCACGGTCTGAAACAGCTCAACAGCAATCCGAGCGTAGGACTGAAAGCCATCATCGACGTGTGCGGACTGTCGGAAAAAGAAATTACCGTCAGCGATATAGTATTCAAGATAGGCCCGCGCATCAACGCATCGGGACGTATTCAGAACGGTAAGGAAGCGGTAGACCTGCTGACGGAAAAGGATTTCTCGCTCGCTTTGGAAAAGGCCGGGCAAATCAACCAATATAACGAAACCCGTAAGGACCTCGACAAGACAATGACCGAAGAGGCCAATCAAATCGTTGCCGAACTGGAAGGACTGGCCGACCGCCGTTCTATCGTGTTGTACAACGAAGACTGGCACAAAGGGGTAATCGGCATTGTGGCTTCCCGCCTGACGGAAGTATATTATCGTCCGGCCGTAGTACTGACACGTACGGACGATATGGCAACCGGTTCGGCACGCTCCGTTTCCGGTTTTGATGTATACAAAGCCATCGAATATTGCAGGGATTTGCTGGAGAATTTCGGCGGTCATACCTATGCCGCCGGACTGTCCATGAAGGTGGAAAACGTTCCCGCCTTCACCAAACGTTTTGAAGAATTCGTTTCACAGCATATCCTGCCGGAACAAACCAGCGCCGTAATCGACATCAATGCAGAAATCGACTTCCGGGATATTACGCCCAAATTCTGCAACGATTTAAAAAAGTTCAACCCGTTTGGTCCCGACAACACCAAACCTGTCTTCTGTACCCATAACGTGTACGACTACGGAACCAGTAAAGTCGTAGGACGCGACCAGGAACATATCAAACTGGAATTAGTGGATAACAAATCGAACAATGTAATGAACGGCATCGCTTTCGGACAAAGTTCCCACGTTCGCTACATCAAGACCAAACGTTCGTTTGACATTTGCTACACCATTGAAGAAAACACCCACAAACGGGGAGAAGTGCAATTGCAAATCGAAGACATAAAACCGAATTAGTTTAGTTGAAAGTCAAGAGTTGAGAGTTGAAAGTTGGGCTGTGCAGTTTGGTTTTCAACTCCTGACTCTCAACTTTCAACTTTTCACTTTCAACTCCCAACGCCATGTCCGCCCAGCCCGATAACCCTCAATTTTCAACTCTCAACTCCCGACTTTTAAAACAGTATTGGGGATACGACCGCTTCCGGGGAATCCAGGAAGATATTATCAACAGTATCAGTGAGAACAAAGACACATTGGGACTGATGCCTACGGGTGGCGGCAAGTCCATCACTTTCCAAGTTCCGGCACTTGCCAAAGACGGATTATGTCTGGTTATTACCCCCCTGATAGCCCTGATGAAAGACCAAGTGCAGAATTTAAGGAAGCGGGGCATCAAAGCGCTTGCCATCTACTCCGGCATGAACCGGCAGGACATTATCACAACCCTCGAGAACTGCATCTTCGGCAACTATAAGTTCCTCTACATCTCCCCTGAACGGCTGGATACGGAAATCTTCCGTATCAAACTGCGGAAAATGAAGGTCAGCATGATTACGGTGGACGAAAGCCATTGCATTTCGCAATGGGGGTACGACTTCCGTCCCGCCTACCTGAAAATTGCGGAAATACGTGAGCTGCTGCCGGACGCTCCGGTTCTGGCCTTGACAGCTACCGCAACTCCGGAAGTCGTGAAGGACATCCAAACCCGCTTGCATTTCCGCCGGGAAAATGTATTCCGCATGAGTTTCGAGCGGAACAACCTTGCCTATATCGTCCGTAAAACGGAGAACAAAACGGCAGAACTGCTGCATATATTGCGCAGTATGCCCGGCAGCGCCATTGTGTATGTACGCAACCGCCGCCGTACCAAAGAAATCACCGAACTGCTGAATAATGAAGACATCACAGCCGATTTCTACCATGCCGGACTGGACGATGCTTCCAAAGACATCCGACAGCACCGCTGGCAATCCGGTGAAAGTCGCGTCATGGTAGCCACCAACGCCTTTGGAATGGGCATAGACAAGCCGGATGTGCGCATCGTTATCCACATGGATTTGCCCGACTCCATAGAGGCCTATTTTCAGGAAGCCGGGAGAGCCGGTCGCGACGGGCAAAAAGCCTATGCCGTCATCCTGTACGCCAAATCGGACAAAACCACGCTGCACAAGCGCATACCCGACACTTTTCCGGAGAAAGACTATATCAAAGATGTGTACGAGCATCTTCAATACTACTACCAGATGGCAATGGGAGACGGACTGGAATGCGTACGGGAATTCAACATCGAGGATTTCTGCCGTAAGTTCAAGCACTTCCCCGTCCCGGTGGACAGCGCACTGAAAATCCTGACCCAGGCAGGCTATCTGGAATATACCGGAGAACAGGATAACACCTCACGCATCCTCTTTACCATACGCAGGGACGAACTTTACAGGCTGCGCGAAATGGGTGAAGACATGGACAAACTCATTCAAGCCGTACTCCGTTCCTATACAGGGGTATTTACAGACTACACCTATATCAACGAAGATTCGCTCGCCGTGCGCACGGGACTTACCCGCCGGCAAATCTACGAGTTGCTGGTTCACCTTGCCAAACTGCATATCGTAAATTACATCCCACACAAAAAGACACCTTATATAATATACACGCGCGAGCGTGTGGAAGCGCAACGCATCCACCTTTCTCCGGAAATCTATGAAGAACGGAAAGCCCGTTATGAAGCACGCATCAATTCCATACTGGACTACGTAACCAACGACACCGTATGCCGCAGCCGTATGCTGCTGGATTACTTCGGAGAGCAAAACGAACATAATTGCGGGCAGTGCGACACTTGCATCAGTCTGCGCAACAAACCTGCAACCGACAGGCCGACCTCCAAAGAGCTTGCCGGAAAAATACAAGAGATACTCTCTTCCGCCCCGCAAACTCCCGCCGGTCTGCTCGAACAACTTCCGACGGACAAAGAGCTTTTGACCGAGGCATTACACCGATTATTGGACGAAGGAAAAATTATTGCCGTCAACGGAATACTGCAAATCAAAAAATAAATCATTACTTTTGCACGGTGCATACACGCACTGCTCCTATCAACCTATTAAAACATAACTAAAACAATATCATAACCATGGGATTCTTTAAATCTTTTTTCTCCGGCAAAGCGAGCAATCCGGAAGAGGAAAAACAAAAAAATAAGCAGAAGAACTTCGAGATATTCAAGTACGACGGTATGCGTGCCCAACGCATGGGACGCGCCGACTATGCCATTAAATGCTTTACCGAAGCCCTTGCGCTGCAAGAGGATTTCGAAACAATGGGCTATTTGGCGCAAGTATATATCCAGTCCAACGAACCGGACGAAGCCCGCAAACTTTTGGAGAAGATGACCCAAATAGA
This sequence comes from Bacteroides clarus, assembly GCF_015555825.1. NCBI lineage: Bacteria > Pseudomonadati > Bacteroidota > Bacteroidia > Bacteroidales > Bacteroidaceae > Bacteroides > Bacteroides clarus. The sequence continues at coordinate 132,535 of NZ_JADNLF010000002.1, read as the reverse complement.
ACCGGAGCATACCTCCACCTTCCTCACCCTTGCCAACGTCTGCTACATGCAAGAGGACTACGCCGCCATGGCGGAAGCCGCCCAAAAAGCCATCGCCATTGAAGAAGGCAGTGCCATGGCGCATTATCTGTTGGGCAAAGCCGACAACGGACAGAACGACGGCATTATGTGCATCGCCCATCTCACAAAAGCCATCGTGTTGAAAGACGACTTCACCGAAGCCCGCCTGCTGCGCGCCGAAGCTCTGACGAAGATGCGGCAATACAAAGAAGCCATGGAAGACATCGATGCCGTACTCGCCCAAGACCCGGACGACGAAAGCGCCATATTGCTTCGCGGAAAGATAAAAGAAGCAACCGGCGCCGAGGCCGAAGCGGAAGCCGACTATCTTCATATAACCGAGTTGAATCCGTTCAACGAGCAGGCGTTCCTCTACTTGGGACAACTGTACATCGTCCAGAAGAAGCTGACCGAAGCTATCGCCCTGTTTGATGAAGCCATTGAGCTGAACCCTAACTTCGCCCAGGCCTACCACGAACGCGGGCGTGCCAAGCTGCTGAACGGTGACAAGGAAGGCTCTGTGGAAGACATGAAGCGCGGACTGGAACTGAACCCGAAAGACATACAAGGATTCACCGGACAATATGGCAATCAGCCGGGCAACAATACGACAAATGTATTGGGATTGTAAAAGATTATCTATAAATTGATACAAATATCAAAAAAAACATTGTTTTTTATTTGCGTATAAAAGAAAAGTATTACTTTTGTCGCGTAATTCAAAACAAGAGAACAGCAATGATGAAATCATTTACTTATGCATATTACTTCTTTTTTTACTTTTACTTTAGCCGGAAAGTAGAGCGGGAGTTTGTATGTATCAAGTGACAGTGATGCTTAAGAACTGAATAGAGAACTAAGTAATATATAGAATCCCGCTCCATTGTATGGAAGCGGGATTTTTTGTAGCATAAACTAAGAAAAAACAGTCAGGAATGAAAAAAATAGCCATTCAAGGAACATTAGGTTCGTATCATGACATTGCCGCACACAAGTACTTCGAAGGAGAAGAAATACAGCTTATCTGCTGCGCTACCTTCGAGGATGTATTTGCAGCTGTCAAGAAAGACAGTCAGACCATAGGTATGCTGGCAATAGAAAATACGATTGCAGGCAGCTTGCTGCACAACAATGAGCTGCTCCGCCAAAGCGGCGCACAGATTGTGGGCGAATATAAGCTACGCATCTCGCACAGCTTCGTTTGCCTGCCCGAAGAGGATTGGGATGACATCACGGAAGTAAACTCCCACCCCATCGCTCTGATGCAGTGCCGCGAGTTCCTCGGACAGCACCCCGGCATTAAAGTCGTGGAAGGCGAAGATACCGCCCTCAGTGCGGAGATTATCAAGAGAGAGAACCTGAAAGGACACGCCGCCATCTGTTCCAAAGCCGCCGCCGAACGTTACGGCATGAAAGTGTTGCAGGAAGGCATCGAGACAAACAAGCACAACTTCACCCGTTTTCTGGTTGTGGCAGACCCGTGGCAGGTGGATGAACTGAGCCGTCACCGCAACAAGGAGGTCAACAAGGCAAGCATGGTATTCACGTTGCCGCATACCGAGGGAAGCCTCTCACAGGTATTGTCCATCCTGTCTTTCTACCGCATCAACCTGACAAAAATACAATCACTGCCCATCATCGGGCGCGAATGGGAATATCAATTCTACGTAGACGTGGTTTTCGACAATGTACTGAAGTATAAACAATCTATCGTGGCTATCACCCCGCTGACCAAAGAACTTAAAATATTAGGAGAATACGAAGATGGAAAATCAAATATCTAAAATAAAGCCCGCCGACCGACTGGCAAGCGTAAGCGAATACTACTTCTCTAAAAAACTGAAAGAGGTGGCGCAAATGAATGCCGAAGGCAAGGATGTAATCAGCCTGGGTATCGGCAGTCCCGATATGCCCCCCTCGGAAGACACCATACAAACGCTTTGCGATGCGGCGCGCAATCCTGACGGACATGGCTATCAACCCTACGTAGGTATTCCCGAATTGCGCCGCGGTTTTGCCGGATGGTATAAGAAATGGTACGGCGTGGAGCTGAACCCGAACACGGAAATACAGCCGCTCATCGGTTCCAAAGAAGGTATTCTGCACGTCACGCTGGCTTTCGTCAATCCCGGTGAGCAGGTATTGGTTCCCAACCCCGGCTATCCCACCTATACTTCATTGAGCAAGATATTGGGCGCCGAGGTCGTGAACTACAACCTGAAAGAAGAAAACGACTGGATGCCCGACTTCGATGAGCTGGAGAAAATGGATATGAGTCGTGTCAAACTGATGTGGACCAACTATCCCAATATGCCGACAGGAGCGAACGCCACGCCGGAGCTTTACCAAAAGCTGGTGGACTTCGCACGCCGTAAGGACATCGTCATCGTCAACGACAACCCGTACAGCTTTATCCTGAACGAACGTCCTATCAGCATTCTCGGCATTCCGGGAGCGAAGGAATGCTGCATCGAGTTCAACTCCATGAGCAAGAGCCACAATATGCCGGGCTGGCGCATCGGTATGCTCGCCTCCAATGCCGACTTCGTACAATGGATACTGAAAGTGAAGAGCAACATAGACAGCGGTATGTTCCGCGCCATGCAGCTGGCAGCCGCCACTGCCCTGGAAGCCGGTGAAGAATGGTACGAGGGCAACAATAAGAACTATCGCGGACGCCGCCGGCTGGCAGGGGAAATAATGCGTGAACTGGGATGTACTTACGATGAAAGTCAGGTAGGCATGTTCCTTTGGGGAAAGATACCCGACAGTTGCGCCGATGTAGAGGAACTGACCGAGCGGGTATTGCATGAAGCGCGCGTATTCATCACTCCGGGATTTATCTTCGGCAGCAATGGAAAAAGATACATCCGTATCTCGCTTTGCTGCAAGGACGACAAACTGGCGGAAGCGTTGAAACGTATCAAAGCAATGAGATAATTTGATACGGAAGCGGGATAACGGCTTGGAAATATTTATACAACTGAATATAATTAAACAAATAAAGAATATGGAACTTGAATTAGAATCAATCTTGTTGCCGGGTATCGAGGAAAAACGTCCTCTGGTTATCGCCGGTCCATGCAGCGCAGAGACAGAAGAACAAGTTATGGATACCGCCAGGCAATTGTCTGCGAAAGGAATGAAGATATTCCGCGCGGGCATCTGGAAACCCCGTACCAAACCGGGCGGTTTCGAGGGTGTCGGCGTAGAAGGTTTGTCCTGGCTTAAAGAGGTAAAAAAGGAAACGGGCATGTATGTTTCCACCGAAGTAGCCACAGCCAAACATGTATATGAGTGCCTGAAAGCCGGAATAGACATACTTTGGGTAGGCGCCCGCACTACCGCCAATCCTTTTGCCGTACAAGAAATAGCAGATGCCCTGAAAGGCGTGGATATTCCGGTATTGGTAAAGAACCCCGTTAATCCGGACTTGGAATTATGGATTGGCGCCTTGGAGCGTATCAACAATGCCGGTCTGAAACGTCTTGGAGCCATCCACCGCGGTTTCAGCAGCTACGACAAAAAGCTCTACCGCAACCTGCCGCAATGGCATATCCCTATCGAACTGCGCCGCCGCATTCCAAACCTGCCTATCATTTGCGACCCGAGCCATATCGGCGGAAAGCGCGAACTGGTTGCTCCGCTTTGCCAGCAGGCAATGGACTTAGGCTTCAACGGTTTGATTATCGAAAGCCACTGCAACCCGGATTGCGCGTGGAGCGACGCCGCCCAGCAGGTTACGCCGGATGTATTGGATTATATCCTTAACCTGCTTGTTATCCGCAAGGACACGCAAAGCACCGAAAACCTCAGCGAATTGCGCAAGCAGATTGACGAGTGCGACAACAACCTCATTCAGGAATTAGCCAAAAGGATGCGCGTAGCCCGTGAAATCGGCACATACAAGAAAGAACATGATATGACCATCCTGCAAACGGGACGTTATAACGAGATTCTTGAAAAACGCGGCTCGCAAGGCGCACTGTGCGGCATGGATTCGGAATTTATCAAGAAAGTGTTTGAGGCGATACACGAGGAAAGCGTGCGCCAGCAAATGGAAATTATTAATAAGTGACAAGATAACTATATAACATTGTCACTATAACATCAAGTATATGCGAATATTAATACTCGGAGCCGGGAAAATGGGCTCTTTCTTTACGGATATTTTAAGTTTTCAACACGAGACGGCCGTGTTTGACGTCAACCCGCATCAATTGCGCTTTGTCTATAACACCTACCGTTTCACTACGCTGGAAGAAATCAAGGAGTTTGAACCGGAGCTGGTAATCAACGCCGCCACGGTAAAATATACTCTGGAGGCTTTCCGCCAGGTGTTGCCTGTACTGCCCAAAGACTGTATCATCAGCGATATCGCTTCGGTAAAGACGGGACTGAAAAAATTCTATGAAGAAAGCGGTTTCCGTTACGTGTCGACGCATCCCATGTTCGGACCGACCTTTGCCAGCCTGAGTAACCTGAATACGGAAAATGCCATCATCATCAGCGAAGGCGACCACTTGGGAAAAATCTTCTTCAAAGACCTGTACCAGACCATGAAGCTCAATATCTTTGAGTACACTTTCGACGAGCATGATGAAACGGTAGCCTATTCCTTGTCCATTCCTTTCGTTTCAACTTTTGTGTTTGCAGCGGTCATGAAGCATCAGGAAGCCCCGGGTACTACGTTCAAAAAGCATATGGCCATTGCCAAAGGCCTGTTGAGCGAGGACGATTATCTACTCCAGGAAATTCTGTTTAATCCCCGTACGCCCGGACAAGTAGAGAATATACGCCTGGAACTGAAGCAGCTGTTGGAAATCATCAACAATAAGGATGCGGAAGGGATGAAGAAATACCTGACTAAAATCAGAGAGAAGATTAAATGATGATTTAATTCCCCTTTTCCCGCCCCTGCAAAACTTTTTTTTGCAGGGGCTGATTTTATATGTAACTTTGTACTCGAATTATGATAGACCAACCCACCATAGACAGAATTCTGGACGCGGCACAAATATACGATGTCGTATCGGACTTCGTCACGCTGCGGAAACGCGGAGTGAACTATGTGGGACTATGCCCGTTTCACGATGATAAGACGCCGTCATTCTACGTGTCTCCCGCCAAAGGACTGTGCAAATGTTTCGCCTGCGGCAAAGGGGGCAATGCCGTACATTTCATCATGGAACATGAACAGATGTCTTATCCCGAAGCGCTGAAATACCTCGCCAAGAAATACGGCATCGAAATCAAGGAGCGGGAACTGTCCAACGAAGAAAAGCTCGCTCAGAGCGAACGCGAAAGCCTTTTCATCGTCAACCAGTTTGCCCGCGACTATTTCCAGAATATTCTGCGCAACCATGTGGACGGACGCAGCATCGGTATGGCTTATTTTCGCAACCGCGGATTCCGTGATGACATTATCGAGAAATTCCAGTTGGGCTATTGTACCGAGAGCCACGATGCCATGGCACAGGAGGCTATAAAGAAAGGATATAAGAAAGACTTCCTCATCAAGACCGGACTTTGTTATGAAACGGACGACCACAGACTGCGCGACCGTTTTTGGGGACGTGTCATCTTCCCCGTGCATACGCTGTCGGGTAAGGTGGTGGCATTTGGTGGCCGTGTGCTTGCCAGCGCCACTAAAGGGGTGAAAGTAAAGTACGTCAACTCACCCGAATCGGAAATTTACCATAAGAGTAATGAGTTGTATGGCATCTACTTTGCCAAACAGGCGATTGTAAAGCAAGACCGGTGTTTTTTGGTGGAAGGCTATACCGATGTTATCTCCATGCACCAATCCGGCATAGAGAACGTAGTGGCTTCTTCGGGCACCGCCCTGACACCGGGGCAAATCCGCCTGATTCACCGCTTCACCAATAACATGACGGTGCTTTACGACGGTGATGCAGCCGGCATCAAGGCTTCTATACGAGGTATCGACATGCTGCTGGAAGAAGGCATGAATATTAAGGTGTGCCTCCTGCCCGACGGAGACGACCCGGACTCTTTTGCCCGCAAACATAATTCGACCGAGTTCCGGCAATTCATACAAGAGCACGAAACGGACTTTATCCGGTTCAAAACCAATTTGTTGCTGGAGGACGCGGGTAAAGACCCTATCAAACGTGCCGAATTAATAGGTAATCTTGTACAAAGCATCTCGGTCATTCCCGAAGCGATTGTGCGCGATGTCTATATCAAAGAGTGCGCCCAACTGCTGCGCGTAGAGGACAAGCTACTGGTTTCGGAAGTTGCCAAACGACGTGAAATGCAGGCCGAGAAGCGTGCCGAACAAACGGAACGCGAGCGCAGAGCCGCGGCAAGGAACAATACGGAAGCAACAGCCGCACAAGTTCCCTACACCGAAGGAGATGCCCCCCTTACAACCGCCGACGGAACATCATTGCCGCCTGATATGGCTGCTGAATATGCCGGTTCCCCTATCCCGCCGGAAGATAATTATGTCTCTTTCATTCCCCAGGAGGGAAAAGAAGGACAGGAGTTCTATAAATACGAACGGTTGATTCTTCAGATGATTGTGCGCTACGGCGAAAAGATAATGTGCAACGCAACCAATGAAGAAGGGCAGGAAGTGCCTGTAAGTGTGATTGAATACGTTATTAACGATTTGAAGCAAGACGAGCTGTCATTTCATAACCCGCTGCACCGTCAAATCTTGACCGAAGCCGCCACACATATACATGATGCCGGATTCACAGCCGAGCGTTATTTTCTGGCACATCCGGAAACAACCATCAGCAAACTGAGCGCAGAACTTATCAGCAACCGCTATCAGTTAAGCAAGTACCACTCAAAAAGCCAAAAGATAGTAACCGATGAAGAACGTCTTTATGAACTGGTTCCGGCACTGATGATTAACTTTAAATATGCCATCGTCAGCGAAGAGTTAAAGCACATGATGTCTGCCCTGCAAGACCCTGCCGTAGCCAATGACGAGGAGAAATGCAACGCTATCATGAAGCGCTACTGCGAAATGCGCGAAGTGCAAAGTATCATGGCAAAACGTTTGGGAGACCGGGTGGTGCTCCCCTGACATTAAGAATTGTGACGGATAAGATTCATAAATTCCTCACGCGTCTTAGCCTGATTGAAAGCTCCCGTAAAGTCGGAAGTAGTGGTTATTGAATTCTGTTTTTCCACACCGCGCATCTGCATACACATGTGCTTAGCCTCTACCACAACCATTACGCCCAAAGGATTCAGCGTTTCCTGAATACACTCCTTTATTTGCAGCGTCATACGTTCCTGCACTTGCAGGCGGTGAGAGAAAATATCTACCACACGGGCAATCTTGCTCAGGCCTGTGATGTAGCCGTTGGGAATATAAGCCACGTGAGCTTTACCGTAGAAAGGCAACATATGGTGCTCACAGAGAGAAAAGAAATCAATGTCTTTCACAATCACCATTTGGTTATAATCTTCCTTGAACTTGGCGGAGCGGAGTACTTCGTGCGGGTCCATAGAGTAGCCCTTAGTCAGTGTCAGCATAGCTTTCGCCACCCGTTCCGGCGTCTTCAGCAGCCCTTCACGTTCAGGGTCTTCACCCAACAAAGTCAATATACGATGATAATGTTCTTTCAGTTCGTCCAATGAAGGAGATACGATTTCTTCTTTTCCTAACATGAGAAGATGGAATAAATGATGAATGATGAGTTATAAATTACAGAGGAATGTTTATCTGATCTTTCACAATAGACACTTCCTTAAAAACACCCGTCGCACGCAATTGGCGCATCATGGCGTCCGCTTCCTCAATACTGCGGAAATCGCCTGCACGGCACAACCAGCGGGGCGGATTGAAAGATGTATAAACGGGAAGGTCGGGAAAACGCTCTTTTATGTTGGAAGCTACCGAATAGGCTTCATTCTTGGCCTGACGGGTGTTATTACCGGCGTATACCTGTACGCGATAGCCCGAACTCTTAATCACTTTTTGATCGTCCGAACCGGTAGGAATGTATTCAGAGCCTATCAAAGCCCCGATACGGGCATCCTGATGAATGGACACCTTACCCTGCCCCGGCACATTACGTTCCAGGCTTTTTACGATGTTATTCTGCGCCACAGATACAGCGGCAAAAGCAAAACATACAATTAAGAGCAAACCAAGTTTCTTCATAAAAGGGTGTTTTTATATAGTTGAAAAGCCAAGCTTTAAACATAAAGAGTCGGAAGTTGGCCATTCCCTATCAGGACGGCAACTTCCAACTCTCCGTTATTAATTAAAAGCGTCGATGATACCCTTGAAGTCGGCAACTTTCAAAGCGGCGCCACCAATCAAACCACCGTCTACATCAGGATTTGCAAACAGTTCCTTTGCATTGGAGGGCTTGCAGCTACCACCGTAAAGGATAGAGCAGTTTTCAGCGATTTCCTTACCATACTTTCCTTCAACCGCCGAACGGATGAAAGCGTGGATTTCCTGCGCCTGCGCCGGTGTAGCGGTCTTGCCTGTACCAATAGCCCAAACCGGTTCGTAAGCCAAGATAATCTTAGAGAAATCTTCTGCAGACAGAGAGAATACAGATGCCAGCTGAGCGGCAACCACTTCATTCTGTTTGTTAGCTTCACGTTCTTCCAGAACTTCACCGATACAGAAAATCGGAGTCAGTCCGTTAGCCAAAGCCAACTTTACTTTTTCTTCCAGGATTTCCACTGTTTCACCGTAATAAGCACGACGTTCCGAGTGACCGAGGATTACATACTTAGCGCCGGTAGAAGCAACCATAGCGGCTGACACTTCGCCGGTATATGCACCGGATTCCTTGTCCGCGCAGTTTTCTGCACCTACACCGATCTTAGCGGCATCCACCAGCGGAGTAACAGAGGCGAGGTGAATAAACGGAGTACAGATGATTACATCACAGTTAGGCTTTTCGTTGGCCAACGCTTCATTCAGTTCTTTTGCAAGAGCAATACCCTCTTGAAGGGTTTTGTTCATTTTCCAGTTTCCTGCAACAATGTTTTTTCTCATTTTGTTTTAATTATTAAAGGGTTAATATATTTACTGTTTATTGCCGCTCCTTACTTTTCCTTTCTCTCCGCTTGATTACCAGAATATCAATGCCGATAACCAGCGTCAAAGGTACGATAAACCATAACAATACGTAGCCTATGGTATGCAAATTATTTTCCTGTTTCTGTTGCCCCAACTCCAATTTGTCCAAACTGTCGTTCAGCACATACTCATCCGGAAGCTGATTATCGCTCCATTTATTCAGGATTGTCCCGTCTTTTATCAATAATAAGCCGGGATTGGAACGGATAATCGTCTTTAGGGTAATATCATCCATTTGACAGAACGGATATTCCGCGCCGGTTCTTTCACGCCACATCCCGATTTCTTCATCCGGTGAAGAAGTCAGCGCATAGAAACCATAGCCATGCTCCGCACTGTAATCGTAAATCTCGTTGATAAGGTCGATATTGCTATCGTCCGCTTCTTCTATCCGGTGGGCTACCAGTAAAAAAGCATATCCTTTATCTGACAGCACACTGTCCGTTATATCCTCACCCGTACCCAAGCTTATCATAGAGAAGTCGTGAATGGGCGGTTCATAACCTTTTTCCTTCAATACGGTACGTGTTTCAACAAAGGTCCATGTACTGTCCGGATAATTATCCAATGTAAACTCCTGCCGCCTGCCGTCTTTTTCCAACACGAAACGGCTCTCGAATACACTCGGTTTCGCGCCTTCGGGAATCTCCATGCCCGCCTTTATGTTCGTTCCGATCTTATAAGGGCGGAAGTCCAATACCGGCAAATATTCCAGACAATAAAAAGAGAGCGCAAAGACGAATAAAAGCGTATATAAAGATACCATCCACTCTATCTTCAGCGTAACAAAGCGGAACATGAGTTTCCGATCCCTGAACACCGCTATCGCCGCAACCAGCAATACTATGTTCTTTCCGAATGTCTGCCAGTTCGTCAACACCCAGGCATCCCCAAAGCATCCGCAGTCGGATACGGGATTTGCCAAAGCAAGATACAACGTCAGCGGGGTCATTACACTCATTAGAAGGAGCGCCAATGTCGACGCGATTTTCCGACGAACCCCGAAAAAAAGGAAAACTCCCACACAAAACTCCGCGGACGACAGAACTATGGCAAAGAGTAACGGAAGATATGCGGGAAACCATGAAATGATACCGAATGCCGTCAAATAATCCTGAATCTTATAAAAAGAGCCGAGCGGGTCGACAGCTTTCACAAATCCGGAGAAGATAAACAGTGCCGCCAGCAAGAAGCGGCAGGTATTTACCCAGACGAGTTTTATGATATGTTTTCTCTCAGTCTCCAAACTCTATCTTAATCAAACCAAATACGGAATAATTAATCATGTCCATATAATTGGCGTCGACACCTTCCGAAACCAGTGTTTGACCGGACAAACTTTCAATTTGCTTTGTACGATATATCTTCATCAATATCAAGTCCGTATACGAACTGATACGCATACTGCGCCAAGCCTCATCGTAATCATGGTTCTTGGCAAGCATCAGTTCCAATGATTCTTTCGCATATTTATCATATAAGACCATTGCTTCTTCGTTCGTTATGTCCGCAGATTCGGCATAGCCCGACTCCAACTGTATCAAACCGATGATACCGTAATTGACAATAGCTATGAACTCCGAACGAATGCCTTCGTCCACCAAAGTCACACCTTTAGTTTCAATGCTTCGAATACGATTGGCTTTAATGAATATTTGATCGGTTACGGAAGCCGGACGAAGAATACGCCATGCAGGACCGTAATCATGAAGTTTCTTAGAGAACAAATCACGACAAATAGCAATGACATGCTCAAATTGTTGCTTGGTATCTTTCATATCCTTACAAATAGGCTGCAAAGTTAGGAATAATTAAAGAAAAAAGAAAAGAGGGCACTCTAAATTATATTAAAGCGCCCTCTCCTATAGAGATTGTTTACGTTTAGAGAGTATTTTCGTTTTATGAGCAACGCAACACCTGTCCCGGACGGAGAATTGTTCTCCGGGTAATACGGTTCAGTTTGCAAAGTTTGTCGATGCTTGTACCCTGACGGGATGCGATCTTGGATAAGGTATCGCCTTTCTTCACTTTATAGAAGAGGCCTTCACCCGACGCCATACTGCGGGCCGTACCGGAAGTGCCTTTGGTCTTACGGAACGTATAAGAATCGGCAACAACGTCTTGCTTTTCAAAATCGAACATCAATGCGGGATTGATAGGAATTCCCAGAAAACGGGTTTCAAAATGCAGGTGAGAACCGGTAGAACGTCCGGTATTACCACCCAATGCAATAGGCTCTCCGGCCTTTACCAACTGGTTTATATCAACCAATTGCTTGGATAAATGCCCATAAACCGTTTCCAAGCCGTTATCATGGCGGATAACGACATATTTACCGTATCCGCGACGGCCTTGATTCTTAACGATACGTACCTTACCGTCAAACGCGGCACGGATCGTATCACCTACATATACTTTAATATCCAAACCGTAATGCGCTCTTCTTCTGCGAGGGCGATAGCCGAATACGTCAGTAATACGGGTATGTTCGGTAGGCATACAGAAGCCTTTCAAGTCAAAGGTATAACTTTCCGGCACGATAGCATTGCCATAAGCCTGCACAAATTCATTATTCCAGCTCGGATACAAATCCAGTCCCGGATACAAAGACTGTTCCGCACGGATTTGTTTCTGCAAAGCCAATGAATCTACGCTTTTAAGTTTTCTGTCAATGGGGGCTTGGCGGGCAATCAAATCCTGCGAGAAAGAGTTCAGGCTGACCATTGCCGTTGCTGCTAATAAAGCCGTTCTAATCCAATTAAAATTCATTCCGTTTCGTCATTCATTTCGATATCCGTAGAGCATATCTGGTGAATCAACCACACCTATTCTTACGCGAATATCCAGATTATTTTCAAAAATTCTCCCAAAGGTAACATTTCTCTCCGAAAAGGCGCTTGTATCATTAACTATTTTTTTGAAGCAGTAAGAATAAAAGCAGAGAATAACAGCAGATAAATTACTAATAACAAATAACTTACACCACAAACATGTTTAACAACATAAGCTTGCAAATAAAGCGTATGTTTAACCGTTTTTCAGCTTATAGCCGCCCAATTAACGTTTGTCTTTCGCAAGGCTTTCAACTGTCGCCACAGTATCTCATTTTCAGGAAGAGAAGCATTCGGGTCCTTATCTACAATGGCTTGGGCAACCTCACGAACATATTGCAAAAGTTGCCCGTCACGGGCTATATCCGCTATTTTTAAATCAAAAGCAATACCGCTCTGCTGAGTTCCTTCCAAATCACCGGGGCCACGCAGCTTTAAATCGGCTTCGGCTATCTCAAAACCGTCATTCGTGCGCACCATGATTTCCAGACGTTTCCGGGTATCTTCCGCTAATTTATAACCGGTGACCAATATACAATAAGACTGGTCGGCTCCACGCCCTACACGACCGCGAAGCTGATGAAGCTGAGAAAGTCCGAAACGTTCGGCATTCTCTATTATCATCACAGAAGCATTAGGCACATTCACACCTACCTCAATAACTGTGGTGGCAACCATTATCTGCGCCTCACCGGAAACGAACAACTGCATTTGCGCATCTTTTTCGGCAGGTTTCATTTTTCCATGTACTTTGCAAACCTTGCAATCGGGAAACTCTTCACAGATGTGCAGATAACCTTCTTCCAGATTCTTGAGGTCAATCTTTTCACTCTCCTTGATTAAAGGATAAACGATATAGACCTGGCGTCCTTCATCAATCTGTTTACGCACAGAACGATACAGGCTTACACGATGGCTATCGAACTGGTGGATAGTAGCAATCGGCTTTCTTCCCGGAGGAAGCTCGTCAATAACCGATACATCCAGATCGCCATAAAGCGTCATTGCCAACGTTCGCGGTATGGGGGTTGCGGTCATTACCAGTATGTGAGGCGGCTGTACGCTTTTTGTCCACAAGCGGGCACGCTGAGCTACGCCAAAACGATGCTGTTCGTCAATGACAACCAAACCCAATGATGCAAAGTTCACGGTATCTTCAATGACGGCGTGCGTACCGATAAGTATCTGTACATCTCCTGTCAGCAGGCCGGAAAGAATGACTTCCCTGCGTTTGCCTTTGATTGAACCGGTCAACAGTTCAACCCGTACATCCATTCCATACAACAGTTCACGAATCGTTTCGTAATGCTGATTCGCCAATATTTCGGTAGGCGCCATCATACATGCCTGATAACCGTTATCAAGTGCAATCAGCATGCTCATCAACGCAACCAATGTTTTTCCGCTGCCCACATCTCCTTGCAGGAGACGGTTCATCTGCTTGCCCGAGCCTAAGTCCCGCCGTATTTCCTTCAACACGCGTTTCTGAGCGTTGGTCAACTCAATAGGAAGATTACGGGAATAAAAACCGTTGAACGTCTCGCCTATTTTCTCAAAGACATACCCCCGGTATTTACGTTGCCTGTCTTTGGCATAACGCAGTATGTTCAGTTGGACATAAAACAATTCCTCGAATTTCAGACGATATTCCGCTTTTCTCAGCGCATCCGGACTAACCGGGAAATGAATATTCAGCAAAGCATCCGTCAACGGCATCAGATGGTGTTCCGCCAACAAGGCAGGAGAAAGCGTTTCCGGCAAAGGCTCATTCAACTGCCGGACAATGTTTTTCATCATCTTCTCCATGGCGTGCGAATTGAGAGAGCTCCGCTTCATCTTCTCCGTCGTATTATAATAGGGTTGCAAACCCATAGCAGACAGTTTCAGTTCAGAAGCCGGGTCTATATCCGGATGGGCAATGTTTATCCTGCCATTAAAGACGGAAGGTTTACCGAATACGATATATTCCTGATGAACTTTATACTTCCCTATCAGATATTTGATGCCTTGAAACCAAATCAGGTCGACTACCCCCGTACCGTCTGAAAAGTGCGCTATCAATCTTCGCTGCCGTCCTTCACCGGCAGTTTCAAAACCTAAAATTTCTCCTTTTAGCTGGATATAAGGCATCGTACCGTCTATTTCCTGAATGTAATAGATACGGCTACGGTCTACATATTTATAAGGGAAGTAGTATAATAAATCATGGAAGGAAAAGATGCCCAATTCCTTATTAAGCACCGAAGCACGTTGCGGCCCGACGCCCGACAAATATTTTATGTCACGCGTAGTTAAATCGAACATGAATCCAAAAGGGCGGTAGCTATTTTCAAATCAAAGGGAGTGGTTATTTTAATGTTTTCCCGATTACCTTCCGTCAGATAAACAGGCTTGCCTAACGCCTCAACAACCGAGGCATCGTCCGTGAAATGCGGAGTATAAGGCTGTTCATAGGCCTGTTTCAGCAAATCCGCATCAAACACTTGCGGAGTTTGCACCAGTTTGTATTCGTCACGGCTGACTGTTTCACTTCCTTCGCCGACCAAATGACGTACTGTCTCCACCACGTCTATCACAGGAATCACCGCCTGCTTTCCGGCTGCCAAGGAATAACAACGTTCTATAACTTCCCGGGCTACAAAAGGGCGGACACCATCATGCACCCCGACCAAGCCCGGTGTTGTAACAAATTCCAAACCGTTCTTCACCGAATGAAAACGTGTTTCTCCACCGTCTGCGATATGATGAGGGATTGAAAAGTCATGTTTCCGGCACAATTCATTCCAGTAAGACTGCTGGTTGCGCGGAAGCACCAATATTATCCGTATCTCCGGATTGTAAGCGTAAAAGGCTTCTATGGTACGCATCAATACAGGTTTTCCTCCTATCGGAAGAAATTGTTTGGGAAGTTCGCATCCCATACGCAAACCTTTACCACCGGCTACAATCAGAACATACTTCATTGGAATTACGGATTTTGAGTATTAAAGAAACCGTGTAAAAAGCTCTTAATGTTTTTTAGGCACGGATTACACGGATTCCATCATCTTAGTTTATTTAATCCGTGTGTTCCGTATAATCCGTACCTAAAATCCTATCATTATGTAAATACCTATGCGCTTTTCACACAGTTTTTTCATAATTTATAATCAGACAATCATCGCTTCCTTCAACTCCGCGACTTTATCCTTGCCTTGCAGCAATTCCACGACAGCCAAAGCAAACTCCATTGCGGCACCGGGACCTTTTCCCGTGATAATATTACCGTCTCTTTCCACCATCGCCCCGGTGCAGTCAGCGCCTTCCAGATATTGCTCGAAGCCCGGATAACAAGTAGCCTTCTTACCTTTCAACAGTCCCAACTTACCAAGCACCATAGGAGCGGCGCAAATGGCGGCAATCGGTTTCTGTTCTTCGGCAAAACGTAAAATCAATCTGCGCAAATCATCACATTTTTCCAAGGTGGCCGCACCCGGCATACCGCCCGGAAGCAATATTAAATCAGCATCGAAGAAGTCACAGTTCACTATATTCTTATCACAAAGCACCGGTACACTATGAGCGCCTGTTACAATTTCGTCAGGAGTCACTGTAATCATTTCCACATTCAAACCTGCACGTCTCATTACATCGACAGAAGTGAAAGCCTCTATTTCTTCAAAACCGTCTGCAAAAAACACATAAACTGTACCCATAATAGTTTCTCCTCTTATTTTAAATTAAAATAATACGTTATCGTTCCTGTCTGGTTATTCAACCCGCTTACAGTATTGAACCTCGCTTTCTTCGCCGCATCTTCGGCCGCTTTCCGCAAAGCGGGGTTTACAGTATTCGTCTGGCGGTTGATACTGGTTCCAATGACCTGTCCGGCAGGGTTTACAGTAATGGTAACCACTACTTTTCCTTCATCCTGTACATTATATACAGGACGCGGCAATCCGCCTTCGCCTATAGAACGTCCGCCAAGATTAAAAGTTCCATATCCGCCGGCTCCGGCTGTCGCTCCCGTCGAAGAATTCCCCGTAGGGCTTCCCTGCACGCCGGTTCCTTCCGTAGAACCTTTACTACCCATTTGCGCACCTTTACCGAAAGCTCCCGCTACACGTTTGCGGGCAGCTTCTTCGGCTGCTTTCCGTTCGCGTTCCGCTTTTTCAGCAGCAAGTTTACGAGCCTCTTCGGCTTTTTCAGCCTCGGTCTTTTCGGGTTTCTTTATTTCTTTCTTCTTTTCTTCCGTTTTAGGCTTTATGGCGACGGTTTCTTCATCTTCCTGCGTCAACATCTCTTGCTCTGCCTCTTCCGGCACTTCCGGAGCCGCTTCTTCCGGCATAGTCTCCACTTCTACTAAAGAAGGGTCGGCAACGCCCCAGGCATCGGACGTTTCTCCCATCATCACAGGCACACCGCCTTCCTCCGACTGTTCAGGCAACGTAAATCCTACCAGTATCAAAAGGGCAATGACAACAACGTGTACCAACAGCGCCCCTGCCAATCCTATATATTTTCCTTTCTTCTTCTGATTCACCGTTTCGATTTACGATTTAACTATTTACGATTGAAACCGTTTACTTATTCTCAGGCGGGCGTGTAGCCAACACCATTTTGAAGTGGTTCTCATTAGCGATATTCAGCACTTTCACAATCTCCCGATAAGGAACGGATTCATCGGCATATAACGCCACATACATTTCGGGCTCTTTCGCTGCGCACGATTGCAGGAAAGGAGTCAAACCATCCAAAGTCAACGCCTGTTCCTTGTCGTTACCGAAAGCCGCGTAATAATTCAAATCCTTATCGATGATAACCCTTGTCAGCGGCTTGGCGGATGTCTGCTGTTTTCCCTGCGGAAGCAATACCTTGATTGCATTCGGCGATACTACCGTAGAAGTAATCATAAAGAAAATCAACAGCAGGAATATAACATCCGTCATGGACGCCATACTGAAATTGGGCGATATTTTTGCTCTACGTTGTAACACGCTCTCCTATTTATGATTTATAACTTATGATTTTATTTGGCAGGCTCGTTCAGCAAGTCCATGAAAGCCATTGTCTTGGCTTCCATCTTGTTTACGACACCATCCACCAGCGTCACCAGATAATTATAGGCAAACATAGCGATGATACCCACAATCAGACCGCCTACGGTGGTAATCATAGCCTCGTATATACCGCCCGAGAGCAGAGTTATATCAATATTATTACCGGCATTCGCCATTTCAAAGAAAGCGCGTACCATACCGGTCACCGTACCCAAGAAACCGATCATCGGAGCACCGCCGGAAATGGTAGCCATGATAGTCAGTCCTTTTTCCAACTTTGCCACTTCGATATTACCTACATTTTCTATGGCAGCCTGCACATCGTTAACCGGACGCCCCAAACGGCTGATACCTTTCTCTATCATACGGGCGGAAGGCGTATTGACGCTGCGGCAATAAGCGATGGCAGCCTTAATCTCACCACCCAGAATATAATCCTTGATTTTATCCATAAACATAGGGTCTTCCTTACCCGCCTTACGGATAACGTAATTCCGTTCAAACAAGATATAGAAGCAGATAACGGAGAGAACTCCGAGAACTATCATAATCCAACCGCCCTTGACAGCCATGCTCCATAAATTCATTTCATCGGGAGCGGCAACAGGAGTAAGTACCGGATTGGCGCCGGCGATAGAATCGGCCAACGCCGGAGCCGCCTGGGCTAATAACAACATAAGATTCATCAGCGGAGACAGTTTTTATATTCCTGAATGGTGCGTTCCAATCCCAGATACAAAGCATCGCTAATCAGCGCATGACCGATGGAAACTTCATCCAGCCAGGGTATGTTTTTATAGAAATAATTCAGATTCTCCAAGCTCAGGTCGTGACCGGCATTCAGCCCCAGTCCCAGGCTGCGCGCTATTTTGGCCGCTTCCACAAAAGGAGCTACCGCAGCTTCCTTTCCTTTCGGGAATGCCGTAGCATAGGGTTCGGTATAAAGCTCCACACGGTCTGCGCCGGCTTTGGCGGCATACTCTATCATCTCCGCATCGGTAGACACGAATACAGACGTACGGATACCGGCGGTATTGAACGCTTCCAGTACTTCCGTCAAAAATTCAAGGTTGGTTTTCGTATCCCAACCGGAGTTGGATGTCAACTGAGTGGGACTGTCCGGAACCAACGTCACCTGATGCGGCTTTACCTTCAACACCAAATCTATAAATTCGGGGGCGGGATAACCCTCTATATTAAACTCCGTACGCAACAACGGACGCAAATCGAAAACATCCCTCTTACGGATATGCCTTTCGTCGGGGCGCGGGTGTACCGTTATACCGTCGGCGCCAAAGTTTTCACAATCCAACGCTACTTTTACAACATTAGGCACATCGCCTCCACGCGCGTTACGTAATGTTGCCACTTTATTGATATTTACACTTAATCTAGTCATAATTCGGCTTATAGTTTGGGGCAAAAGTACAAATAATAGCAATATGTTGGCAGCATTCTGAGAAAAAAACTATTTTTGCATCCTACAAAAACAGAAAACAATTATGAAATTTGCCATATTCGGAAATACTTACCAGGCGAAGAAGTCATCGCATGCCGAAAACCTTTTCCGCCTGCTGGCTCAGCGCAAAGCACAGCTCTGTGTCTGCCGCGAGTTCTATAATTTCCTGACTTCCGACCTACACCTCAACATCCCCTCCGCCGAATTGTTCGACGGTGACGATTTCTGCGCCGATATGGTTATCAGCATCGGCGGTGACGGCACGTTCTTGAAAGCCGCCAGCCGCGTCGGCAAAAAGAATATTCCCATTTTGGGTATCAATACAGGACGTCTCGGCTTCCTGGCCGACATATCGCCCGAAGAAATGGAAGAAACGATTGATGAAATTTACAACAACCACTATAAAGTAGAGGAACGCAGCGTATTGCAGTTGAAGTGCGATGACGAAAAACTAATGGAATATCCTTATGCCCTGAATGAAATAGCCGTCCTGAAACGCGACAGTTCATCCATGATCAGTATTCATACGGCAATCAACGGAGCGCATCTTACCACTTATCAGGCTGACGGTTTGGTTGTAGCCACCCCTACGGGCTCTACGGCTTATTCATTGAGTGTCGGCGGTCCGGTCATCGTTCCTCATAGCAAGACGATTGCAATTACTCCCGTTGCCCCTCATAGCCTGAACGTACGTCCCATCGTCATCTGTGATGACTGGGAAATCACGCTTGAAGTAGAGAGCCGCAGCCACAACTTCCTCGTAGCCATCGACGGACGGAGCGAATCATGCAAAGAAACCACACGGCTCACCATTTCACGTGCGGACTATTCCATAAAAGTAGTGAAGCGCTTCAATCATATCTTTTTCGATACGTTGCGGAATAAAATGATGTGGGGGGCGGATGTAAGATAAAAAAAGGAAGTTAACTTCGCGCCAACAACGAAGTTAACTTCCTTATATCAAGATGTTAACTAATTATCTACCTTTCAGTTAACTTCATTCAGGCTTCGATGTTAACTGCTTCAGCAGATGTTCCACCGCAGCTTTCAATTGCACATCATCCCCGTTTATCGCCTCTTCCGGAGTATTGTATATCAAAATATCTGGTTGTAAAGTATGATTTTCCAGATAATTGCCCTGCATATCCATACAACCCACCTGTGGAATGCCGAACACGATACTCGGATCGATCTGGCGTTCCCACCATACGGCTGTCATCGTCCCGGCAACGGGAGTGCCCACCAATTTACCGATACCCAAAGTCTTGTAAACAAAAGGAGTACCATGGGCATTGCTGTAATTGTCCTCGCAAACCAACATACAGGACGGTTTCAACCATTTATTAAACGGATCGCTGCCGATATACTGCCCGCGCGGCACAAAGCGTTCATATTCTTTTCCGCCAAGTAATGTCACCACATCATCGTGCAGCCACCCGCCACCATTATGACGGACATCCACCACTACCGCCTCTTTGTTACGGTTACGTCCCAGCAATTCGGAATACATCTTACGGAAACTCGGACTATCCATTCCCTTGATATGAACATAACCGATACGTCCGCCGGACAGTTCCTCTACTTTCTTACGGCAATTCTCCACCCACCTCTTATAAAGGAGTTCGCTTTGCGCCGCATAAGTAATCGGTTTGACCGTCTCTTCAAAGCGTTTCTTCGTACCCGGGTCATAAACCGAAAGAATCGTTTTACGATTAGCCTTACCCTCAAGCAACGGGAAATAATCCATACCCGCCTTGACAGCCACACCGTCTATCTTCTCGATTATACAACCGGGCTTGACATCGGTTTTCTTTTTGGTCAGAGGACTTTGAGCGATGATTTCCTTGATTTTCAGCCCATCACCGGTATACGATTCATCATAGAATACGCCCAATGCAGCCGTAGGCAGCGTTGCGCCGGAAGCATAATAACGCGCTCCCGTATGCGAAGCGTTCAGCTCACCCAGCATTTCACTCAGCATTTCCGTAAAGTCGTAGTTATTATTGATATATGGCAAGAAGCGTTTATAGCTCGCCTTATAGCCCGTCCAGTCCGTTCCCTGCAAATCTTCCACATAGAACTTATCATCCACCTGTTGCCAAACATGGTCGAAAATATACTCACGTTCTCCATAAGGACGATAATCGAAGAAGGCCTCAAACTCAATCGGAGTAACTTTACCGCCCTCTGTCTCTATTTTCTTCATACCTTCGCTGCTGCAAAGGAAAATATTCTTTCCATCCTTATCAGGCAACAAAGCACCCGCGCCTACATCTTTCAAAAGAACCTTGGTTGAATTTTCTTTCAAATCATGCTTCCAAAGGTCGTAACCGTCTTCAAAAGTAGACAGGTAATAAAGCGCATCCCCTTTCGGAGTAAGTACGGCATCCGCCATGTGCGAAGAGTTAACTGTCAGACGTACAATGCGGTCGAAGCGATTTTCCAAATCAAATTTCAAAGGTTCCGCCTTCTTTTCTTTCGCTGCATCCCCGTCCTTTTCTGTCTTATCACCTTTCTTTTTGGAATCTTTCTTCTTATCCGCTTTTTCCTTTGCTTCCTTTTCCGCTTTTTCGGCCTCTTCCATCAAAGCGGTTTCTTCTTTACTCATAAGGAAGCGGTCATAAGCCTCGGCATCGAAGAACATGATATAGGTATCATCTTCGGCTCCCCAACTGCCATGGCTGCGATATCCGGCACGGTCGCTCGTCCAAATCATCGCTTTTCCGCCTAATACCCATTTGGCGTTACCGTCTGTATAGCCACTTTCGGTCAGGTTTATCATTTCTCCTTTTCCGTCGGCATTCAGCAACACGACATCCTTATTGTTCCAACCGCCGATGCCTATAAAATCAGAAAGAATCCACTTGCTGTCAGGACTCCACCGGAACCACTGGTCGCCGTCGGAATAAGAGTACTGATACTTGGCATCCATTACGGTACGTACATCTTTCGTTTTCAAGTTGATGACACGGATAGCCGCACGGTTCTCCAGAAATGCCACTTCTTTCCCGTCGGGACTGTACTGCGGTTGGAAAGAGGTCACATCCGAATCGGTCAACCGTTCCTCTTTCAACTCCGTAGCGTATGTAAACTGTTTTTCATCCTTACGGACAATAGCGGAAGTATAAAGCTGCCAGAGCCCGTTACGCTCGGAAGCATATACCAACGAACGACCATCGGGAGCAAAATCAACATCACGTTCCTGACAAGGCGTATTTGTAATCTGTTTGGTGGTTTTATAGTCAACCGAAGTTACATACACATCTCCACGAAGCACAAAAGCCACTTCCTTGCCATTAGGCGATAAAGCCATTTCCGTTGCCCCACTACTCTTAATCTGGCGAATCAAATCCTTGTCGCTTCTGTCGGAAACAATGCTGATATTCACTTTCCGAGGTTCTCCTCCCGGAGTTAAGGTATAAATTTCCCCGTCATAACCGTAACAAAGCCTGCCGTCGGCAGCAATGCTGAGAAAACGCACCGGTTGCTTGGTATGACGGGTGACCTGCGTGGCGGAAGTTGCGCCGGGAGTACGCTGATATACGTTGAAAGTTCCGTTTTCTTCACTCAGATAATAAAAAGACTTTCCATCGGGCGCCCAAACCGGTTCGCGGTCTTCACCGCCAAATGCAGTCAGTTGCCGGTAAGCGGGTTTTTCATCCGGTGTATACATCCATATGTCACGTGCGATGGGCGATACCTGATGCTTACGCCAATAATCTTCATAGCCTTTCTTATCCTGATAAAGTATCGTCCCTTCCTTATTAATAGAAATACGCTCCATCGGCATCGGCGAATAAAGGACAGGACGGCCGCCCTCTACCGACACTTTATATACTTGCCGGAATTGTCCGTTGGAAGGGAAAAGAACCGTTTCGGCAGACGGCATAATATCCGCGGAAAACAGAATATGTCCGGCATCGCTAAATGCCACAGGGGTTTCGCTCCCCGAATGGGTAGTCAGCCTGCGAGGCTCGCCGCCCTCTTTGGAAACGATATAGACATCCATGCTTCCCATACGGTCGGAAGCGAAAGCGATACGTTTGCTGTCAGGACTCCATACCGGCTCCGTATCATGGGCAGGATTGGTAGTAAGCTGCATAGCACGTCCACCGCCGACCGGCACTGTGTAAATATCGCCTTTATAAGTGAAAGCAATCGTAGTCCCATCGGGAGAAATGGCGCAATGACGCATCCAAAGCGGAGCATCCTGCGCAAAAGTAAAGCTTACCATACAGGCAGCGGCAAGGGTTAATAATAGTTTTTTCATATAATAAGTGTTGTTTTCCGCCGTTTGTCATTCAGAGCATAACGAACGGCATTAGGATAATGGAAAAGATGCAAAAGCCCCACGACTTTTCCTTTCCGGTAAAAGTTCGTGAGGCTTTACTTATACTTTAAGTTACCCCCTCAATCAGAGAGCGCCTACTTCTTTCAGAGCAGCGTTTGTTTTGTGAACGGCAGCAGCGCTGGCAGCAAATTTAGCTTTTTCATCAGCGTTCAGTTCCAGTTCAACAATCTTTTCGATACCGTTCTTGCCGAGGATAACGGGAACGCCGATACAGATATCGGACTCACCGTATTCACCTTCCAGATATACAGAACAGGGAACCATCTTCTTTTGGTTGTGGATGATAGACTCAACTACATAAGCACCTGCCGCACCCGGAGCGTACCATGCAGAAGTACCCAGCAACTTAGTCAGCGTAGCACCGCCCACCATAGTAGAAGCAACTACTTCGTCCAGTTTTTCCGCGCTCAACAGCGTGCTTACCGGCTGGCCTTTGTAAGTAGCCAGACGAGCCAAAGGAATCATAGTAGTATCACCGTGACCGCCGATAACCATACCTTCCACTTCGTTGGCATTGCAACCCAGAGCCTGAGACAAGAAGTATTTGAAACGAGAGCTATCCAAAGCACCGCCCATACCGATGATGCGGTTCTTAGGAATACCCAAAGATTTCAAAGACAAATAAGTCATAGTATCCATCGGGTTAGAGATAACTACGAGGATAGCATTAGGAGAATATTTCAGAATGTTCTGCGCAACCGACTTAACGATGCCTGCATTCACGCCAATCAACTCTTCACGAGTCATACCCGGCTTACGGGGAATACCTGAAGTGATTACGACAACGTCGGAATTGGCAGTCTTCTCATAATCGTTGGTACAACCTACAATAGTGGTGTCGAAGCCCAACAGCTGAGCAGTCTGCATCATATCCATTGCTTTACCCTCTGAAACGCCTTCTTTAACATCCAGCATTACCACTTCGTCAGCCACTTCATTAAAGGCTAACACATTAGCGCATGTAGCACCTACGTTACCTGCACCTACTACGGTTACTTTTGACATAATTTCTAAAGTTTTTGTTTATTAGTGTTCTATAAAGTTGCCACAAAAGTACAACGACATTCCTGATTAAAGAAATATTTCCGTAATAATTTTAGTTAAATGAAGAATTTGATAGTAGTTAGTGGTTAGTGATTGGTGATTAATGATTATTTTTGCGGTGATTTACGATTATAGGGGGAAGCAACCCATCTGTTAATCGCCAATCGCTAACCACTAAACACCATCAAAATGGCCAATAAAAAAAATACGCTTCAGATTATCATCGGAAGTCTTTTGATACTATTATTAATAGGCGTCACCGTGTTATTGATTTCGGAGAAACGAACCAACAACGAATTGGTACAGGAGTTCAACCTGGAAAAGGAAGACCTGGAAAACCAATATACCGACTTCGCCAAACAATATGACGAACTGAAACTTACCGTTTCCAACGACTCCCTTTCCGTACTTCTGGAGCAGGAGCAGCTGAAGACACAACGTCTGTTGGAAGAGCTCCGTACCGTAAAAAGTACCAATGCCACCGAAATTCGCCGCTTGAAAAAAGAACTGGCGACCCTTCGTAAAGTAATGATCGGCTATATCAACCAGATAGACTCCCTGAGCCGTCTCACTACCCACCAAAAGGAAGTGATAGCCGATGTCACCCGTAAGTATAACGTCGCCTCACAGCAAATCAGCAACCTTTCCGAAGAAAAGAAAAACCTGAATAAAAAGGTTACGCTCGCAGCTCAGCTGGATGCTACGAACATCAACATCCAGGCTACCAACAAACGAGGTAAAACAGCCAAAAAGGTGAAAGACGTCGTTAAACTGAAAATCAACTTCACAATCGTCAAGAATATAACCGCCGAAACCGGAGAACGCACGCTCTACGTCCGTATCACCAAACCGGATAATGACGTACTGAGCAAAAGCGCTTCCAACACATTCCCGTATGAAAATCGCGAACTGGTATACTCCATCAAGAAATATATAGAGTATAACGGCGAAGAACAGCATGTTACGGTTTATTGGGATGTCGAAGAGTTTCTGTATGCGGGAAGCTATCGCATAGATATATTCTCGGACGGAACGCTCATCGGCTCTCAATCGTTCAACTTGGATTAAGTTCTAAAAAAGCCCTAATTTATTTTGCAATATCATTGAAACCCTATACATTTGCATCGTTGTTTATGCAATTATTGTTGCTTTATTAAACAACGGATTCACTACTATTCTAATGTATAGATACAATGAAAAAGTTCTTCTGTTTCATCTGTTTGACCTGCCTGACGCTTCCAGCGGTTGCACAGGACGTTTTAAGCTTGGATAGTTGCCGTGCATTGGCAATTGCCAATAACAAGGAACTGCTGATCGGTCAGGAAAAAATCAAAGCGGCGCACTACCGGAAAAAAGCGGCGTTCACGAGCTATCTGCCCCAAATATCCGCTACCGGCGGATATATGCGCAATCAAAAAGAGTTTTCTCTGCTGAATGATGCGCAGAAAGGCGCGCTCGGCTCCGTAGGAACACAAGTAAGCGGCGCGTTACAGAACGGTATTCAAGGTATGATAACCCAATACCCGCAACTGACACAAAACCCGCAATTCATGGCGCTCGTCCGGTCATTGGGCAACATAGACATTGCCACTCCGCTGAATGGATTAGGACAGTCGCTTGTCGATGCCTTCCGTACCGACACACGTAACATGTACGCCGGGGCATTGACACTGACCCAGCCATTGTATATGGGAGGTAAAATACGCGCTTATAACAAGATTACCAGATATGCCGAAGAACTGGCGCGCCAACAGCACAACAGCGGGATGCAGGAAGTCATTCTAAGTACCGACCAGGCATATTGGCAAGTCGTATCTCTCGCCAATAAAAAGAAATTGGCGGAAGGCTATCTTGAACTTTTGCAAAAGCTGGAAAGTGATGTAGACAAGATGATTGCCGAAGGAGTAGCTACCAAAGCGGACGGATTGTCTGTCAAAGTAAAAGTAAACGAAGCCGAAATGACACTGACAAAAGTGGATGACGGTTTAAGCCTTTCCAGAATGTTGCTATGCCAGCTATGCGGATTAGACCTCAGTACCCCCATTGCTTTAGCGGATGAAAAGGAGAACGACTTAACCCTTACTCCGGCAGACAACAGCAGTATCGATATAAATAATGTATATGCCACACGCCCGGAAGTACGCAGCCTGGAACTCGCCACTCAAATCTACAAGCAGAAAGCGAACGTCACCCGTTCGGAGTTCCTGCCGTCCGTAGCCCTCATCGGAAACTATATGGCAACGAATCCTTCCGTATTCAACAGCTTTGAGAACAAATTCAAAGGTATGTGGAATGTAGGCGTCATGGTCAGTGTACCTATCTGGCATTGGGGAGAAGGTATTTATAAAGTAAAAGCCGCCAAGTCCGAAGCCCGTATCACCCAATATCAACTGGACGACGCCAAAGAAAAGATAGAACTGCAAGTCAGCCAATCGGTTTTCAAAGTAAACGAAGCAGCCAAGAAACTTATCATGGCCGAAAAGAACCTGGAAAAGGCAGATGAGAACTTACGCTACGCCACCCTCGGATTCGAGGAAGGAGTAATCCCGGCAAGCAACGTATTGGAAGCGCATACCGCCTGGCTGTCCGCCCAGTCGGAGAAGATAGACGCCCAAATAGACGTGAAACTGACGGACATCTATTTAAAGAAGGCAACGGGAAGTTTAAGGGTTGAAAATTATAAATCTGAAATCATAAAATGAATACAAAATCACAAAACAGTAACATGTTGCTGGCATTCCTCACTTTAACGGGAGTGATTGCCATCGTTGCTCTGGTGGGTTTCTTCATGCTGCGCAAGGGACCGGAAATCATACAAGGCCAGGCGGAAGTAACAGAATACCGCGTATCTAGCAAAGTGCCGGGACGTATCCTGGAGTTCCGGGTGAAAGAGGGACAAAGCGTACAGGCCGGAGATACGCTTGCCATTCTTGAAGCTCCGGACGTACAGGCGAAACTGGAGCAGGCACGTGCCGCCGAAGCCGCCGCGCAAGCCCAAAACGAAAAGGCGCTGAAAGGCGCCCGCCAAGAACAAATACAGGCAGCCTACGAAATGTGGCAGAAAGCCCAAGCAGGACTTGCCATAGCAGAGAAATCGTACAAGCGTGTAAAGAACCTGCACGACCAGGGAGTAATGTCCGCCCAAAAGCTGGATGAAGTTACCGCCCAGCGCGATGCCGCGCAAGCCACCGAGAAAGCCGCCAAAGCCCAATACACCATGGCAAAGAACGGGGCGGAACGTGAGGACAAGGCCGCCGCGGCAGCTTTGGTGGAACGGGCAAAAGGGGCCGTCGCCGAGGTAGAGTCATACATTAAGGAGACTTACCTGATAGCCCAAACCGCCGGTGAAGTCTCCGAGATATTCCCCAAAACAGGCGAGTTGGTGGGTACAGGTGCCCCCATCATGAATATCGCCATTATGGACGACATGTGGGTCACTTTCAATGTGCGCGAGGATTTATTGCAAGGATTAGGTATGGGAACCGAATTTGAAGCCTTCATCCCCGCTCTTGACAGGAACATCCGGCTGAAAGTATACTACATGAAAGACCTCGGCACATACGCCGCCTGGAAAGCCACCAAGACTACCGGACAATTCGACTTAAAAACATTCGAAGTAAAGGCGTCTCCGCAGGAGAAAGTAGAAGGGCTGCGTCCGGGAATGAGCGTGATATTGAAAAAGTGATGAGGTAGTACAAAGATGATAAGGTGGTAAAGTGATAAGGTGAGAGAACGACAATGGAGAAGAACAATAAATACATGGCCTTGTGGAATGTGATGAAACGTGAGTTTCGCCGTCTCGTTTCACGCCCGCTCTACCTGTTCTGCATGGTAGTAGCGCCCCTATTCTGCTATATATTCTTCACGACATTGATGGATTCCGGTTTGCCCACCGATATGCCGGTCGGCGTGGTAGACCAGGATATGACTACCACCTCACGCCAACTGGTACGTAATCTGGACGCTTTCGAGCAAACGGCAGTCGTAGCTCACTACCCCACTATCGCCGATGCGCGTATCGCCATGCAGAAAGGAGAGATTTACGGCTTCTATTACATCCCCGAAGGGACAACCGCCAAAGCACAAGCCCAGCGGCAGCCCAAAGTATCTTTCTATACCAACAACACGTTGCTCATAGCCGGTTCATTACTCTTTAAAGACATGAAGATGATGAGCGAACTGGCATCCGGAGCCGCCGCACGCACAGCACTATATGCCAAAGGCGCTACCGAAGACCAGGCGATGGCATTCCTGCAACCGATTGTCATCGATACTCACCCGCTGAACAATCCGTGGCTGAACTATTCCGTATACCTGTGCAATACCTTTGCTCCGGGCGTACTGATGCTGCTCATCTTTATGATAACCGTCTACTCCATCGGCGTAGAAATCAAAGACCGTACCGCCCGCGAATGGTTGCGTACGGGTAACAACTCCATCTGGATTTCCCTTGCCGGAAAGCTGCTGCCCCACACGGCTGTATTCTTCCTTATGGGTATATTATATAATGTGTATCTGTACGGCTTCCTGCACTTCCCCTGCAACAGCGGAATATTGCCGATGCTGTTCGCCACCCTCTGCCTGGTATTGGCTTCGCAAGGCATGGGCATACTGATGATAGGCACCCTCCCCACACTGCGTTTGGGACTGAGCTTCGCTTCCTTATGGGGCGTGCTGTCGTTCTCCATGTGCGGACTGTCGTTCCCGGCTATGGCGATGCACCCCGTACTGCAAGGTTTGGCCAACTTATTCCCCCTGCGCCACTACTTCCTTATCTATGTAGACCAGGCTCTAAACGGCTATCCCATGATTTACTCATGGATGAATTATGTGGCATTGCTTATTTTCATGATGCTTCCCTTCCTCGTTGCCCACAGGCTGAAAGAAGCATTGATATACTATAAATACGTACCCTGATGAAACAGCTGACGTTCAAACAGAAAGTCGTACAAGGCATACACGACCTGTTCTATATATGGAAGCAGGAATTCCGCACCACCTTTCGCGATCAAGGCGTGCTGATTTTCTTTGTGCTTGTCCCGTTGGTGTATCCGTTGATATACTCTTTCATCTATACCAACGAAACAATTCGTGAAGTGCCTACCGTAGTCGTGGACAACTCACGCAGTTCACTGAGCCGGGAGTATCTCCGGAAAGTAGACGCCAGTCCGGAAACAAGCATTGTGGCTCATTGCGCCGATATGGAAGAAGCCAAACTCATGCTGAAAGACCGCAAAGCTTACGGTATTATTTACATACCCGCCCATTTCAGCGATGACATAGCCCGGGGCAAACAGACACAAGTCAGTATTTTCTGCGATATGAGCGGACTGCTTTACTACAAGGCATTACTGACAGCCAACACCAACGTGTCGCTCGCCATGAATGCAGACATTAAAATGAAACGCGCCGGCAACACCACCGCCCGTCAGGATGAAATAACAGCCTACCCCATCGAATACGAAGACGTAGCCATCTTCAACCCGACCAATGGATTTGCCGCTTTTCTGATACCTGCCGTACTCATATTGATTATACAGCAAACGCTCCTGCTGGGCATCGGCTTATCCGCCGGAACCGCCCGCGAGCAAAACCGGTTCAAAGATTTGGTCCCTATTAACCGTCATTATAACGGTACGCTCCGTATCGTAATGGGAAAAGGATTGAGTTATTTTATGGTATATTCGCTAGTGGCTGTGTATATATTATGCGTGGTTCCCCGCCTTTTCAGCCTCAACCAGATAGCGATTCCCGGTGTGCTGACTCTCTTCGCCCTGCCCTATCTGGCGGCTTGCATCTTCTTTGCGATGACGGCATCCATTGCCATACGCAACCGGGAAACCTGTATGTTATTGTTTGTATTTACCTCCGTACCGCTATTGTTCCTCTCCGGCATTTCATGGCCGGGCGCTGCAATGCCCGAATTCTGGAGATATTTTTCCTATATCTTCCCTTCTACTTTCGGAATCAACGGCTATGTACGCATCAACAGTATGGGAGCCACTCTCAACGAAGTATCGTTCGAATATCAGGCTTTATGGATACAAACAGGCATTTACTTCCTCACCACTTGCCTGGTCTATCGTTGGCAAATCATACAAAGCAGAAAGAAAGGAGTGATAAGTTATAAGTTATGAGTTATAAGTGATTAAGGATTGGTTGTAAGCAAGGGAATTGTGAATCGGGGGTATCACTAATCACTAATCGCTAATCACTTATAACTCATAACTTATAACTCATCACTCTTCCTTATATCCGGCCAAGTTATAGCATACCGGTACTGTACTGTTACCTACACGATAGATGCCGAATTTAAAATAGTAACCGTCATCGTCATTACGGCCTATCTGAATTTCTTCATTATTCACGATATGCTCTTTAACGGTTTTCTTCTTGTCGGTATACTCCATTTGTACGTCCAGTTTGCCCGGTTTCACAATGGTTTCGGCTTCCTTGCCATAAGTAGTCCAGTCGATATGAATGCGGAAAGTAACCCAGCAGTCTTTGGGGAAATCGGCAAAAGGCATCTTATAAGCTATTGTAGACGACTTGTATTCAGAAGTCACAGGCTTCATTATCGGAGTTTTTTCCGGATTGGCGTTACAGCGGTCAGTCTTGTCGGTCAGCCAACGGCGGTCTGAATTGGCCTTGATATAAAACCAGCCGCCGGAAAATCCGAAAGCTAACGGCGGATAACCGCCTTGCTCTACCAACCAACCGTTCTTCTTTCCGGCCTTATAGATAGGATTTCCCTTTTTATCTTTCATCGGATTTCCTTGCTTATCCAGTCTCGCCACTTTTTCATGTCCGGTGTTCTTTTTGAAAATAGTGGTCTTATCCAGCTCTATAAACTCGTCAACCGTCAACTTTTTCACTTCACCTTCAGGAGTCTGCACAAGCGTACGGTCGGGCATACCGTGCCATTGGGCAAAAATGGTAGACACATTGCTATCCAGCGCAGACGGAATATATACGGAGAACTCATAGTCGCGTGACGCTCCTTGCGGACAAATACCTTTTCCGTGATGATATACGGTCTTGGTGATTTGCGCTTTCCGGTAAGCATCCGCCGGCAATCCGTTAAAATCGGCCGAGGTGGCATAACAATAAGAGAACTCGGCACGGCCTTTGGTCTCTCCCTTTCCGTACCCTTCCAAAGTATTATCCTCTTCACGCAGCTCAAAACGATAAGACGGTTTGCCGTTGAACAAACATGTAAAATCCCGTTGAATGGCATGCTCCTTTTTCGCGCCGACAGCTACCCAGCATCCGTCTATAACCTGATCGATACGCGCTGAATCAGCTTGAACGTTTACCCGTTTGGTCAAGGGAACCAATGTTTCAGAGCCTTTGGTTTGCGCAGTCAGCGTTGCCGTGCAACCTGCTGCCATCACCATGCAGATAACAAAAATGTTTTTCTTCATCCTATTTGATATTAAACTTAAATTACGCTGCAAAAGTACGAAAGCTATCCCTCATACCCACCCCCTATTTGTTTCAGAAAACCCTATATTTGTGTAAATCCACCATAAGATATAGAAATTTTGAAAGATATTACTATCTTTGAAGCATCATAAATTTTACGGTTTAATAATGAGTAACCTTAAAAAGATAGTAACCATCCTGTTTCTTCTATGTACGGCAGGAGTCTCTTACGCTTATTCGGAAGCCTGGGGGCAAATAAATTTTTCTTATATATCCATTAAGGACGGCTTATCGCAAAGCACAGTATTCTCCATAGCGCAAGATAAGCTCGGGAATATGTGGTTCGCCACTTACGACGGCGTCAATAAATACGACGGATACGCATTCACCGTTTATCAGCACGACGAGAACGACCCGAACAGCATCGCCAACGACATAGCCCGTATCGTGATGACCGACAGTAAAGGGCGCGTGTGGATCGGTACCCGCGACGGCCTTTCGTACTACGACGAGGAGAAAGACAAATTCCAAAACTTTTTCTATGAAAAGAACGGCAAGCATCTGCAAGTCAACGGTATTGTGGAACTGTCACCGGACTGTTTGCTCATCAGCACCCTGGAGGGATTGACGATGTTCGACGTTTCTACATCCCGTTTTGTCAACGACATATTCAGTACGGCAATGCACAAAACGATTGCATCCGCCCTGTACAGGCATGGCGACCAAATCTATATCGGTACGCCGTCGGACGGTATGTACTGCTACTCCGTTCCGCAGAAAAAACTTGAGAAGCTTACTTACATACCGAGCAGCAAGCAGATTCAGGGAATACTCCAGCAATCCCCCACCCGTATATGGGTGGCAACGGAAGGCTCCGGGCTGCTTCTCATCAATCCTAAAACCCGGGAAGTCAAGATATACAGACATTCCCCTTCCAATCCACAGTCCATCAGCTCCAATTACATCCGTTCATTGGCGCTGGATTCGCAAAACCGCTTATGGATAGGTACTTTCAACGACCTCAATATCTACCATGAAGGAAACGACTCTTTCATGTCTTACAGCAGCAATCCCGTAGAAAGCGGCAGCCTGTCGCAACGCTCGGTGCGCAGCATTTTCATGGACTCGCAAGGCGGTATGTGGCTGGGCACTTATTTCGGCGGACTGAACTATTACCACCCCATCCGCAACCGCTTCAAGAACATCGAGCGTATTCCTTTCAGAAACTCGCTGAGTGATAATGTCGTAAGCTGTATCGTTGAAGACAGGCAGAAAAACCTGTGGATAGGAACCAATGACGGCGGACTGAACCTATACACCCCCGATACCCAGCAATTCGTCCATTACGCATTGCAGGAAAACCAGCGTGAAGATGGTTTCGGTTCCAACAACATCAAGTCCGTATATGTGGATGAGCCGAGAGGATTGGTCTACATCGGCGCACACGCCGGCGGTCTAAGCATCTTGCATCGCAACAGCGGACGCATAGAGAACTTCAACCAACGCAACAGCCGTTTAATCAACGAAAACGTATACGCCATTCTGCCCGACGGAGAGAATAACTTCCTCTTAGGTACATTAAGCGCTTTGGTACACTTCAATCCGGAGAAGCGGAGCTTTACCACCGTCACGCAAGAAAGCGACGGGACACCAATGAATCTTCAAAAGATTACAACCCTGTTCCGGGACTCTCAAAAGCGCCTTTGGATAGGCGGGGAAGAGGGTATATCCGTATTCAAACAGCATGGAACGTCTATACAGAAAGCGGCGATTCTGCCCGAATCCACTGTTACAAAAGCATTCACCAATTATATCTATGAAGCGGCCAACGGTTTAATCTGGGTGGGTACGCGCGAAGGGTTCTACTGTTTCAACGAGAAGGAGAAGCGGATTAAGCGGTACACCACAGCCAACGGCCTGCCCAACAACGTGGTCTACGGCATACTCGAAGACTCTTACGGCCGCCTGTGGATGAGCACCAACCGGGGTATCTCATGTTTCAACCCTGAAACGGAGAAGTTCCGCAACTTTACCGAAGCGGACGGATTGCAAAGCAACCAGTTCAATACATCTTCCTGTTACCGTACTTCCAACGGCGAAATGTACTTCGGAGGCATAAACGGCCTTACCACATTCCGCCCGGAGCTGTTGCTGGACAACCCCTATACTCCGCCGGTAGTAATCACCAAGTTACAACTGTTCAACAAAACCGTCCGTCCCGACGACGAAACCGGTATTTTGAGCAAGAACATCAGCGACACGCAAAGCATCACGCTGAAATCCTGGCAGACAGCGTTTTCTCTGGAGTTTGTCGTTTCAAACTACATTTCCGGACAGCATAATACTTTCGCCTATAAATTAGACGGTTACGACAAAGAATGGTATTACCTCACGGACAGGCGCTCGGTATCCTACTCCAACCTGCCGCACGGCACTTATCACTTCATGGTGAAAGCCGCCAACAACGACGGCAAATGGAATACCACGCCTACCATACTGGAAATCGTCATACTGCCCGTATGGTACAAGACCTGGTGGGCTATCCTGCTGTTCCTCTCCACTTCCATCGGGTTCATTACGTTTGTATTCCGGTTCTTCTGGCTGCGTAAGAATATGGAAGCGGAGCTTGAAATAGAACGCCGAGACAAGGAACACCGTGAAGAAATCAACCAGATGAAGATGCGTTTCTTCATTAATATTTCACATGAGCTCCGCACGCCGCTTACCCTGATTCTGGCACCGCTGCAAGAGGTTATCAGCAAAATCAACGACCGTTGGACCCGCAACCAGCTGGAATACATCCAGCGGAACGCCAATCGCCTGCTGCATCTTGTCAATCAGCTTATGGACTACCGCCGGGCGGAACTCGGTGTTTTCGAATTGAAGATAAAGAAAGGCAACGCATATCGCCTAATACGCGAAAACTTCCTGTATTATGACAAGCTGGCACGCCACAAAGAGATACACTATGCTTTCCACTCCGAGCTGGAAGATAAAGAGGAGTATTTCGACCCGAACTATCTGGAACTGATTGTCAACAATCTGTTATCCAATGCCTTTAAATATACGGATAACGGAAAGAGCATCACCGTTACCCTGAAAGAGGAGAACAACTGCCTGATACTGCAAGTGAGCGACACCGGTATCGGTATCCCCATCAACAAGCAGGGTAAGGTGTTCGAACGTTTCTATCAGATAGAAAGCCAGCATATAGGAAGCGGAATCGGCCTTTCATTGGTGCAACGCCTGGTAGATTTACATCACGGGCACATCGAATTAGAGAGCGAAGAGGGTAAGGGAAGCACGTTCTCCGTCTATCTGCCGCAAGACTTGTCCGTCTATAAAGTTTCGGAACGGGCGGACTCCAATGCTTCCAAGGAAGAAGAGCAGGTGTACTCCACCAACTCCAAAGACATGTACTTCATCGATACGGAGAAAATGGAAAGTGAGGCCATAGAGACGGGTGACAAAAAACGCGGCACTATCCTTATTGTGGAAGACAATCAGGAAATACGCCATTATCTCAGCAGCGGCTTGGCCGGGTTGTTCAATACTCTGGAAGCCGGAAACGGTGAAGAAGCGCTGGAGAAGCTGAAAGATAATGAGGTAGATATCATCATCACCGACGTTATGATGCCTGTAATGGACGGAATCAAACTGTGTAAGAATATCAAGCAGAACATCCGTACTTGCCACATTCCGGTCATTATTCTGTCTGCCAAAACCGATATAAAAGACCAGTTGGAAGGCTTGCAAGTGGGTGCGGATGATTATATTTCCAAGCCGTTCGCCATTACCGTCCTCACTTCAAAGATACAGAACATGATGCGTACCCGCCGGCACATGCTCGAGAAGTATGCCAAGTCACTGGAAGTGGAACCGGAGAAAATTACTTTCAACGCCATGGACGAAGAGTTGCTGAAACGTGCCGTGAGCATTGTAGAGGAGAACATAGACAACATCGAATTCTCCACCGATGAATTTGCGCAGAAAATGAATATGAGCCGTTCCAACCTGCATTTGAAGCTAAAAGCGATTACCGGAGAATCCGCTATTGACTTTATCCGCAAAATCCGGTTCAAGAAAGCGACGGAACTGCTGAAAAGCGGACGTTATACAGTGGCCGAAGTCAGCAGTATGGTAGGATTTAATTCGTCGTCTTATTTTGCAACATGTTTCAAGAAGTATGTGGGTTGCCTGCCGACGGAGTATATAAAGAAAGCTAAAGGATAAAAGTTTAATGTATAAGCTCTCTGATGAAGTTTATACATTCCCGCCTTTCACCCTTCCACTTCTTCCTATTCATGCGGGATAGCGGGTGAAACCATGGAATAAATATATTCATCCCATGGGACGAAAAGGTTTAGCTAGTAAGATGAATTTATTCGTCTTGCAGGATGAATAAGTTCATCCTGCAAGACGATTTTACGTGTAATAACCCCACACGTCAGCACCCGAAACACCACGTCTTTACGAGTAAAATGCCACACCTCAACGTTCATAATGCCTGCGGTTTGCCAAGCAAATGCCCGGACTTTGGGGAGATAAGGTGTGGCGTTTCAAGTACTGCTATACGCCGACACTAATGGCACTTATATAATCAGGTTTCACCCGTTATCCCCTATGAATAGGAGGAAGTAAAAGGGTGAAGGAAGTATGAGCAAACATTATTTTCCTATGATAATATCCTGTTTTCCTACGATGATAATCTGATAAAACAAGTATAATCCGACACTGTCCTATTCACCCAAATCACCCTCTCAGAGCATCTTACGCCACTCTTTTAGACAAATCTAATATTTCATTCAACAACTTTGATAATAAAATTCTGATTTCAAAAAAAAGATAAACAAGATATACTATTATTTAAAATTCAATGTAATATATTTGCGGCAAGAAAAATTAAACTTTTACTAATAAAAATCAACTTAAGTATGAAGAACACTCTTTTTATTTGTTTGTTCGCATTATGTGCATTCTCCGGATGCGTTGACGATGAAGAAGATTTCTTAGCAGGTGGCAACACCAATCCGGAATTGACCCCTGAGAACAAAGAGGACGCAGTATTGAATGCTGCCGTATTTGACCAACTCAACCTCGACTATCCCGGTCTGGAGAGAGTAAAAAAACACCATGAGGCAGGAGAGGATTATCTGGCGGCAAGTGCATTGCTGGAATACTATCGCATGAGAAAAAATGCAGAAAACCCGTTATTATCATTAGTAAACATTGAACTCAAAAAAGACACTAAAGACAAAGACGGTAACAGCTATAATGACGGCGACCAGAAAACCGCCGACTTCGCGTTAGAGTATCGTTTCTATGTTAAAGGTTACTACGATGGTAAAGTCGAAGACAGAAAACCTTATTCTGTAGGTAAAGCCGGCGCAATCAACTGGGCGAATAATCCTAAAAATGATACAGAATACCCGAAGCAACTTCACCGCCATCAATGGTTTCTTCCCCAAGCTAAAGTTTATCGTGTAAGTGGTGATGAAAAATACATCAATTCATGGATAGAAGTGTACGGCGACTGGATTGCACAAAACCCGCAACCCGCTACTGAAGCAGAAATAGGAGAAGGCCCGTGGTGGCAACTCCAAGTAGCAACTCGCCTTATCGACCAGGTGCAGTTGCTGGAATACTTCAAACACTCCGACAACTTTACCCCTGAATGGCTCACCACATTCCTTGCATCATTTGCTGAACAAGCGGATTTCCTTGTAAAATACCCCTATAAATCAAGTGGTAATATTTTAGTAACACAAGGACAGGCGTTGATTACTGCCGGTATACTGATACCTGAATTTAAAAATTCTCAAACATGGATGGACAAGGGGTACAGCATTGCAAATGCAGAAGTAAAAAATCAATTTATGTCCGACGGTTGGCATAAAGAAATGTCACTCCACTATCATATTTCTGCCGTAGCCGATTTTTATGAAACAATAAGACTGACCAAAGCCAACAATCTTACAAATAAGTTAGACCCTGATTTCAATGAACACCTCCGTAAGGCAGCAGAAGTTTTAACACACTTTACCTACCCTAACTACTTTAAATCAGGTCCTGACAATGATTACATTGTACCTGGCTTTAACGATTCTTGGAAAAGCAACTGGAAACGTTCTACTATTTCTAAAAACTTCGATAGATATGTTGAGCTCTTCCCAGACAGCGAAGAATTCAAATATATGGCAACAGCCGTCAATGGCAACACTCCTCAAGGAAGCCACCCCGACACTGAAATAAAAGTATTTGAAGACGCAGGTTATTATGTAATGCGCAACGGTTGGGAAACGTCATCAACAGTGATGATTTTCAGCAATAACAAGAGTAATGACATATCTACCAACTTAGACCGTTGGAGCCATAACCAACCCGACAACGGAACATTTGAACTCTACATCAATGGACGTAATTTCTTCCCAGATTCTGGAGTTTATAGTTACAACTACAACCTTGATTCAAATGATGGGCAAGATCGTTTATGGTTCCGTAATAGTGAAAATCATAACACACTGACTTTAGGAAAAGTAGAGATAATAGATAAAAAGAACAATCAAGCATCAGACTTTAAATATGCTGCCGGCAAACTTTTAAAAGCAGACAATGATGTACTAGTATTCGAAAATAAAGGTTACGACAACTTAACACATCGCCGCTCTGTATTTTATGTAGATAAATCATACTTTGTATTAGTGGATGAAGGTATCGGTAACGCAGCAGGAGAGTTGTACCTGAACTTTCATTTATGTGACAAAAAAGAGGATGTAGTTGTAGATGAACAAGCGAAAGGTGCACATACAGTATTTTCAAACAATAATATCATTGTACGTACCATTACTGATGACAACTTCATAAAGGGTGCAACAAGAAATGGACGTGTTTCATTCTCAAGTTCAGCAGGAGATGGCTACAACGAACGCACTGCCTATTATATAAATTCCAATAAAAAAGCCAATGAAACAACCCGTTTCATCACTGTTATTCTTCCGGTAGATAAATATACAGGGAATGAAGAGATTAAAGCTACATTCGGTGAATGTACCGACAACAGTGTTTCTGTAAATGTTACAGTTGAAGGAAAAACTAAGACTTTATCTTATACTTTATAATAAACCAATAACTTTCAAAATATGAAATCTAAATTGTTAAGCACATTCAGCATGCTACGAGTTCTGATGGTAGCTGCATTAACTGTGTTCTGTGTCTCTTGTGACAAGACGGAGACTACGGATTCAACGGGCTTTATTCTCTATTACATGGGAGTGACGGATATAGGTCCGGGTATGTCGACATACACATTACAATCACCTGCCTATAAAGGTAGTGCACCTTATGATTTTACAATCACAAAAATTACACTTGACGATGAATCTTTCAGTAATAACGACAACTTTGTGATCAATCCCGAGACTGGTGAAATCACCATACAAAACACCAAAGAGATGTCTTCAGGTTTATACAGTATCAGCGTAGGCTGCTATTCTAACGGTAAATTCTTTGATTTCAAAGATGCTATACAGGTAAATATGTTACTTGCTGTACCTGAGGGGGTAACTGTAGAGCCTGCCGAAGTTTTGGTGAACCAAGACGAAGACAATTGGGCGGAATCCAGTGCGCAAGTAACAACCGAAGCAGATAAACACGTAAGTATCACGGGGTATGCTATTGCACAAAATGAAGCAAAACCTTATTTGGCTTACTTCACTTTCGACCCCAACACTAAAGGGAAGATCATCATCCGCGAAAGCGAAAAAGACAAACTGATTGCAGGAGAAAGCTATACATTAGATTTAAAGCTTACTACTAAGGCAGGTGAACATATGTATGACAATGCTGTAACTTTTAAAGTTGTTTCCAAACCACGAGATTTATTCTATATGGAAAAAGAAGCATTGCCTGACCTATTTGAAGCAGGTTCTGAAAATAAGTCTGTCGTACCTACCATTGCAGGTTCGAAAGAAGATCTGAAGTTTGCCATTAAATCTGTAACTCCTGAAACAACTGCATTCACTATTGATGAAGCAACTGGGCAAATTAGCATCCCTGAAGGTAACAATTTGGAAATCAGCGAAACTCCTTATATATTTACTATTACAGCAAGCAATACATACGGTAGTAAGGACTTTGAGAGTGTATACTCTGTAAAAATTGTAGCATTCATTGATCCAATTCAGCCCGAAACTTTCAAATATACTCCAATAAACAAACTTTATCAATTAGGTGGTAAAGCCGAAAATAATAAAGTCGATCAAAATTTTGTTGGTGGTGCTCCTACATTTGTATTTGATGCAAGTAATACTGAGGAAATTAAAGCACAGATAGCGCAAGAATTTATCACACTGAATTCAGCTACCGGAGAGATTGCAATTATGGACAAACAGACTTTAAGCGCAGGAAAACATGAAATTAAAGTCAGAGTTAGCAATAAAAAGAATGAAGAAGGTGTAGTAGCAGCACTTGAAGTAAATGTGGTTCCAAATCCGAATGATTTTGAATATGTAAGTTGGGGAACTAATGTAGAGAATAACATTCCAGCTAATACAGATGGTAATAAAACGAATCCTATCGATACGGATACCTACGAAGAGAAAAATCCTGAAAACAGAAATCAATTCCGGTTTATTCAGGGTAGAGATGTTATAGATATTCCTCGCCGAAAAATAAAAATGGTAGAAGATAATACTAATACAACATTTACATATAAAATTTTACGTGACAATTTTATTGGACATGAAAACATCATTAAAGGAGCTGAGGTAAAAGAGGATGGTACCATATATTTCACAAATTTAAAATCGAACAAGAACTTTGCAGATGGAAGTAACAATGCAAAAGGGTGCATTTTCCAAATAGCTGTCACAGCCAAAGGAAATGGAGCCCCTGCTGTAACTAAAAATATACCTATTTTTATCAGCACCCCTAAACCAACTACAATAAGATATACCCATATTATAGACAAAGATAAGATTAATTATGCATTGCTCTGTACACCATTTGTGATAAAAGTCAATCCCAAAACTGGTAGATATACCCCTTTTAAAACAGAAATGCATGTTATTGGAGCAGATACCAGAGAAGGAGTTCAGACTAATTTCAGCTTATATACTGAGCAGTTAACTAACTACCAATCAAATTTCATTTGGGATTACAGAGACAATTTTTCTTATTGTAACTTCGATGACAATGCCGGACATGGAACAGGGGATAATACATCTGCAACCAATCTACTGAATCAAATATGGTCTAATGTTGGTGTAGCACTAACTACCAACACACCATTCCGCTACTATGACCATAAAGCTGAAGAAGTAGATGCACAAAGTACCAAAGCAGCATACATAAAACCAACCAGTGATGGATATCAAGTAATTATTAACCCAGCTGTATGGCAAGCAGCCGATGGCAAATATCCATATGGAGCTATGTTAGGAAATATGAGATTCACTTTAAATAATAGCCTAGAAGGTTTTGACAAAGGAACTTTATGTGCATCACAATATTCGCTCATCTTATGGTTTGATGAAAATTTTGAATAACTTAAAACAACAATACAATTATGTATAAACCAACATATCACACACTGAGCAAAAGAGGGTACATCACCCTCTTGGCTCTCCTCGTCTCCATTATCACCTTTGCGCAAGGTGTGACAGTAAAAGGAACTGTGCTTGACGAGAATCAAGAACCCTTGATTGGTGCCACCGTGCAAGTGAAAGGCGAAACCACCGGTGCTGCTGCCGACCTTGACGGTAACTTTACCCTGAAAGCCAAAAAGAACGCTACACTGGTAGTAAGCTATATCGGTTATTTGACGCAAGAAGTACGCCTGCAAGGTAAAACACAGGTAACTATTCAGCTGACCCCCGACAGCAAAACACTGGACGAAGTAGTAGTTGTGGGTTACGGTACCATGAAGAAAAGCGACTTGACAGGTTCTGTTGCTTCCGTAGCTTCCAAAGACATTGAAGGCTTTCAGACAAGCTCCGTAGCCGGAGCTTTGGGAGGTCAAATTGCCGGTGTACAAATCACCTCTACCGACGGTACCCCGGGCGCAGGCTTCAACATCAGCATCCGCGGTGTAGGAACATTGACGGGAGACGCTTCTCCACTTTATATTGTAGATGGTTTTGAAGTATCGGACATCGATTACCTCTCCAACTCGGACATCGAATCTATCGAAGTATTGAAAGACGCTTCATCTTCCGCCATCTATGGTGCGCGTGCCGCCAACGGTGTAGTTTTGATTACCACCAAATCTGCCAAAGTAGGCAAAACAACCGTTACCTACAACGGCTCGGCTACATACCGTAAGATTTCAAAGACATTAGACGTGCTTTCTCCGTACGAATTTGCAAGATTGCAAGGCGATGTTGACGCAAAATTCACAGATACCTACTACAAAACAGGTGATGAAACAGAAGGAGTTCCTTACAAATATCAATCACTCGATGACTACATCGGCGTAACCGGAGTAGATTGGCAAGGCGAAACATTCAACCCCACTTGGTCTCAAGACCATAACGTAACTATCATGGGCGGTACCGACAATACCAAATATAACGGTTCACTCTCACGCTACGTAGAAAACGGTATCTTTAAGAACAGCGGTTTCGACAGAACTACCGCCAAATTCCGTTTAGACCAGAAAATCAACAAGAAACTGTCTTTCAACCTCACGGTAAACTATGCAATGACCAACCGTAAGGGTGTGGGTACATCAGGTGATTCTGGACGTTTCAATATGCTGGCACAAATCTTGAGTGCACGTCCCACAGGCGGCTTGAAGATGACAAATGAAGAACTGCTGGCGTCTGCCATCGACCCCGAAATGTTGGCATCCGGCGAGAGCCTCGCACAGGTAAACCCCGTAAAACAAGCCGAATCAGTAACCAACGAGAAGCGTGCAGAGATGTGGTCAGCAAATGCATCCATAAACTGGCAAATCATCAAAGGCCTGACATTCAAGACCAGTGGTTCTTACAATACTACCAATAACCGTACGGACATATTCTACCGCGATGGTTCGAAAGAAGCATACCGTAACGGACAGAAACCTTACGGTCGTACACAAATGGGACGCGATGTACGCTGGACCAATACCAATACACTGACATGGAAAGATAAAGTAAAGAAGCACAACTATGATGTAATGTTGGCGCATGAAGTTTCTTTCAGAAGTTCCGAATATCTGTTGGGCGAAGCGATGGACTTCCCGTTCGATAATCTGGGTAACGATAACTTAGGTCTGGGAGCTACTCCGAGTAAAGTAAACACTGATTATTACGACAAGACATTACTCTCTTTCTTTGCTCGTGCCAACTACAACTATGACAACCGCTACTTGCTGACGGCTACGGTACGTACCGATGGTTCTACCGTATTCTCCAACAAGAATAAATGGGGTTTCTTCCCCTCATTCTCCGCTGCATGGCGTGTATCCGAAGAGGCTTTCATGAAAGACCTCAAATGGCTGTCGAACTTCAAAGTGCGTTTCGGTTGGGGTATCGTGGGTAACGACCGTATCAGCAACTACCTTTCTTTGGATATGTACTCAAACGTTAAGTATGGCCTTGGCAACAATACTGTAACCGTACTTACTCCTAAGCAGCTCAAGAATTCCAATTTGAAATGGGAAGGTTCTAGTTCTGTCAATTTAGGTCTTGACTTAGGTTTCTTAGATAATCGCTTGAATGTTACCGCAGATTTCTTTATCAAAAATACTAAAGACTTGCTGTTGGCACAGTCGTTGGCACAAGCCACTGGCTTTACTTCGCAATGGCAGAACATCGGTAAAATTCAGAATAGAGGTATTGAGTTAAGCATATCTTCTACGAATATACAGACTAAAGACTTTACATGGAGTACCAATTTCAACATCTCGTTCATCCGTAACGAACTGAAGGCATTGGCAGACGGCGCAAGCCACATGTATGCACGTTCCGGCTTTGATAGCAATTTTACAGGCTATGACTATATTGCTAAAGTGGGCGAATCATTAGGTCTGATTTACGGATATGAATTTGATGGTATTTATCAATACGATGATTTCTATACCGATACGGACGGTAAGTTGACATTGAAACCGGGCATTACACAAAACTCACGTTACAACACCGGCATCAAAGGCGACGCCAACGGTGCACGCCCCGGTGCAGTGAAGTACAAAGACCAGGACGGTGACGGTGACATCACGACCAATGACCGTACAGTGATTGGTAACGCTATGCCGAAATGGTTCGGTGGTATCACCAATACTTTTGAATACAAAGGTTTCGACTTGAGTTTCATGTTCCAGTTCAACTATGGCAACGACATCTACAACGCTACCCGTTTGTATGCCACACAATCCAGAAGCGGACGCCGTAACATGCTTGCCGAAGTGGCAGACCGTTGGAGCGAAACGAATGCTTCCAATCTGGTTCCTTCCACAAGAGGTTACATCACTAACGACGTATACTCACGCTTTGTTGAGGACGGTTCTTTCTTGCGTTTGAAAAACTTGACGTTGGGGTATACCTTGCCGAAGAAGTGGACAAATAAATTCCATGCTTCACGTCTCCGCGTATATGTCACCGGTCAGAACCTATTCTGCCTGAACAACTACAGCGGCTACGACCCCGAAGTAAACAGCCTGAACAATCCGATGATGCCGGGTCTGGACTGGGGTGCTTATCCTAAGAGCCGGGTATTTACAGTGGGACTTGACCTTCAATTCTAATCCGTAAAATAAAGATAATATGAAAAAGTTTATATACTATATAGGATT
Source organism: Bacteroides clarus (assembly GCF_015555825.1). NCBI lineage: Bacteria > Pseudomonadati > Bacteroidota > Bacteroidia > Bacteroidales > Bacteroidaceae > Bacteroides > Bacteroides clarus. Next base: position 88,463 of record NZ_JADNLF010000002.1, on the reverse strand, counting down.
TTTAGCTTTGTGCCTTCTTCCCGCCGCCTGCTCGCTGGAAGAAGAAAGCAGTACCGAAGTAGAAAAAAACAAATATATGAATGACGCCAAAGAGGCTCAGGACGTATTGCTTGGTGTATACCGCACTACCGTAGAAGACGGTATGTATGGCTATCATCTCTCTATCTACTTCTCCATGGGAACCGATATTTCACAAGTAGAAGGAAGTACCACCGAGAACTTCCGTATCTTGCCTACCAACGCTTACTACGCTTCGCAAGCTGAGGTGCAGACTACATGGGCATCACTCTACTCCGGAATATATAATGCCAACGACTTCTTGGAACGAGTTTCCGTGAAAATGGAGTCATACAATGAAACAGACAAGAATTTGGCCACCATTTACATCGCCGAAGCCAGAGCTTTGAGAGCCTTATACTACTTTGAGTTGGTTCGCCGCTGGGGCCATATTCCTTTGATGACAAACACCGCCATGTCTCACCAGCATCCGTCGACACTGATACAAGCCGACCCGGTAGACGTCTATAAGTTCATCGAAGAAGACCTGCTGTATGCTTGCGACATACTGCCGTATGCAACAGACGACCATTACCGCAGCAGTAATGACTATCGTTTCTCCAAAGGAGCAGCGCTCGGCTTGCTTGCTAAAGTGTACGCTACTTGGGCAGGATACCCTTTGAGAGACGAGAGCAAGTGGGAAGCCGCTGCAAAGACGGCACGTATCTTGGTTGAATCAGGTAAACACGATTTACTGAACGACTACGAACAATTGTGGAAAAACACTTGTAATGGCATTTGGGACCCAACGGAAAGTTTGATTGAAATATCTTTCTACTCTCCTACATATTCGGGGGGTAGCGATCCTGTAGGCCGTATCGGCAAATGGAATGGGGTGAAAACTACAACTCAAGCCGGCAAAAGCGGAAGTACTGCTGCCAACGTACAAGTAGTACACTCGTTCGTCCTTGACTGGAGAAGAGCCGTTGGAGTTGATGTAGATAACCGCATAAGCCCCGACAGGCGATTAGACTTATCTATCGCCAACTATAAGCACGGTCATAATGATGACAAAGCAGGCATACAGTATCTCGGCGATGTTTATTTGGCAGGCAAATATACAGATTCCAAAGATGTAGCTTTAGAAAAGGATTTAAATGAAAAAAAATCTGCAAAAGAAAAGCAGAATTATACACCAGCCAAGTGGGACATTGACAAGTATATGGAAAGCGTACCGTTCGTCAACAATGATAAATCCACTGTAAACTGGTACGTATTGCGATATGCCGACGTACTGTTGCTATATGCGGAAGCTTTGAACGAATGGAAAGGTGGTCCGACAACAGACGCGTATGCCGCTATCGAAAAAGTACGTAAACGCGGTTATAATAGTGCCAACGGTTACAAGTTGACCCAAGGTATGGACCAAGCGCAATTCCGCGAAGCCATTCAAAAAGAACGTGCTTACGAACTGGCGTTCGAAGGACATCGCCGTCTTGATCTCGTACGTTGGGGCATTTACTTCGAAACAATTGAAAAGACCCATACAGCCTTAAACGAATGGTGGGACAACAGCGATATAGACAAAGCGAAAAACCCCATTCCCAACTACGTAGTATACGACTATACCAAAGAAGGCAAACATGAGCTCATGCCCATCCCGCAACGCGAAATGGACTTGTGTACCCAGTTTGAACAGAACCCGGGTTGGTAACAATCACCCTAAATATATCTCCAATATGCCCCTACCCGAGGCATATTGGAGATTATCTAAACTCTTTTCAACAAAAGTGACATTCGAAGAACGCGGATTAATTGCCTTTTCAACATTCTTACTACAAAAACTATAAAAAATCCGTTAGCTTTGCTTTCGTTACAAAACCTACTAAAATCAATTACATTAAAAACGAATAACATGAAAAAAAAACTTGTTCTCTTAGCTTTGGGTGCGCTGACTTTTGCATCATGCCAGACACAGCCTAAGGAAGACTACAGTTGGATTAAAAAAGGCCTGGACGTAGCTTCTGCACAATTAACATTAACCGCAGAAGAAATCTCATCCACTAATATGTTGCCGCGTTCTATTCGCACAGGCTATGACATGGACTTCCTGTGCCGCCAATTAGAAAGAGGTGAAGAAACCTTCAAAGATTCTTTACGCGCGCACCCCGCAGCCGACCAACTGGGAAAACGCCGCCTATGCAGCGTTTATGACTGGACCAGCGGTTTCTACCCGGGCTCTTTATGGTATGCTTACGAATTGACGGGCAACGATACACTGAAAACATGGGCTATTCAATATACTAACCTGCTGAACCCCGTTCGTTACTACACCGGTACGCACGACTTGGGCTTCATGGTAAATTGCAGCTATGGTAATGCAGAGCGTCTGGCTCCTAACGATACCATTGCAGCCGTAATGAAAGAAACCGCCGACAACTTGTGCGGACGTTTCAATGACTCCATTTCAGCTATCCGTTCATGGGACTTCGGAACCTGGAACTTCCCCGTTATCATCGACAATATGATGAACCTGGATCTCCTGTTCAATGTAGCCAAAGCAACCGGTAACAACTCTTATAAGGATATTGCCGTCAGACACGCAATGACTACCATGAACAACCACTTCCGCCCCGACTATACTTGCTGGCACGTAGTCAGCTACAACAACGATGGTACGGTAGAAAAGAAACAAACATTCCAAGGCAAGAACGACGACTCTTCATGGGCACGCGGACAAGCATGGGCTGTATACGGCTATACTGCTTGCTATCGCGAAACACAAGACACTACTTTCCTGAACTTCGCCGTAAAAGTGGCTGACATGATTATGGATCGCGTTAAGACTGACGACGCTATTCCTTACTGGGACTATGACGCTCCCGTAACCGAGGAAACTCCGCGTGACGCATCTGCCGCTTCAGTAACCGCTTCCGCCCTGATAGAGCTGAGCACGATGGTACCCGACGGAAAGAAATATCTGGACTACGCAGAGAAAATATTGAAGAGCCTGTCAAGCGACGCTTATCTGGCAAAGGTTGGCGACAACCAGGGATTCATCCTTATGCACTCTACCGGTTCATTGCCTAACGGTTCGGAAATCGATACTCCGCTGAACTATGCGGACTACTACTATATGGAAGCTTTGAAGCGTTTCATGGATTTGAAAGGCATCAGCTATAAAAATCTCTAATACCTGAACTATAAATCGACAAACATTATGAATAAGACTTTCAAATATATTGTCCTGCTGGCCCTTGCTTGCTTCGTTGGAAAAGCAAATGCCCAGGAACTGAAGACTGAGGTATTCTCGCTCCTTAATCTGGACTATCCCGGATTGGAGAAAGTAAAGACTTTGCATCAGGAAGGCAAAGACGCCGATGCGGCCAAAGCATTACTCGACTACTACCGCGCACGTACCAACGTGAAAACTCCGGACATCAACCTTAAGAAAGTGACTATCAGCAAAGATGACCAGAAAATGGCGGATGATGCTCTACAGCATACATTCTTTGCTCACAAAGGTTATCAACCGTCATTCAATTACGGTGAAGACATCGACTGGAGATACTGGCCGGTGAAAGATAACGAATTGCGCTGGCAGTTGCACCGCCACAAATGGTTTACTCCCATGGGTAAGGCTTATCGTGTAAGCGGTGACGAAAAATATGCCGCCGAATGGACGAAGCAATACATTGACTGGATTAAGAAAAACCCGTTGGTGAAGATAAACAAGAACGAATATGAACTGACAGGCAATACCCAACTGAAAGATGACGCAGAGAATGTACGCTTCGCATGGCGTCCGCTGGAAGTGAGCAACCGTCTGCAAGACCAGACCTCACAGTTCCAGTTGTTCCTCCCGTCTCCCTCTTTCACACCGGAGTTCCTGACTGAGTTCCTGGTAAACTATCACAAACATGCCATACATATATTGGGTAATTATTCCAAGCAAGGTAATCACCTGCTGTTCGAAGCACAGCGTATGATTTATGCCGGAGCTTTCTTCCCCGAATTCAAAGAAGCAGCTGCCTGGAGAAAGAGCGGTATCGACATCATGAACCGTGAAATCAATGTACAGGTATACAATGACGGCGGACAGTTCGAGCTTGACCCGCATTATCACCTCGCTGCCATCAATATCTTCTGTAAAGCATTGAACATTGCCGACTTGAACGGTTTCCGCAACGAGTTCCCGCAAGAATACCTGAATACAATTGAAAACATGATTGTATTCTATGCCAACATTTCTTTCCCTGACTATACCAACCCGTGCTTCAGCGATGCTAAGCTGACCAATAAGAAAGAAATGCTGAAGAACTACCGTAGCTGGAGCAAGATGTTCCCGAAGAACCAGTTCATCAAGTATCTGGCAACCGATGGTAAAGAAGGTACATTGCCCGAATATCTCTCTAAAGGTTTCTTGAAATCCGGTTTCTTCGTATTCCGTAACTCTTGGGGAACGGATGCCACACAAATGGTTGTAAAGGCCGGCCCGAAAGCTTTCTGGCACTGCCAACCGGATAACGGTACTTTCGAACTCTGGTTCAACGGTAAGAACCTGTTCCCCGATTCCGGTTCTTATGTATACGCCGGTGAAGGAGAAGTAATGGAACAACGTAACTGGCACCGTCAGACTTGCGTACACAACACCGTAACCTTGAACAACAAGAATCTGGATCAGACTGAATCTGTAACCAAACTGTGGCAGCCGGAAGGTAATGTACAGATATTGGTTACCGAAAACCCGAGCTACAAAAACTTGAAACACCGTCGTTCCGTATTCTTCGTAGACAACAGCTACTTCGTAATTGTAGACGAAATGGTAGGAAGCCAGAAGGGTTCTATCAACCTACACTATCAGATGCCGAAAGGCAAAATCGCCAACAGCCGCGAAGACATGACTTTCGTTACTCAGTTTGAAGAAGGAAGCAACATGAAACTGCAGTGCTTCGGTCCCGAAGGTATGACTATGAAGAAAGAGCCGGGCTGGTGTTCAACCGCTTACCGCAAACGCTACAACCGTATGAATGTATCGTTCAACGCAAAGAAAGACAGCGAAGATGCCGTACGTTACATTACCGTTATCTGTCCGATTAAGAACAGTGCAGATGCCCCCAAATTATCTGCCAAGTTCAAAAACAAAGCATTCAATGAAAACGGACTGGAAGTAGAGGTGAAAGTAAACGGTAAGAAACAGTCTCTAAATTACAAATTATAATAATACTGAAAATTAGTTTATACTATCTGGTATAAACTAATTTTCAACACTTACTTATTTACCAAAGGATTATAACAAATCAATCCAATTATGAAAAACAATCTCCCCAACCTGCTTCTTCCGTTAGCGACATTAAGTCTTGCTTCTTGCGCCAGCCAGAAAAAAGAAGAGCCCAAGCGTCCGAACATTATCTTCATGATGACGGATGACCATACCACACAAGCCATGTCTTGTTACGGTGGTAACCTCCTGCAAACTCCCAATATGGACCGTATAGCCAATGAGGGCATCCGCATGGATAACTGTTACGCTGTCAATGCTCTTTCAGGCCCGTCACGCGCATGTGTCCTTACCGGTAAGTTCAGCCACGAAAACGGTTTTACGGATAATGCGAGTACCTTCAACGGCGACCAGCAAACATTCCCGAAACTGCTTCAGCAAGCCGGGTATCAAACGGCCATGATTGGTAAATGGCACCTTATCAGCGAACCGCAAGGTTTTGACCATTGGAGTATTCTCAGTGGCCAGCACGAACAGGGAGATTATTACGATCCCGATTTCTGGGAAGATGGCAAACATATCGTAGAGAAAGGTTATGCCACGGACATCATTACAGATAAGGCTATCAAATTCCTCGAAGGCAGGGACAAGAACAAACCGTTCTGCATGATGTATCATCAGAAAGCTCCGCACCGCAACTGGATGCCTGCCCCACGCCATCTGGGTATATTCAACAATACTACATTCCCGGAACCCGCCAATCTGTTTGACGATTATGAAGGACGCGGCAGAGCCGCCCGCGAACAGGATATGTCCATCGAACATACCCTGACCAACGACTGGGATTTGAAGTTGCTGACTCGTGAAGAAATGCTGAAAGATACCACCAACAGGCTTTACAGTGTGTACAAGCGTATGCCTGCCGATGTACAGGACAAATGGGATTCAGTGTATGCGCAACGCATTGCCGAATATCGCAAGGGCAACTTGAAAGGTAAAGCGTTAGTCAGCTGGAAGTATCAGCAATATATGCGCGACTATCTGGCTACCGTACTGTCAGTAGACGAAAATATCGGCCGCCTTTTGAACTATCTTGAAAAGATTGGCGAGCTGGATAATACAATCATTGTCTACACTTCCGACCAGGGATTCTTCCTCGGCGAGCACGGTTGGTTCGACAAACGCTTCATGTATGAGGAATGCCAGCGTATGCCGCTCATCATCCGTTACCCCAAAGCCATTAAAGCCGGCAGCACAAGTAACGCAATCTGTATGAATGTGGACTTCGCTCCTACTTTCCTCGACTTTGCCGGAGTGGAAATTCCATCGGATATTCAGGGAACTTCCATGAAACCCGTATTGGAGAATGAAGGCAAGACTCCCGCCGACTGGCGTAAAGCTGCCTACTATCATTATTACGAGTATCCCGCAGAGCACTCGGTGAAACGTCATTACGGTATTCGCACACAGGACTTCAAACTGATTCATTTCTATAACGACATCGACGAATGGGAAATGTATGATATGAAAGCCGATCCGCGCGAAATGAACAATGTGTTCGGTAAACCGGAATACGCTGAAAAACAGAAAGAGCTGATGCAACTGCTGCAAGACACTCAAAAGCAATACAATGACAATGACCCCGACGAAAAAGTAAACGAGCTTTTCAAGGGTGACAGAAGATTGATGAAAAACAGATAAAACCATTAAATTTATTATCATGGATAGAAGAAGTTTTCTAAAAAACACAGGCTGGTCTTTTCTCGGACTGGCAGCTTCAGGAAGCCTGCTCGGCTCTTGCGTAGCAGGAAGCAAAGAAGCAAAGAAAATTATGCCGACGGCAAGTAACCTTAAAGTATTCTGGGGTGACTTACATAACCACTGTAACATTACTTACGGACACGGCGATATGCGCGATGCTTTTGAAGCGGCCAAAGGCCAGTTGGACTTTGTCAGCGTAACTCCCCACGCTATGTGGCCGGATATTCCGGGTGCAAACGATCCCCGTCTGAAATGGGTAATCGACTATCATACCGGAGCTTTCAAGCGTTTGCGCGAAGGCGGTTATGAGAAATATGTAAAGATGACCAACGAATACAATAAGGAAGGCGAATTCCTTACTTTCGTAGGATACGAGGCACACAGTATGGAACATGGCGACCACGTAGCGCTGAACTATGATTTGGACGCACCGCTTGTGGAATGTACTTCCATCGAAGACTGGAAAGAGAAAGCCAAAGGACATAAAGTATTCGTCACTCCGCACCACATGGGTTATCAGGGCGGTTATCGCGGCTACAACTGGAAATGCTTCACCGAAGGAGATATTACTCCGTTCGTCGAAATGTATTCCCGCCACGGTTTGGCAGAAAGCGACCAGGGCGATTATCCGTATCTGCACGATATGGGTCCCCGCCAATGGGAAGGCACTATCCAATACGGTCTGGATCAAGGCCACAAATTCGGTATCATGGCTTCTACCGACCAGCACTCCGGTTATCCGGGCAGCTACGGTGACGGACGTATCGGTGTTCTGGCTCCGTCATTGACTCGTGACGCTATCTGGGAAGCTCTTCGTACCCGCCACGTATGCGCCGCCACCGGTGATAAAATAATAATCGATTTCCGTCTTAATGACGCTTTCATGGGTGATGTTGTCCGTGGCAACAGCCGTCGTATCTACTTGAATGTAACCGGCGAAAGCTGCATCGATTATGTAGACATTGTTAAAAACGGTCAGATATTGGCCCGCATGAACGGCCCGTTAACTCCGGTTGCACCGGAAAGCGATACCGTCCGTTGCAAAGTAAAAGTTGATTTCGGTTGGAACCGCGAAGAAAAGTACGTACACTGGCAAGGTAAGCTGTCGGTAAACAAGGGCCGTATCGTAAGCGTTACTCCTTGCTTCCGTGGCGCAGCCTTCACTTCTCCTCAAGAGGGCGAACACGAGTTCAAGACACATGTAAATCGTATTCTCTCCGTGGGCGAGAAAGAAACGGAACTGGATTTGTACAGCAGCAAGAACCCGAATACGACCACCGCAGCCATGCAGGCGGTAATCCTCGACCTGGAAATGCCGAAAGACGGAATACTTACCGCAGACTTCAACGGCAAGAAGTTCGAACACACATTGGGCGAACTGCTTGAAGGTTCCCGCTCTCACTTCATGATCGGCTGGTTGAGCGAAGCTATTCTCTTTAACCGCGCCATGCCTGAAAGCTGCTTCACCGTAGAACACTACATGGAAGACAAAGAACCTCAGCGTGACACCGATTATTACTACGTACGTGTACGTCAGCGCGACGGACAATGGGCTTGGAGTTCTCCTATCTGGGCTGAAAGAGTTTGATAATTATGAAAAAATACGCTATAGGAATTGACCTTGGCGGTACTTCTGTGAAATACGCCCTTATTGATAATGAAGGCGTATTTCACTTTCAAGGGAAGTTACCGTCAAAAGCCGACGTATCCGCGGAAGCGGTAATCGGTCAATTGGTAACCGCCTGCAAAGAGGTGATGGCTTCGGCCCTGCAACTCGGAGTAGCGGTAGAAGGTATAGGTATAGGTACTCCCGGTATTGTGGACGAAACGAACCGCATAGTATTGGGTGGAGCCGAGAACATCAAGGGTTGGGAGAATCTGAATCTTGCCGACCGCATTGAAGCGGAAACCGGCCTGCCTGTACAGATGGGCAATGACGCCAACCTGATGGGGTTGGGAGAAACGATGTACGGTGCCGGACAAGGTGCAAAGAATGTCGTGTTCCTGACCGTAGGAACCGGTATCGGCGGCGCAGTGGTTATCGACGGTAAACTGTTCAACGGTTTTGCCAACCGCGGTACCGAACTGGGACATGTGCCACTTATCGCTAATGGTGAACCTTGCGCATGCGGTTCCGTGGGATGCCTGGAGCATTATGCATCCACTTCGGCACTGGTACGCCGTTTCAGCAAACGTGCCGCTGAAGCCGGTGTCTCATTCCCGGGTGAAGACATCAACGGAGAGCTTATCGTACGCCTTTATAAAGAAGGAAACGAACTGGCGACAGAGTGTTTGGACGAGCATTGTGATTTTCTGGGACATGGTATCGCCGGGTTCATCAACATCTTCAGCCCGCAACGCATCGTAATAGGTGGCGGACTGTCCGAAGCCGGTGACTTCTATATCCGGAAAGTCAGCGAAAAAGCACATCGTTATGCCATAGCCGACTGTGCCGTGAATACTCAAATCATGGCTGCATCTTTAGGTAATAAAGCTGGAAGTATCGGCGCCGCGTCACTGGTCTTCTCATTAAACACAAAATAGTATGAAAAAGAATTTAGGAATGCTGGCGCTAATCATGGCGTTCTGGTTTACCATATCGTTTATTACTAATATCCTGGGACCGCTCATTCCGGACATTATTCATAACTTCAATTTGAGTGACCTGGCAATGGCGGGATTCATCCCGACTTCTTTCTTCATTGCCTATGCTATCATGTCTATTCCTGCCGGGCTGATGATTGACCGCTTCGGCGAGAAACCGGTATTGTTTTTGGGCTTCCTGATGCCGTTTATCGGAACAACGTTGTTTGCTTGCATGCACACATACCCTGTGCTGCTGGCTTCTTCTTTCATCATAGGCTTGGGTATGGCCATGTTGCAAACAGTTATTAATCCGTTACAGCGTGTCGTAGGCGGAGAAGAGAACTACGCGTTCGTGGCAGAGGTAGCCCAATTCGTATTCGGTATCGCTTCTTTCCTCAGCCCTTTGGTATACACATACCTGATTCACGAACTTAATCCGGATATATACACGGAAGGCCGGAATTTCTTCATCGACCTCTTGGCAGGTATCACCCCGCCCGACTTGCCGTGGGTATCGCTTTACTGGGTATTTACGTTACTATTGCTGGTAATGCTGATTGCCGTAAGCGTTTCCCGCTTCCCGAAAATCGAGTTGAAAGAAGATGAAAAGAGCGGTTCAAAAGATTCCTATCTGGCACTGTTCAAGCAGAAATACGTATGGTTGTTCTTCCTCGGTATTTTCTGTTACGTCAGCACGGAACAGGGAACTTCCATCTTTATGAGTACATTCCTCGAACAATATCACGGAGTGAACCCGCAGGTAGAAGGTGCGCAAGCTGTAAGTTATTTCTGGGGATTAATGACCGCCGGATGCCTGGTAGGCATGGTACTGTTGAAATTGATTGACAGTAAACGGCTGCTCCAAATATCAGGCGGATTAACTATCGTCTTATTGCTGACTGCGCTCTTTGGAAACAAGGAAGCATCTATCATTGCTTTCCCGGCTATCGGTTTCAGCATTTCCATGATGTACTCCATCGTATTCTCACTGGCACTGAACTCGGCATCGCAACATCATGGCTCGTTTGCGGGTATCCTGTGTTCGGCGATTGTAGGCGGAGCCGGCGGTCCGATGATTATCAGTATGCTGGCAGATGCAACTTCATTACGTACCGGTATGTTGATTATCCTCGTATTCGTAGGTTATATCACATTCATCGGGTTCTGGGCTCATCCGCTGATTAATAATAAGACAATTTGCCTGAAAGAACTTTTCAAGAAGAAAGCTTAAGGCTGAGAAACTTGATATACGAATGTCAGGGAAATACTAAGCTTTGATAAACATCTCTCCCTGCGTTTTAAATGACAGGGAGAAGTTACTTTTACAATTTACTTCCCTTTACTCTGTTTTTATATGTTTCTTCAACACCGGATACAACATCTCCGCATAGCGCATAAAACCTAAATCCGTAAAATGAACACCGTCTACGGTAGCTTCTCCATCATGCCCTATCATATCTTTGGAAGAAAGCAGATAGATATTCTTCTCTCCCCGCTTTTTGAGAGATTGAAAAACAGTATGCAAAGTTTCGTTCTTATCTTTCACTTCCTTGGCAGCGGTTCCATTAAAACGGGAATGAGTAAATACAGGATTCTCCACAAAGAGTATGGGCGTATCAGGATGTTTGCTACGGATAATAGAATAGAACTTATCAGCACGTTCCTTTATCTGCTCCACACTGGCATTCGGAACAAAATCCAATACAAATACCGAAGCATCCACACCCGCTATCACATGCGCTATCTCTAAATCCAATAAAGCATTACCGCTAAATCCCAAATTAATACACTCCCGATTGAGCCAGCGCTCCAAAATATTGGTATGCGCCATACCCGGACGGGAAGCGCAACCTCCCTGCAGAATACTTGTCCCGTAAAATACGACAGGCTTCTTACGCACCGGTAACTCTACTGCCGGCCCGCTAATTTGAGATAACGAATCGACACCGATAGAAAGAGAAGTCACTCCATCATATAAAGAAAGGTACAAAAGATATTCACGTTCTTCCGGCAGCATATCTTTCACCATCGTCGCCTCATTCACCTTTCCTTGCGGACGTCCGCTCCCGGCAAACATCCACTTCCCGTCTTGCAGACAATATAAATCAAGTCCTTTAATACCCGTAGGGGTCATGTGATTCATATTCCTGTCGAGCAATACATCCCATTTGGCAGCAATCCGGGTAGAATTAGAACGAAAGCGTACAGCAAGTCCGGCACTGTTGCGCCCTAACTCCCATAAAGGCTTACGGGAGATATTCTGTAAAGAATCCGGCAAACGTTCGTAACGTGTAAGGGTTGTCTCGGTAGCTTTTCCCAACAGAGGAAAAGCGGAAGCGTCGTGATAGACGACTTGTGCATTGGCGGATACAGCCAGAACAAGGCACAAAAGAAAAGATTTTGTTTTCATGTTATAGATGATGTTAAGTATTTCCCAAAGATACAAAGTTTCTTGCAAAAATACGATTTTCTTTCGTTTTGCATCAATTAACTCGCATATACTTGCACTTCTGCGAAACATGCGTATTTTTGATAAAAAACCAACATATTATGAGACAAACACTATTACTTATCGTCGGCTTGATAATAGGTTGTACCGTCCAAGCCAAAAACCGGGTTATCGAAGAACCGCCATTCTGCGTACGTAACACGACCTCCATCGAAGTAAGTAAAATAATACTTAGCGACACAGCCACCGTATTGCATATCTACGCCAAATACCGTCCCAAAAACTGGATACGGATTGCCTCGGAAAGTTATCTGCAAGACAATAACGGAGAAACTTACTTACTACGCTCCGGCATAGGCATCACTCCCGGAAAGCAATTTTGGATGCCGGAATCCGGTGAAGCAGAGTTTCAACTGGTATTTCCGCCATTGCCAGCCAAAGTTACATCCATCGACTTTACAGAAGGGGAAGGTGTGGAAGGAGCTTTCAGTATTTGGGGAATACAACTGAAAAGCAAAGAACTGCCGAAGTTAATATTACCACAAGAAGCCGTAGCTCATCCGATAGATAAAAATGCCGCACTCCCCGCTCCCCTTGTGCAATATGGTAACACTACTGTAAAAGGGAAGCTGTTGGACTATCGTCCCTGCATGATGAAAGAGCTCTCCTTATATCTGTCGGAACCCTCAAAAGGTTATGCCGACCCCATCAAAGCGGAAATCAAACGAGACGGAAGCTTTAATATCACTTTCCCCGTAATGGGAACCACAGCGGCCACTATCAATCTTCTTGGTACAGATATAAACTTTTTTGTGGAGCCGGAACAAACCAGCGAACTGTACATCAATTTGCGGGAAATATCCAGAAAAAAATCCACTTTCCACAAAAGCAAAAAGCCTTATGGTGAAATCGTCTACATCAATGGGCCGCTGGCAGGTTTATCCGAGGAGTTGAATAGAAACCGCATCAACACCGATATGATAACTAATTACCAGACCCTAATAAAAGAGATTGGGGACATGGATATAGCAGCCTACAAAACCTATATGCTTGAAAAAGCAAAAGATATCCAACAGAAAATAGACAATGCCAGTCTCAGCCAAAGTGCCAAACAACTACTCTCTCTTGAAAAGGAATTGAATATAATCCAAACATTGACACAAGCCCCTTGGCTGTTGACGCAGGCCGCTCTGCAACAAAAAAAACTGCAAAGAAATGAATCCGAGGCCTATTTCAAAAAACTAGACGAAAGTTTACCGGCAGATTATATTCCCACCGAAACCTTGAAACATCTGAATATCCCACAAGCTATTCTTGTACAACCTTACCTGTACGCAATCAACGTATCGGCACGCCGCCAAAATGATTACGCCCGGAGATTGGGGACCGATAAAGGCGTATTTTTCGATATCGCCCGCACGACATTGCTCTATCAGAGTATAAAAGACTTTACTCCGCTGACCGATACCCAAAAAGTTGAAATCACCACTCTGCCCGATGCTTATCAACGCACATTGCAACAAGCCAACGAACAGTTATTGCAGCTACTCGAGAACAATAAGAAAAAATCAGGTTTTACCATCAACGAGGCAGGCGAAGTAAGTAATGAGGATTTATTTCCCTCCATTATCGGCAAATTCAAAGGTAAGGTACTTTTAGTAGACTTCTGGGCAACCTGGTGCGGTCCTTGCCGCATGGCGAACAAAGTAATGGCTCCCATGAAAGAAGAATTGAAAGATAAGGATATTGTCTATCTGTATATCACAGGCGAAATTTCTCCACAGAAGACATGGGAAAACATGATTCCCGACATTCATGGAGAGCACTACCGTCTGACAAACGCGCAATGGGAATATCTAAGTAAAAGCTTCGGAATCAGAGGCGTCCCTACCTATTTGATTATCGACCGTAAGGGAGATATCAAATTCAAGCAAACCGGTTTTCCCGGTGTTGAAAAGATGAAAGAGGAACTGTTAAAAGTGACCGATTAAAACAAGGACATATATAAAGAGGTGTATTACAAAACAAAACAACCTTAATCGGAACGTTCGTTTTTTAATACACCTCTTTATCATCTGACAGGTCGGGTTCCAAAGACCACCTGTTACCAGCGAAAAGTATTATTTCTTCTCAGCTTGCGCCCATTCTTTAGCCCCCTGCTCTTTCAGTTTGGCAGTAAACGCTTTTGCCTTTTCCATAGCGGCAGCTTCATCTTCGGGACTTGCATAAGCGTGCTTATACCCTTTCACAACATTCCACTCGCCACGGGTAAAGTCGGGGAACGCTACCGGAGCACAATTATTATCCATAGAAAGCTCACCTAATTCCGCCAGACAGCACCACTCCGCCAAATCGTATACATCCATATCCAAAGGCAGACCGTTTTGCAGGCAATAAACCAGACGGCTGTCCATGATAAAATCCATGCCACCATGACCGCCAACTTCTTTTGCCATGTCACCGTATTTCTTCAAAATAGGATGTTGGTATTTAGCGACAAGCGCTTCCATCTCCGCCTCCGGTAAGAAACCATGCGAATTCAGGTCGTCTACTTTAGGCTCTACCCCCGAAGCGGTCAGTTGGTCGGCATCAAGCGCATATCCTTCTACGGGATATTTATTGGCAAATCCCTTTGAACCGGTCAGCTGATACAGACGGTTGTATGGCTGGGGAGTCATTACATTATGCTGTATTTCAATCACTTTACCGTTAGCGGTACGAATCAGTGTCGTGGTATGATCGCCGTTACGGAAATTATTGCAAGCGGAGTCGGTTCTTGCCTCAACCAAAGACTTTCCCACTACCGATTTAGTATCCATGGCGACTAACGTTTGCATACGATCACCGCGGTGGATATCAAGAGCCTGCGCAACAGGGCCAAGACCATGAGTGGCATACACGTCACCGCGATGCCTCATGTTATAATCCAGACGCCAGCCCAACTTATCACCCTCGCCATTTTTCCAATAATGGTTCCAGAACGGACTCAGGTTGTGGATATAAGCGCCTTGCGCACGAATCACTTCACCGAACACCCCGTGCTGCGCCATGTTCAGCGTATTCATTTCAAACCAGTCGTAACAGCAGTTCTCCAAAATCATACAGTGCTTGCGAGTCTTTTCGCTCATGTCAATCAAGTCCCAGCACTCTTTCAGATTCATTGCGGAAGGAACTTCGATAGCCACATTCTTCCCGTTCTCCATAGCACACATGGCTACGGGAAAATGATGCAACCAGTCGGTAGCGATATAAACCAAATCGATATCATCGCGCTTGCAAAGTTCCTCGTATCCCTTTTCGCCGGAATATACGGCAGCTTTCGGCATAGAAGCCTGCTCTAAATATTTCTGGCACTTCTCCGCACGCTCCTGTTCGTAATCGCAAAGCGCCACTACTTGCGTTCCGGGAATATGGGTAAAACGCTCTACCGCTCCGGGACCACGCATTCCCAGACCTACAAATCCCACACGCACCACTTCCATTTTAGGAAGCGCCAATCCTATCACGCTTTTCTGGTCTGCCGGACGTTGGGGAGTTTCAACAACAATCGTTCCGTTTTCCCATTGCCATTGAGTTCCCTTGTCGTTTGTCTGCACAGTGGATGTCTGCGATGAACATGCGCACAATGCGACGCACATGCCCAACAATAATACCTTTAAACTTTTCATGCTTCTCAAATTTAAAGTAAATAATACGGGTATCTTTCTATTTATGTGTCTCTACAATCTTGGTGGGCGCCATTTCCATATTCCGGTGGTCTACCTGACGTACCACAGCGGCAGCCAGTTGCAAGAAAGCGCGTCCTGTCACCGTATTTTCATCCAAAGCGACGGGAGTTCCCTTGTCACCACTCTCACAGATGCTTTGCACGATAGGAATCTGCCCCAATAAAGGAACATTCATTTCCTCTGCGAGACTCTTGGCTCCCTCTTTACCGAAAATGTAATACTTATTCTCCGGAAGTTCGGCAGGAGTAAACCAAGCCATATTTTCTACCAGACCGAGAATAGGCACGTTCACCTTATCATTCGTAAACATATTGATACCCTTACGGGCGTCTGCCAAAGCCACGGCTTGCGGCGTGCTGACAACAACAGCCCCGGTCATGGCAAGCGTCTGCACTACGGTAAGGTGAATATCACTGGTTCCGGGCGGAAGGTCTATCAGGAAATAGTCCAATTCGCCCCAGTCGGCATCGGCAATCAACTGTTTCAAAGCATTGCTTGCCATACCGCCACGCCACAGAGTAGCCTGGTCGGGATCTACAAAGAAACCGATGGACAGCAGTTTGATACCGTATTTTTCAATAGGCACAATCAAGTCACGTCCGCCGATATTCTCCGCATACGGACGGGCATCTTCCACCTGGAACATCTTGGGCATGGACGGTCCGAAGATATCGGCATCCAACAAACCTACTTTATAGCCCAGCTTAGCCAAAGAAACCGCCAGGTTGGCCGATACGGTCGACTTGCCTACACCGCCCTTACCGGAAGACACACCGATTATATTTTTTACCTGCGGCAGCAATTTACCAACTTCCGGCCGTGCAGCCTGACGGCTTTCCGTGGTAATCGTCACTTCCACTTCCGGTGAGACATAGGTATGTATTGCTGTTTCGGCAGCCTTTACCATTGACTTCATAAAAGGATCGGTCGGTTTCTCAAAAATCAGTGAGAAACTAATTTTCATCCCGTCAATACGCAAATTGTCGGCAACCATTTCGGCCTCAACAAGATTCTTCTTGTTGCCGGGATAACGCACCGTTGCCAGTGCATCCAAAATCAATTTAGGATAAAGAGTCATGTTATTTACTATTTTACTATTTACTGTTTACTATTTGATAGCCACTGTTTATTTACCGGTTTGGAGACCGCTGCGTTTGCTGCGATTGTAGCTGCGGTACTCGTCCAACTCTATTTCGATATCGGGTTCTTGCAGTCCGCCACATCGGGGAAGCCTGAACTTGACGTATTTTATGGTTAAACCGCGGTCGAGCCACTGTTGTTCATAATAGGTGCGAATGCCGAGAATATCATCCACCAAACCGGAATGATAGAGGTCGTCGGTGACAAACTCAACAGGAAATCCGTTCTTCTCTATCATATATTTGGTATAGGTGAACATGAAGTTGCTGTCGGTCTTGACATGGATAGTGCCGCCGTCTTTCAGAAACTTACGGTAGCGTTCCATAAAATAAGTGGATGTAAGGCGCTTGGTCGCTTTTTTCATCTGCGGGTCTGAGAATGTAAGCCATATCTCGCTCACTTCACCCGGTGCGAAGAAGCGGTCTATGATTTCAATGTTGGTACGCAGGAAGGCGACGTTCTTCATACCCGATTCCAAAGATTCGGTAGCTCCCGTCCACATACGCGCCCCTTTTATATCCACGCCGATGAAATTTTTGTCGGGGAACATACGTCCCAGTCCTACTGTGTATTCTCCACGACCGCAACCCAGTTCCAGTACAATCGGATTGTCGTTTTTGAAAAACTGTCGGTGCCAGTTTCCTTTCATGTCAAACGGAACGTTGTCCACTGCCGAGTACGGATATTCAAAAACATGCGGATAACTCGCCATATCGGCAAACTTCTCTAACTTATTCTTTCCCATTCGTATGTATTAAAGTATTTCTACCCGACCGGTATAGTTATAAAAAGCCCGGTCGCCAAAGCATTGATGAAACAATGCGTATTTATCAATGCCCGTACAATGACAAACTCCCAGCCTTTGAGGCAAATGGTTTTCAAAGAAACGGGCTATCACATCAAATTTCTCTTTTGCAGTATTGCGGATATGAAAACCACCCAATACCAGTTTCAACGAGGTCTGCGGAAAATGTTCCTGCACTACGCGGATGATATTCGTAATTCCCCGATGCGAGCAGGCACTCAAAACAGACACTTCATCACCTTGTTTCAGTACCAATGCCAATTCATCCGTAAAAGTATCAGCCTGTTTGTTCCCTCCCGCCAAAGTGAAGAAGTGTTCAAAATGCGTATCTTCTTCATCCGCAATAGCCAACCGGGGAAAAACGAATACGCCGGGACACAATTCGGTGACTTCATCCACAAAACGGAAACGGGTGCTATCCAAAGCGTCAGGATGCATCACGCCGTTTTCACGCTCTTCCTTGAACTTCGGAATAAAAAGCTCTTTCTTGCAGACTACTTCAGCCTTTTGATTCACCTGAAGAAAGTGATGCAGACCGCCTGTATGGTCACGATGTCCATGCGACAGTACCAAGAAATCCACATCCTTCAAATCAATCCCGAGCATCCGGGCATTACGTATAAAAAGGTCGGATGCCCCGGTATCAAACAACAGACGATGCCCACCCGTATCAACAAGCAGGGAAAGCCCATGCTCTCCCTGTAATCCTTTGCCGTAAACCGAATTCTCGACAAGGGTTGTAATCTTTATACTCATGCGTTATTCTACGATAGTTACCCAACCATGCGTATCGGGCTCGTCACCGTATTGAATAGCACGCAACTTATTGTACAACTTCGTACAAACAGGTCCCGGTTTTCCATCTTTGGCAATCACGTACGACTTACCGTTTTCTACATCGTCAATGCGTTCAATCGGACTGATAACCGCAGCCGTACCGCAAGCGCCCGCTTCCTCGAAAGTCAGCAGTTCTTCTTCCGGAACCGGACGACGTTCTACTTTCATACCCATATCCTCAGCCAACTGCATCAAGCTCTTGTTGGTGATGGACGGAAGGATAGAAGTGGACTTCGGAGTGATATATGTATTGTCTTTGATACCAAAGAAATTGGCCGCACCGCATTCGTCGATGTATTTCTTTTCTTTGGCGTCCAGATAGAACTCGCAAGCATAGCCTAAATCGTGCGCTTTCTTATTGGCACGCAAGCTGGCCGCGTAATTACCGCCTACCTTATAGATACCTGTGCCCAGAGGCGCAGCACGGTCGAACTCACGGATAATAACGTACGGATTGGTTGAGAACCCGCCCTTGAAGTAAGGCCCTACCGGCGTTACGAATACAACAAACAGATATTCATTTGCCGGATGCACGCCAACCTGCGCTCCCGTACCAATCAGTAACGGACGGATATACAGGGAAGCTCCCGATTCGTAAGGCGGAATAAAGCGTTCATTCAGCTTCACGACTTTAAGAATAGCTTCTTTAAAACGTTCTGTCGGCAACTCAGGCATCAAGATACCACGACAGGTAGACTGCAAACGCGCCGCATTTTCTTCCAAACGGAAAATACGCACCTTACCGTCTTTGCCACGGAATGCTTTCAAGCCTTCAAATGCTTCCTGACCATAGTGCAGACAAGTAGCAGCCATGTGCATAGGAATAGTTTCCTCGCTACATACTTCCAATGCGCCCCACTGTTCGTTACGATAGTAAATTCTCACATTGTAATCTGTCTTCATATAGCCGAACGGCAGATTAGCCCAATCCAGTTCTTTCATATCTCGCTCGTATTAATTATTCGCTCTTATTAATTATTCAAGACTAACTATTTGCAACAAAAGTAATGGTTATTCTTCATATTTCCTAAAGAAGTGTTATTTTTTCCGATACAAGCGTGCTGATACGGGCTTTTCTGTACATACTTGCTAAGATAAAGGAATAAACGATAAGGTTATTCACAGGTTGAAACTAAAAGTTTTTTCAGGTGGAACAGAAAGTTTCACACTGGAAAACTTTGTGGAGAACATTGACGTGAATTAAAACAGTATGTGAAATGGCACAAAAAAGACCGCTACTAAAAGATTATGTAGTAACGGTCTTGTACTTGTTAGAGAGAATTAAAATATCAAATACTCGTTTTCACAAATTTATAATTGACTTTTACTTTAATTGAGAATTATATTATTTATTCAATTTCACAACTCGTAATTTACCGGGTATCACTTTCGAAAGTTTTATTGATGAAATATTTACTGTAACAGAAGGCGTTGTTACAGGATCTGAGACAGAAACCTCAGTTGTACGTACTCCATCCTTATCAATACCAAAAGCAAGTACCACATACTCAGTATCAGGAACAACATCCGCAAACATATCTACATAAGTATTCAATATAGCTGTTCCGACATGTAAACCCTTACCTAGTACCGTCCAATCAATGTCATCATATTCACTTTCCATCTCAATGAAAGCATCTGCCCATTCTTCTTTGGTACCTACAGACAAATAAGCTGTTGGTAAGATATTTGCATACCAACGAGTTGTTCGACTAGAGGGGGTAATCTTGGTATCAAAATTGATTCCATAAGCAGAAACTTTCATATTAGAAATCTCAAATGTGAAAGTGCAATCATCAACAACCCGGAAAGTATCTGTCTTAAATTCAGTTGTCATTAAAGGAGTAGTAACAATTCCATCCTCGGTCATTCCAAAAATAAATATTACATAATCCGTATCTTCCTCCAAAGTAATATATTCAGCTATCTTATTACCTGTTTGTAACAGTTCTTTCAATGCGACACCTGTTAATTCAGCCTGCTCTTTCAATAAACGAGTATAATCTTGCAAAAAAGCTACTTTTCCCGCTTCATCTACCAAGCTTGACTCAATAATTGATTTCTTTAAATAAGAAACAAAATAAGGACTCTCTGCATCAGATGTAACAATTTCACAGTGGGCAGATGTACGTGTAATAGCAGAAACATTCACTGTAAAAGAGACCATCTCTCGTTGTACGACCTTTACATTTAAAGGTTCCGCATCTGCATATTTTATAGTTATAGTACCCTCGCGCGACTGCATTGTCTGATTTAAATCTACAGAAAATTGTACCTTACCATCAGCTGCAGAACCAATATGAAGCCAACTATCTTCACTGGAAGTAACAACTACATCTTGCCCTTCTATAGCATTCTCCACATAATAATAAAGTTCAAAGTTCCCGCCAATATATCCATAACTTTCCGGCAGAGCTAATGCTTGTTTCAGTATGGTACCACTTGTCGTAGCACCTATACCGTCATCATCAGAGCAACCTACCAATAAAGTTAGTGCCAATAGTAGAACTAATAAACTATGTATTTTCTTTATCATATATATTATTTTACAGAAAACATGTCTCTTTTGTTACAATATTATTGTTCACGAATACAACGAACAGCTGATCCTTGGGCACGAGCACCATAATTGTTAAGCATAACAGCAGTACTTTCAAGTTTCAGTATTACAACATTATTATCAGCTGGCGTTGATGTCCAATAACTGCTCGTTAATCCCTGCCATGTACCTTGAGAATAAATTCCTGTAGAAAAGATTAAGTAACTTGTAGCGGGGAAAAAAGATTTTTTATCACCTAATGGGAAAGACCAACCATCAGCATAAGTCACATCTACCGGTTTTTTAAAATCTATATATGCAGCTTTAGGTGGCACCCTGTATCCTACAGGACATGGGTCATAAATAGATTTTGTACCTAAGGCACCTTCTACATTACCCCATAAAGCATCATTAGTAGCATTATTTCCATACCAATCTTGAGTTGAACCGTATCCCGCAGCACCTTTAAAGAAAATAGTAGGATAATTGATTGTAGCAATAACAGACTCATTGTTATCCACTTCTGGAGTAAAAGCATCCGCTCCCCAGCATTGATCATACCAATAATTAGTAACATTTCCTATTACTACACCTGACGAAGGAATTCCATCATTATAAAATGGGTCCTTACGTCCCCATTGATATTTTAATCCATTACCATTGACATCGGGCTCTACTTTCAACGCACCTAAATTAATATCCATAAAATAGAATTCATTATTTTCGGTAGTCGTTATCTTTTTATCATTGGATAATACATAGTCCGTTCCCCAAATATGCCAACTCCATAATATTTTCCCATACGTTAATTCTTCAGTTGGTACTCCGTCTGTTACAGCTATCAAAGCATTACCACCAATCTGATCAGAAGTGCTAAACGTAACAAAGCCATCTGTAGATAATTGCACATCCTTAATTACACCTCCCTTGGCTGTTGTTGATTCCCAAACCACAAAGACAGACTTAGGTTCAATCGCTTGTGGAGTAATACCAGCAGTAGCTTTCCCGTTTCCCTGTACTTTGGCATCAAATTTATAAAGAGTATTTGGTTGATTAACCATATAACAATTTGCATATTCCATACCCCTTTCCGTACGATTCAGGTTTACAGCTGGAGCATTTATGGATAGAGTAATAGGATATACTTTATTAGCCAAAAAATTACGTCCGGCTTCCGTAAACGACCAAGAATCTTCACCCATCTTGACTACAATACTCAAATCTTTTCCTTCTAATTGGTCCGGATTAATAACAATTCTTGCTTTCACCGGAGCATCAGCCTTCAATATGGCTGCGTCACCTGACATTTTTAATGTAGCAGCATTGCCATATATATAAGCTTCATTTACCTTAGCGACAACATTACTTACCGTCAAATCCACATCAAAATCACCGGTCAATTTTGCATCAGTTGCTGAAACCGTAATTTCCGAGAGAGCATTTCCTACGCCATAACTATTCGTAGAAATACTTAATTCCAACACTGCAAAAGTACTTTTCAAATCAAAATGTGCCGGGGTCGCTTCTACAATGGTCTGACTTCCATAAAAGAATGAATATTCCGTACCTTGATTTTGGACAGCTGGTACATTAATTTTCAACTTACTGGCATCCTTACCTACAGTCTCAACATATGGATAACAAAGATATACGTTACCTATCATAGGCTTTGTCGTTTTAAATAATGCCTTTCCATCATTCGCCACAGAAGAATATGTAAGTGATTCAACCACATCACCTGAAAAAGCGCCCAACTTCACATCCTTATTCCATGCAACTCCCATATCAGCAGACAACATAGCTGTAAAAGACGTTCCATCTTTTTTATCATCATCTTTGTCATCATCCTTATCATCGTCTTTGTCATCCGGTTTAACCTCAGTAGGTTCATTTTTGTCGTCACTGCAACTTGCCATGCCGATTCCCACAAACAGCACAGCCATACATCCTAATAAAAATAATAATTTTTTCATGTTCGCTTCTTTTTATGTTAAACACTATTTATACAATACACAATCCAAAATCGCTTTATAACTATAAGCCTCATCCATATACTCATCCATATATGCCATCAAGCCAAAACCAATAGGGTCCGTTTCCTTAATTCCGATAAATCCAATAGCTACACTACCATTCTTTAACATAACAGGCCCCAACGAAATCGTACCGGATGAATCTTCAATAAACCTACTATCTGCACTTATCACACTAAACCCATAATAATTAGTTCCATCTGTACCCAAATATTGTCCTGCTTCAAAAACTATTTCATTACCTACAGCATATCCTTTTATCGTGAAATTAAAGCCTAAACTGGAGAATAGATTGGATACCACATAATTGCCATCAGTATCTTTAGTTATAGTCACTCCAGACGGAGTATAAACACGGGTACCATCATTAAATTGCCCATTCCACGTTCCTAAATAATTATCAATATCACTCTGTAAGACCTGATAAGCCATCTGTCGCTCACCTGAAACAACACGTACTATTGCTCCGCGTATCTCACCTGTGGTATTCTCTGCTACAATAAATTTACCACCTTTGCCATCAGTATCCCTCTCGAATGAAAGCCAGCTTTTAGCTTGTTCAGGAATATTTACCATACAATCAAACGAGCCATATAATTTTATAGGTAATTCAGTCGTCGCATCAGTAGCCCTTAAAATCCAATCATCTTCTTCATAAATCAAAACAGCACCTTCTTGATTGATCGTAAAATTTTTACTTTCAGTTCCATCTGAAACCTTTAATTGGGCCGTTCGGCTTGAATACCCATAATTAGGCAACACACGAAGCAATATCTTATTTTTATTCACTTCTTTCAAAAGGCACCAATCTGATTCTAACTCAGCCGTAACAACCTTGTCTGTAAGAAAATCCACAGATGCATCTCCACCTGTAGCTTGGATATTCAAACTGGCTTCTACAACTTGTAATGTAGATACCGGCGCCGTATAATCTTTATCATCACACCCTATAATCATAATCAGACATAGGAAGCCACATAATATTTTTTCAACAGTTTTCATATGCATATTAATTTGTAGAATCTTCTTTAGTTAAAGCAAGTAAATCATACCACTCCCAATATCCACCTATTGATGCCTCACTATAATTATCCGAACTATAGGCCCAAACTAAAAGAGAAGTAACTTCCTCAGTCTGTTTATCAGCAAAATGAAAGACAAGAGGATTTGTAGAGGAAATAATACTTACTAATCCGCTACGCAGACTAGGCACAACTCCTAACTCTGAATGAGCATACCCCACAATACCAGCCGCGCATGCTAAATAATACCCGTACGAATTCCGACCAAGAGCTTGTGAATTCAAAAGCAACTTACCAGTTGCCTTATCATATTGAAGAACAAAAGGCATTTCATTACCATAATAATCCAAAAATCCTTCCATATCATAAGTTTCACCCTGAACTTTTGGGGTAATGGTTATAGCCAATAGATTTTGCTGCCCCTCATAGTCAACGGTTGCCATTATATATTCTCCTGCATAATCATTATATTGTAAATAACCCTCCGGGTAAAACTCTTGCATATATATATCTGTAGCTCCCTCATCTGTACAAACAAATTTGCGGGAATTTGATTCCCATTTAAAATGTTGTACTTCTACACCAGCTATTTCATAAGGGGCTTGCAATTTTAAACCATTATCAGTGTAAAGAAAAGGTAATGTTTCTCCTTCACCTGCGACAATTTCACTAGTAGTCATTCCTTCACGTATTAAAAAAGTATTCAGTGTACCAATCTCCTTATTCAATGTTTTAAGTACGCTTCCATTCTTTTCCAGTCGATAAGTATTTAAAAATGCATCCTTTTGAATTTTCTTCATATTATTAAAATAAACTTTCCATGGTTCATCTTCCGCCATTGAAGTCATTTCCATAATATTCTTATATTTCTTTCCTTGAAGTATTATCTTCTCCGGAGTTGCACTCATTATTACAAATTCATAATCTCCCTCTAAATTACCATTATATCCTAAAGGGCTGGCAAAGGCGTGTAACAAGGAGTTGTAAGAATCAAAAACAAGCATTGTACTTTGTTCTGATTCCACTCTATAAAGAGATGAAATACTTTCGCCAGGTACATAATTATCATCCGCCGCTATTTCGCAAGCTATATCCACCTCATTCTCACCAAACTTCATAAAGAAAACAATGCCCCCATATGAATAATTGGTCCCAGCATAATACTCAAATTTCCAACCGTTAGGAGAGCCTTTCAAGATTTCCTGACACTCTAATACGCTATTTGTTGCACGATTAGCCGAGGATTCACCAAAAAAATCATCCTCTTGAAAAAGACATGACTGAAGTCCTACAGCAACAAACAACAGTATACAATATGCTACATATTTTTTCATATTTTCCTTTTTATTCCATGACACTCAAATCAATAACCCCTCGTGATATTTCTTTTTGACGTCGCAATACAATATCTCTCAGATTATCCAAATTAATACCCCAAGTACTTTCCATATATTCATATACGATATCGAACTTCCGTTGAATCAAGATACGTCCTGTTTCACCAGCTTCGGTAAGCATATTATCCCAATATTCCTTTGTATTAGTAACATACATCGCTATATTTTCAACAAAATCTTCACGAGACTCACTCATTGCATAAGCTGTAACAAAGCCTTCTTTCCATGCATCTTTATTGGAACGAGAACTCGTCTGTCCGGTAGTCGGGTCAGTCTTTATATACCAATCCGAGCCTACATAACTACTTTCAGTAATTCGTTCATAAGCAGGATCGAAGTTTTTAGTTTGATGCAAAATATGAGCAAACTCGTGATGCATAGTTTGGAAGTAATATTCATTCAGCATATCAACACTTATATTATCCGGATCTATATCATTTACATTATAAAGTGTTATTTTCATACCACCTTCCGCTGTACCTACCACCATTGTACCATTATCCTCATAAGCCGGCGAACCGACAAAATGCAATATTTTGGGAACATAATGGCGCAAAAAGTTAGGATTCCCAGTAGCTTCATCATAAGCTTCCAACCATACATGCTTAACTATCTTAGCTAATACTACTGATTTTTCATAAGACGCAGGAACCAGCACATGAGTCATATCGCTTTCTTTATCTTCCATGCGATACTTCAGCAAAATATTATACGGGTTAGTATAATTACTTAATACCCATTTGTCAAAAGCACTTTTTTCCGCTTCTGTTTCTTCTGTAAAAATGCTATTTCCGTAATCAATATCCGTATCTTGATTACAAGCAGAGAACAACAGAAAGAAAGACAGTGCCAATACATTATATACAATATATCTTTTCATATTCTCTATTTGTTTTAATCATTTCTTGGATTAGGGTCCATACCCGCTGTTATAACATTAGAAGGCAACTGAATAGCTCTACGCGGATCATCCACAGGTAATGTATCAGTAATACGCACTAGTCTACTTCCTTCGAAATAACGACGATAAATTACAATCCCGTAACGTTTTATATCCTGCCAACGCAATCCTTCTTCCAATGTCAGGATACGACGTGCATGCAAAATACAGTGAATCAGATTCTCCTGCATTCCTTGTTCCAACGTAAAAGCCGGATGAAGCTCTTTCTTGACAGAAGGATTAGCCGTATTCTCCGGGGTATAATAATTTAATGCTGCATAGAAGCTATTAATCGATTCTTTTGTAAGAGTGGTCGTGTTTTTTGTAAAAACTTTTTGCCATGCATCAATATCTTCAGCCGCCTTGTCATACTGTTTCAGCAAAGTATATGCTTCTGCCCGGCAAAGTAAAGTTTCGTCAGTTGTAAATGCCGGCAACACCATATGCCCCGTATAACTATCACCCGACGTTGAATATTCCTGATACAAAGCCAATCGGCGAAAGCCATTTTTAATAGAACTTCCTGGGGCAAAAGGTTCTTGCCAATAATTGGTTTGTGCCCCCCATGGACCCGTTGATTTGCAGGTTTCAGCGGCAGTTATATTATTACTACAATATTTTTCACAAGCTCCATATCCCGGGTCTGCAACTAAAGGCCAATATGAATCTGCTGAAATCAACAATAAATTAGCCTGATTATCAGCATTTACATACTCATTAGGCTGTACTGAACGATTGGAAGAAAGCATTCCAAGCGCTTTCCAATCACGCAAGCTTTCAGCCGCATTACTACCTAATACACGGTCGGCATATTCTATCACTTTCCGGCAATTAGAAAAGTCCGATTGCATATAATAAAGATAAAAACGAGCTGCAAAAGCGTACGCCGCCTTCTTGTTGAAATGGTATTTCGCCTTGCTGTAAATATTATCGTCTATCAGTGGCAATCCTTCTTCAATATCTGCGGCAATCCGTTGATAGGTTGTGGCAAGTGTACCTCTATCGTAACTCGGATTTACCGTAGTTTCTAACTCATCCATATACGGAATACCTAAATCCTGTTCTGCATGAGTAGAGGTATATGCCTTACAGAAAATCGTCGCGAGCAGAAAATGATTGTATGCACGGCAAAGCAACGCTTCCCCTTTTTGCGGTTGCAGACTTTCCGGATTATCCATACGCTCAATAGCCTTTAACGCCTGGTTCGCCGATGCTATAGAATTATAGCAGTCAATCCACAAAGCATGCGGTGAATCCTGATCCTCTTCAGTGGTTTGCCGCCAATGATACATGTGTTCGTTCAAGCGGAAAAGGTAGGTGTATAAATTACTGTTTTCATCGATATTATCACTATGCAACTCACCAATTTCGCAACTTGTAGTTGTAGGATAGGCAGAAACCAGTATTCGGGTTACGCTTTCCTCGGTAGTCAGTTCTGTCCGATTATCCGGCAATTCATCCAGATAATCGGAGCAGGAAGCAAATAGAGCTGTTGCAAAGAATGCTGTTATATATAAATGTTTATGTTTCATCTTTTCTGTTTTTATTATGAATTAAAAACCTACTCTAAGCGTCAATGTAAATTGGCGAGGTACCGGAGCGGCAACACCACCGGTATTAAAGAATTCCGGGTCCTGTCCGTTCAACTTCTTATCCGCATAAATGAGGAAGAGGTTGGTAGCCTGCAACTTCAGTGACAGGTTGGATATCTTGGCCGGTTCTATCCAGGCTTTTGGAAATTCATAGGCAAGAGAAATCTCCTTCATACGAATGAAATCACCTTTGGCGATACGCTCTGTTGAATAATTGTAAGCATTGTAAGCATACACCAAATTCTGGTTTTCATAATACTGCCGTTTGGAGATGATAGCCGGAATATTTGTACGAGCCTCATCACCCGGTACTGTCCAGCGGTTCTTAAACTCACGAGGCATAGAAGACAAATCCGAATACTGGTAGCTGAAACAAGGATTCATGCGGACTACATTACCGAATGAATATGTCATAAAGACATTCAGCTTAAACCCTTTATAGGTAAAGATATTACCTAAACTACCCGTTATAGTCGGATCGGTAGGACCTTCGTACTTCAAATAATCCAAATTTTCGCGTGTCTGGAAGTCAATATTCGTACTGGTAACTTCTCCATTAATCAAATATTGAGGAATACCGTTCTTATCCAATCCTGCAAATGGAATGGAGAATAAGCCGCGTACAGGATATCCTTGCATGGCAAAACCGTTTCCTGATACAAGTTCCATCATGCTGGCACGTGACTTCAAATCGGTTACTTCATTTTTCGCGTAAGAGAAGATGAAGTCCGTATTCCATGAGAACGACTGCGACTTTACATTTTTGGTAGAAAGCGTGAACTCAACACCATGCGACTTCATGGAAGCGATATTGGCATATTTATAGATAGTACCGCCTACGCCTTGCGTAGCGATGATACCTATCAAATCGTAGTTATTACGCTTGTACCAGTCCACTGCAAAATTGATGCGGTTGTTTAAGAAACCCATATCCGCGCCGATGTTCAACTCGTGCTTTTTCTCATAAGTCAGTTCACTGTTCTCCGGGTCAGAAACATAAAGTCCGGTTTCCTGTCCGTCCGTAAAAGGACGATAAGGAGAATAACTCATGATAATTGCCTGTGAATTGGTTACATACTCCGGACCACGGTCGGCTGTCAATGAATAAGACGCTTTCAACGTCAAGTGTGACAAGGCAGGCGCAAAAGCTTTATCAAAGAAATCCTCTTCATGCACATTCCACGCACCTGAAATATTCCAAGTAGGCAACCAACGGGCAGAACGACTCCGTCCCATACGGTTTGTTCCTTCATAACGGAAAGTTCCGTTTAATGTATAACGACCGTCATAAGAATAAGCCAAATTAGTAAATCCGGCCACGCTACGGGTAGTTGAATGGCTTAACCCATAGTAAGGTTCTCCTGCTTCAATACCTTTCTTGAAGTACTCATATACGTAATAAGGTATCTCCCCCATAGTATATTGCATACCCCAACCCTGAAAATAATTCTGCGAACGCTCCAGATTATTCACTTCAAGACCGGCAAACAAGTTAGTCATGTGCTTTTCTTTAAACATGTGGTTCCATGACAAAGTACCACGAAAGTCAATTCCAAGCATACGATAATCCTTCCGTTGATAGATACCGCCTTCCGGCAAAACAGTGATAGGCAATGCATACGGATTATCCGGATTGGTATAAAGCAGATTATTCGCATCACGTATCGTCGCATCATCCATACCGGTACGATAGGCCGTTGCCTGATTGGAATCATCCTTGATATTATGCTCCTGCGAGGAAGCCTGATATTTTACCGAACCCAAAGCGCTGATTTCCAATCCCGGAATTACTTTCCAACGCATTTCACCCTGGAACTTTACATCAACGACGTTTAAATCAATGTAGTTATTATCCAATTCATGCAAAATATTGAATGGAGCATAGTTTGTTGTATAGTCAACCGAAGGGTCTAACGCACGCGAGGTATTCAACGCGTAAGAATATGGATTGATATCAAACTGACGACTGACCTCACCGCTCGCCGCGTTAATCTCCGAACTCAATGTGCCCGGTGCTTTCTGTTTACGATAAGAAGCATTGGCAATCATGTTCACAGACAGATTCTTATACATATTGTAGGTAGTATTCAGATTAGCGGTGTAGCGTCTGACTTCACTCTGCTTGTACCAACCCGGATCGGACATAGCACTCAATGAAGCATAATAAGATGCTTTTTCCGAACCGGAAGTAATACTGACCGAATGGTTCTGAATAATGTTATTAGAGAATAAAGCGTCAAACCAATCCGTATTTCTCATCTCCGCCTGACGCAAATAAGAGTTGCGCGCTGCTGTCGTGTTCGCAAGACCGAATTGTCCGGTAGTCTCATTATACTGATTTATCAGCTGGTACATTTTACCATATACACCGCTGTTCTTGGCACGGTAAGTATCGCTATTATTCAACCAGCCTTTCTGCTCCAGTTCCTTATAAATACCCATTTGTTCCTGAGAATTCATAATATTGAACTCTTTATAACTGGGAATCATACGGGTAGTAAACTCGCCTGTATAACTGATTTTATGTACTCCGGCCGAACCTTTTTTAGTAGTCACGACAATTACACCCGCCATAGCACGTGCACCATAAATAGACGTCGCCGAACCGTCTTTCAGAATTTGAAAACTTTCGATATCATCCGGATTTAAACCTGCGATAGCGGAACTGATCAATGTTTCGGCATCACCGGAAGAAAGATCGTCTGCTCCCACCTCGATAGCATCTTCCATGATAACTCCATCAACAACCCACAAAGGCTTGGAACTACCATAAATGGAAGTTGCGCCACGTACGCGAATTTTGGGCGCCGTACCGAAAGTTCCGGATACGTTTTGTACGGAGACACCGGCCGAACGTCCTTCCAGACCGCGGCTGATATCCGCCATACCATCCATTTTTATATTTTCTGCCTTTAACTGGTCGGTAGCGCCGGTAAACATACGTTTATCCATACGCTGCATACCCGTCACAACAACCTCCGACAGTGTCTGTACATCCGATTGCAGAGACACTTTCATTGTCGGTGAGGGAGAAAGTGACTGCGGCAGCATACCTACATAGGAAAATTCCAACTTGGAACGACTGGACACATTAGGTAATGTAAATTTACCGTCCATATCCGTCAGCACACCGGTAGAAGTACCTTTCACCATAACGGTAGCTCCGATAAGCGGTTCACCATCATCAGCCGACAACACAACACCGTTTACCGTATATACTTTAGCCTGTTTGGACGGGCCTTTCGTTGTAATGGTAATAAATTCCTTATCGATATTGTACTCAAGTTTCTTACCCGACAGGACAATATCCAAAGCCTCCCGGATATTTTTATCCTTGATGACACCGCTATACGTATATGGCTTCACATCATCATACGTAAAAAGGATTTTATAACCCGAAATTTTGCTTAACTGTTTAAATACGGAAGATAGCTCTTCATTTTTAAACTCTACCGTAAGTTTCTTCTCACTCACTTGAGCTTCCGCACAGAACGGAAGCCAAAATAGGAAAAAGAAAAGCGGAAATAATAAGTACCTCTTTCTTCTCATCATACGTTTATTTTTAATAATATTAGCGAAGCTTCATTTATTAATAGTGCGTACGACTTGAATAACAAGACACCTCTTTTCCTTATTTTTTTCGATTCATGAAACTTTTTCTCTAAAAAGCATCTACAATATGGAAGAATTTACACAAAATATGCATTCATTTAGTCAACATAGACTGTATTCTCACAAAGTGTTAACGTTACCTTTTTTAAACGATTCATTAAACGAATAGTTTCTTCGATGCCACTTTGGCGATTAGACATAAAATGTATGCGATATGCCATGGCTTCTTTATTTCTAAATGTAACGTTCACATTATACCAACGTCCGATAGACTTCATGATATCCGCCAACGGCAGTTCGTCAAAATAGAAATATCCGTCTTTCCAATAAGTATAGGCTTCACTGTTTACTTCTTTCACCTCAAACAATCCATCGGAAAGAAGCATGGCGTCTTTACCCGGTTCCAAATCCACAAAACGTGCATTTTCATGACTGCGAACCTGTACTTTACCGCTAATCAGTGTTACATGACTGTTTTCAGCCGTATAACTTTTCACATTAAATTCTGTTCCTAGAACCTTAGTCTGCAAATAATCTGTCTTTACGATAAAAGGCTTTGCGTCTTTTGTAACTTTAAAGTACGCTTCTCCTTCAAGAAAAACCGTACGTTCCTTTTCTATAAAAGCGGTAGGATAAACCAATTTACTATTGGCATTCAGCCAAACCTCCGTACCATCACAAAGAATCAATTTGAATGTCTCGCCTCTGGGAATGACAATAGAATGAGTCTGCAACATTTTTTTTACTACCGGAACGGAAGTCTTTGCCAGATTGGTATAATCAAGAGTTCGCCGTTTTTCCACCTGTTTGTTTTCTTTTTTAGGCTCATCGTCCAAAAAGAACTGCTTACCGTCATTTAATTCCAGAACAATACGCTGCTCATTCGGATCTGCAGCAAACACCGTGACTGATTTAGGCGAAGTAACCGGTACATTAAATAGATAATTCAATGAGAAAAAAGCTCCTACCAAGATAGCTGCCACCGAACCGCTCCATATCCAAAACATCTTAAGATATTTTTTCCTATTGCGTCTGCTTTTCAAACGGGCTAGCTCAGCCTCAACGTCGACCATACCGGAAGCTTGGTGCTTATGTAAAAGAAATCTGACATCCATCAAATCCTTACAGGCATCTAATGTCTCCGCATCTTCCAAATCTTCCCATTTCTTATCAGAAATATCGGATGAGCTCTCCATTAAATCCAATGCTTTCTCAAATTCAGATGTACTATCTTGATTACTCATAAATCCGCTAATTAGTTAATACTCTATTATAATTGCGTTTATAAAACTTATTTTGAACCGTTTAGCCTATTTTTTAGGTTTATTTAGCAAATTCTTCCCGAATTGCTTTCAAGGCTTTAACAATATGTTTTCTAACCGCACTTATGCTTATATTCAATTCTGCGGCTACTTCTTTATATTTCTTCTCATGTAGATAGCACTCTTCCAGGATGTGTCTCGTATGCGGTGTCATTCCATCCAATACTTTCTGAATCTTCACCATACGTTCGTCTTGTTCCTTAAATTCCACTTCAGTATAATTTTCATACAATTTCTGAGAGAATTCAGCATAAGCGTAATGTATGTCTTGGTGTCTCAGATAGTCGATAGAGCGATTGCGTACATATATAAAGAGATACGACTTAGCCGTGGCCTTCTCTATCCTATCAAAATTCTTCCATATATATTCAAAAGCATCACTCGCTATATCACGGCTTACTTCCCAATTGTTAATGAGAGAATGTGCATAGGAATAAAGAGGGACATAATATTCTTTAAAAAAGAAATCAAAGTCAGCAAAGTCCTCCACCTTTTACAATTTATTATTTATCTTAAACAAATTCGCCAGCGAAATTAATTATTATAATAATAAAGAAAAAGCAGAATCTTCTCTTTCAGCCTCTAAAAGAGTTATATAATATTAATACATTAAAAATCGAGCTAACAAAAAGCCGTTCCAGGTTGTTTAATCTTGCTGTTTATCCGATAAAAGTTTTTTGACCTCACAATCTGCCTTGGTCAATTTATCACTACAAAATGCAATGATTTCATTCGCTTCTTTTATCTTTTCGGCAAGTGCATCTATTTCCAACTCATTGTTGTCTATCTGACTGACAATTTTCTCCAGCCGTTCCATTGCTTGGGAATACGTCTCTTTTTTCTTGGGTGTAGGCATAGGATTATTTATTTTTTGACGATTTATTCGTTACTACTGAAATCACTTCTCCGTGATACAATCGAGTGATGATTTCATCACCCTCGTTTAGGAGAGAAGTATTCTTTACAGCTTTACCGTTTTTCAATGTAATACTGTAACCACGGGCCAGTTGTTTTTCCGGGGAAGCATCCATCAGCCGCTGTTGAAGTAGTTCCAGCCGATGATGTTGACGAAACAAAGAAGACGTTACAGCTTGTACAATATCTTTTCGAACGGTAAGTAAAGTTAATTTCGCATCCGAGATACAACTATAAGCAGCGGAAGGAATACGATTCTTACAGGATACTAACCTCTGATGTTCTTGCATCAGCAAATTCCGGGCACCATCGTATAAACGGGCAGCCAACAAATCCAACTCATCGGCAGCGTCATTCATACAGTCTATCAGGAATTCCGCAGCAGCAGTAGGAGTCTTGACACGGGTGTGGACTACAGAATCAATCACCGTATCGTCACGCTCATGCCCGATACCTGTAATAACAGGTAAAGGAAACTGCGCACAGGCCGCCGCGAGCAAATAAGTATCAAACCCGGAAAGGTCGGAGGTTGCTCCACCACCACGAATAATGACCACCACATCGAAATTATCCAAGCGGGAGTTTATCTTGTCCAAAGCAGCCAAAACAGATTCTTCAACACGCTCACCTTGCATCAATGCCGGAAAAAGCTCCGTATGGAAGTAAAAACCTCCCGGATTATTTTGTAACTGGTGGCAAAAGTCACCGTATCCGGCAGCGGTTGGGGAAGAAATAACCGCGATACGCTGCGGCAAGCGAGGTATTTTCAATTCTTTATTTAAAGTGAGTACCCCTTCTTCTTCCAATTGTTTCAGAATTTCCTTACGACGACGAGCCATATCACCCAAAGTATAGGTGGGGTCTATATCCTGTACCGTAAGACTGTATCCATACAGCTCATGGAAGCTGACGGTAACTTGCACCAACACTTTGATACCCGAAACAAATGCCTGTCCTGTGGCTTCCTCAAAATAAGGTTTCAACAGACGAAATACATTCGACCAGATTGTTCCTCTTGCCTTGGCTATCAAACTATTACTACGGGCATCCTTCTGTACGAACTCCAGATAACAATGTCCGGTGCTGTTGGTACGTACATCGCTTAATTCCGCCTGTATCCAATAGGTATCAGGCAGACATTGTTCCAAGCTTCGGCGTACCAGAGCATTCAAGTCGTATAGTGATAATGCATCCACGTTTTTAAATATAAAGTATAGGTTTGAAGGTTTCTGTTTTTTTACTTCTTTTGCTTATAACTATTATAAGCTTTCCACATATCCGGCACACCATAACCATAGATATTATCCGGATAGTCGGCACGGTCACCGGAAGTACGAACCAATTCAATCAGTTCCTTCGCGGTCAGCCGGGGACATGCCTGCCATAAACAAGCCACCATTCCACACATGATGGGCGAAGAAAAAGAAGTCCCGTTTGCTTTGCCTTGATTCCCGTCCGTACGAATCACATCCGATCCTTCACCCACAGCTACAACATCCGGCTTAATCCGGTTATCGGCCGTATTGCCGATAGAAGAGAACGGAGCCAGTACCGCTTGTTTGTTGATAGCGCCTACCGTCAATACATTCTCAGCATCTCCCGGAGGAGTTATCTTTTTCCAAGCCCCCATTCCCGAATTACCGGCACTGCACACCAACACCATACCCTTATCAGCTATATGTGAGGCCTGACGGGACATCAAAGCATGGCGTCCATCCAAATCACGGTATTTATAATTTTTCGATTTATCATCGAAAGCATAATACCCCAAAGAGGTATTAAGCACGTCCACACCCACACTATCGGCAAATTCTACGGCGGCAGCCCAATAGTCCTGCTCTACCAAATGCTCGGAATATTCATCCTCACTGCGAAGCAGCCAAAAAGAAGCTTCAGGTGCGGTACCTGTCATAATACCCGGCCGGTTCATTCCGATACAAGAAAGCACACTCAGTCCATGACTGCTCTCAGCAAATAAATCCGCCTGAGGATTGACAAAATCTTTAACACCTAAAACACGGATGTTCCGCATTGCCGTTATCTTATCCAAATTATGAAATCCGGCATCAATGACAGCAATCGTCATTCCCTGCCCCTTAAATCCGGCATCATGCAATTTATCTCCATTGCTCAACTGAATTTGGGTGATAGCAGGTCCGTAAATACTGTCAGTGTATATCTTCGGCTCATTAATTACAGAATCACGTGTTGCGACCCTCGTCCCTTCATTCATTTTCGGAGCAGTCCATACCTTTTCCGCAGTACGTACAAACGGCAATGCGGCAATACGGTCAATCAAAGTAGAATCATTGCAGGAAACCGTAACAAAGTTTTCCCATTTTCCCTCAACCACGATATTCACTCCTTGCCTGCGTATCTCATCGATATACTTACGGCAAACCGGCAGATCGGTGGAGTCAATCGCCAGATTCTGTTTTTGGCGTCTTGCAATGGCTTTCTCCGAAAGAAACTGTTCCGGACGTTCCAATGAATAAACGGTAGCTGCCTTGTCTCTTAAACTAATACGATATTTCAACGTATCTTGCTGTGCCGATGCACCTGCCACAAACAACGCTAAAACTGAAAGAATAATTAATCTCTTCCTCATCAATCTCTTTTTATTTTCAAATTTCCATTCTTAATTCTCTAAATATACATACCGATACCCCGTTGCGAAGCGATAAACGAACCGCCTGCCACCCGTTTTCCGATGTAGAATACAGCAGACTGTCCCGGTGCAATGGCAGATGCTTCCGCCTCAAAATGTACCAGTAACCGTCCGTCTTCCAGGCGTTTTACCGAACAAGGAACCGGCTTACTGCGATAGCGGATGCGAACCGTCAGTCCACTGCTTCCGAGAACCTCTCCCTCATCAATCAGATTATCCTGTTCCGCAAGCATATATTCCGCTTTGAGTTGCTCTGCATCTCCCAGCATTACGGTATTCTTCTGCGGATTGATTTTCAACACATAAGCGGGTTTTCCCAATGCGATTTCAAGTCCTTTCCGTTGTCCGATGGTATAGTAAGGAAAGCCCTTATGTTCTCCCAACTTCACCCCTTCCGAATTGACAAACCAGCCCGGTCCTACTTCATCGTCTATCTCCGGAGAATGTTCGCGCAGAAAATCCCGATAATCTCCCTTTATGAAACAGACTTCCATGCTTTCCCCTTCTTCGGCCTTCAGCGTATAACCTTTATCCCGCAGGTAATCACGTACTTGCAATTTTGTATATGCTCCTAATGGAAAAAGGCAGCGTCTCAAAACATCCTGCCCCAGTCTCCAAAGAAAATAAGACTGATCTTTCTTCTCATCGTCCCCGGCGACTATGTATATTTTCCCATTCAGTTCTTCCAAACGGGTATAGTGCCCCGTAGCAATATACCGGCAATTCAATTTATCCGCCCACTCCGTAAGAATACGGAACTTAAACAGAGGGTTGCACATCACACAAGGGTTGGGTGTCCGCCCCTGTCGGTATTCATCTATAAAATTCTGAACAATCACATTGCGAAAGGCCTCACGTTCGTCAGCCACATGATGTTCAATGCCCATACTCCGAGCCAGTTGACGGGCCTCTAACGGTTCGTCTCCCCACACCCACATCGTAAGGCCGATTATCTCGTAGCCCTGTTCTTGCAGCATCAAACATGTAGCGGTACTGTCAATACCACCGCTCATACCAACCAGCACTCGCTTTTCTATCTTGTTCATTTCTCGGATATTCATCGTTTTAGCCTGCAAAAATACGGGTTTTCGAGTAGAAGACAGAGAAAAGCCCCGCCTTTTTAGCAAGACTTCACATAGATACATATAGTTTTCTCTCTGATTTTGTAACAAAAACGAAACGTATATGACATAAAAACACAACATATATGACCGTATCTTTGCCGCCGTAAATAAATCGACAACAACAAATTATGAAAAAAAGCGCATTGATGCTGCTCATCATCCTGCTGCCCTTTACGGCGAAAGCCCAAAGTGCCTACAACAACGAGGACGGAAAGAAGATAAACAAAGAAAAACTGGAAACAAAAGACTATC
The DNA here is from genome assembly GCF_015555825.1 of Bacteroides clarus. Taxonomy (NCBI): domain Bacteria; kingdom Pseudomonadati; phylum Bacteroidota; class Bacteroidia; order Bacteroidales; family Bacteroidaceae; genus Bacteroides; species Bacteroides clarus. Next base: position 50,523 of record NZ_JADNLF010000002.1, on the reverse strand, counting down.
TGCCCGAAATTCATGGAACCATCCGCTCCAAATACGAATACCAGACCACTATGGGCGCCGGACGCTTTGAAGTGCGAAACGCACGTGTCAGTGTCACCGGTAATGTCTTACCGATTGTGGCCTATAAAGCCGAAATCGACCTATCGGACGAAGGAAGCATCAAAATGCTCGATGCCTATGCACGCCTGTTTCCGGCAAAAGGGCTGACAGTAACCGCCGGACAGATGCGTGTACCCTTTACCATCGACGCACACCGTTCACCACACCAACAATATTTTGCCAACCGTTCATTCATCGCCAAACAAGTAGGTAACGTACGTGATGTGGGTGTCACACTGGGATATACCCTGCCTACCGAACTACCCATCACGATAGAAGGCGGACTGTACAACGGTTCGGGACTGACCAATCAAAAGGAATGGCATAAAGAAATAAATTATTCCGCCAAAGCCCAATTCCTTTTCACCAAAGGGCTGAACCTGACACTGAGCGTACAAAGCATACAGCCGAAAGAGATACGCGTACAATCATACGATATCGGCGCTTACTATGAGTTCCACCGCTTCCATATAGAAGGTGAATATCTATACAAGCAATACTCCGACAACGCCTTCGGAGATGTACAGGCCGTAAACACATTTATCAATTACGACCTTCCCCTGCGGAAAGTATTCAATAAAATGTCTTTCCTGCTACGCTACGACATGATGACAGACCAAAGTGACGCCAAAACAACCGACGAGGAAACCGGTTCATTAATCACCACCGACTACAAACGCCAGCGACTGACAGGCGGTATCACTTTCAGTCTCAGTAAAGCGTTCCGCACAGACCTGCGTCTGAATTACGAAAAGTATTTCTATGCCCACAACAGTATTGCAAAAGAATCTGAACAAGACAAAATCGTACTGGAACTGATGATACGATTCTAAATAAAATTCCGTATATTTGGAATAAGCAAATTGATGTATGGCAAATCCGCTTATTCCAGGCATCACCGCCACAGAACAAGACTTGTTGTATCAAAAGCTCAATGCATACAACCGGCAAAAGACCTCCTTCAAAGAAGTTGGCGCTTATCTTGTGGTACTGCCGAGAGCGGATCATCCCCGCTATTCACTTTGGATTTACTCCCCCTTACCCGAAAAGCAATCCATATTTTACATATTCGACCTGGACGAAGACGTACACGAAGCCTTACGCATATCCAGTACTTTATGTTATTACTCTTCACGCCCTCTGTTTTTAGTGGAATATAACGCCAAACGAATGCAGAACAGAGGCGACGACATTATCTCTTTCGGTAAATACCACGGACATTACCTGCACGAGATTCTGCAAGTGGATCCCGGCTATCTCACTTGGATAGCTTTTAAGTTCACCCCCCGAATACCCAAGCAAGAACGTTTCGCTCAAATCGCCCGGATATATCATTCCGTATATATCGACATCCTGCAACGAAAAGCCCAACAACCGTCTATCGGACGCTATCTCGGCAAAGAGGGAGAAAAAGTAGAGAATCTGGTTCTAACCATTTTCAGTGTCCGTCTGGAAGACGATCCCTATAAGACGCAAGTCAAAGGTACGACCCCTTACTTCTATGTCCGACAAATACTGAAACTGAAAGACGCCTCCGGAAATCTTGTAACTTTCCGCATCAGCTCTCGTACGGCAAGCAGGCATTCATGCCAACTGCCGGCCATGGAGCATGCTTACCGGATAGACGAAACAGTCCATATAGCCTCGGCACGTATTGCCAACACCTATACCATTGGAAAAAACAAATGGACGCGACTTAATTATGTAAAAATCCGGCAATAGCACAAATCCAATCAAAAATTCCATTTCAAACATCAATTCATCCACCTTTCCCCGGAAAGAAACCCGTATTTTTGCCTTGTACATATTTAGATACTGTAATACCATGAAAAAACAATCTGCACTCTGGTGCTTACTTCTCTTATTGACGATAGTAGCATGCACTGCCACATCCCCCCGGAAAGAAACCGGAGAATGGGCAAAAGTACCCGGAATACTAAAAAATATCGTACCGCCTGCATTTGCCGATACGATTTATGATGTGACCGAATACGGAGCAAAAGACGATACAGCTTTCGACAGCCGTCCCGCCATCCTGAAAGCCATCAATCAATGTAACACCGATGGCGGCGGTACCGTACTGATTCCCGCGGGAAACTATTTCATCAAAGGAGCCATTACGCTGAAAAGTAACATCAATCTGCATATCGCCGAAGGTGCACGTCTGGAATTCTCTACCGAAGCCGCCGACTACCTTCCTATGGTACTGACTAAATGGGAAGGAACGGAATGCTTCAACTACTCTCCCTTTATCTACGCATACCAGTGCACAAATGTCGCAGTAACCGGCAAAGGTACTATCGACGGAAACGGTTCGGTGACCTTCAACGACTGGCATGCCATACAAGGCCCTGCCGTAGACCGTCTGCGCCAAATGGGCATCGATTCCGTTCCGGTCTACGAACGCGTATTCGGCGAAGGACATTATCTACGTCCTTGTATGATACAATTTTACGGTTGCAAAAACGTATTGGTGGAAGACTTGAAGATATACGATTCTCCTTTCTGGATTATCCACCCCGTATTCTGTGACAACGTAACCGTACGAAACGTATATATCGACAGTAATAACTACAACAATGACGGCTGCGACCCGGAATCCAGCACCAACGTACTGATAGAGGGAATGGACTTCAATGTAGGCGACGACGGCATCGCCATCAAATCCGGACGCGACCAGGACGGCTGGCGCATCGGACAGGCTACGGAAAATGTCATCATCCGCAACTGCCACTTCGCACGTTGGGCCATCACTATCGGAAGCGAGATGTCCGGCGGAGTACGAAATATCTATATCGAAGACTGCAAGATAGACAGTTGCCGCAATGGCATATACTTCAAGTCCAACTTAGACAGAGGAGGTTATTTTGAGAATCTGAATATGCGCCGCATTGAAGCGGATGTCTGTCTATGGGGTGTCATCAATTTCCGTACAAACTATCACGGATACCGGGGCGGCAATCATCCTACATTGTTCCGTAACATCTGCATTGAAGATGTAACCTGCAACCGTGTGGACAGCGTAGCTCTCATGGCTAACGGACTGCCCGAAGCCAAGCTGTACGACATCACCTTGAGAAATATAACCGTAAAGAAAGCCCCGAAAGCCATCCAAATGGAAAATGTGGTAAATCTGACATTGGATAACGTGACGGTTAACGGAAAGGCGGTAACCGCTCCCTGATTAAATCAGCCTATTCTTTCATTATCAACACGGTTGCATAAGCGGATATACCTTCCTCCCGTCCGGTAAAGCCCAGTTTTTCCGTGGTAGTGGCCTTTATGGAGATATCATCTTCATCAATCCCCATTACAGCGGAAAGAGTTTGCTGCATGGCAGGTATATTCGCTTTCAATTTAGGACGTTCGGCACAAATTGTCGCATCGATATTACCGACAGAATAGCCTTTGTCACCTATCAGCTCTACCGTTTTCTTCAACAGAATCTTGCTATCTATGTTTTTGAACTCACCTGCCGTATCTGGAAAGTGATAACCTATATCACGCATATTCGCCGCCCCCAGCAATGCATCACAAATGGCGTGTATCAATACGTCGGCATCCGAATGTCCCAACAGACCTTTCTCATGTTCCAAACGCACGCCACCCAACCAAAGTTCTCTGCCTGCCACCAATTGGTGAACATCAAAGCCAAAGCCAACACGTATCTTCATATCTTTTTGATTCTTTTGTTTTGACACAATAAGCAACCGAAATCAGCGAATATAGAAATCGAGCAGTTTTTCTTCTCCCAGATAACCTTGCAAATGCTGCCCGATACCGACAGGCCCTACACCGGCCGGCGTACCCGTAAACAATAAGTCGCCAATCTTCAAAGTCATGAAGCGACTGACGTAGGCTATTATATCATCTATCTTGAAAAGCATATCTGCCGTATTACCGCGCTGCACTTCCTTACCGTCTATATCAAGATGAAAATCCAGCTTCTGTAAGTCACCGCCGGCTTGTTCCGGAGAAATGAACGTACCGATAGCCGCCGAGTTATCAAACCCTTTACACAACTCCCACGGATTGCCGGCCTCACGGAATTTCCTCTGCAAGTCACGGGCAGTAAAATCAATACCTACCGTCACCGCATCATAGTAACGATGAGCAAAGCGCGGAGCGATATTCTTGCCCAGCCTGCAAATACGCACTACAACTTCCGTCTCATAATGCACCTCATTGGAAAAGTCGGGAACAAAAAACGGCTTACCGTCTTTCAGGATGGCCGAATCGGGTTTCATGAAGATAACAGGTTCCTGATTTATTTGAGTATGCCCCAGCTCCTTATTATGCCGTGCATAGTTCATCCCTACCGCAATAATCTTCATTACTTTATCTCATTAAAGTTCAAACGGTTAAACATAACAGCCAGATGTGCATACAACGAGGTGTTCTGAACTACTATATCTTCCGGCACGCGGATACGGAACGGAGTAAAGTTCCATACGGCCTTAATGCCGCCGGCCACCATAGTATCCGTAATGGTCTGCGCAATCTCGATAGGTACTGTCAACACACCGATATTGACATCATATTCGCGCATTTTCTTCTCAAAGTCATTGGAGTGATAAATAGGAATGCCATTCAAGGTCGTACCCACCAAATCCGGGTTTACATCGAACGCCGCTACAATCTCCAACCCGAAATGATTCAAACCGGAGTCGCGCAACAACGCGCCTCCCAGGCTTCCTACGCCGAAAAGAAAAGCTTTATGTATATTGGTAAATCCCAGAAAATCTTCCAATACAGCAATCAACGTATCTATCTCATACCCCACACGAGTACGGCCGGAGATATTGACATACGACAAATCCTTTGCTATCTGGGAAGCATCAATATTGATTTCTTTGGAGATTTGAGTAGAGGAAACAAAGCGTTCACCTTTCTTTCTAAGCAACTTTACATTGGAAAGGTACCACGGAAGCCGGCGCAAGGTAGGTTCCGGCACCTTCATGGAGTCTTTCTTTTGTAACTGATTGTTCATAGTCTTCCCTTTAAGTTCTCAATATTATGACTGACAAAAGTAGTGCTTTTTTTCTAATCTATAACATATCTATGACAAAAGGTTAACATTATTTCTACCTATGATTGCAAACTTCCCTATAAAACCGTATTTTTGAACTCCTTTTCACAGACAATTAAAATAGATATATATGGCTAAGAATCCAAAAGACAACGACTGGAAAGACAGACTGAACGTGGTGTACTCCACCAACCCCGACTTCAATTACGAAATGGATGATGAAGAAGAGCAAGCCACTCTCCAACCTTCCCAACAGCGTCTGCGCGTACAATTGGACCGCAAGAACCGGGGTGGTAAAGTCGTAACTCTCATTACCGGATTTGTCGGTACGGAAGATGATTTGAAAGAATTGGGCAAGTTCCTTAAAAGTAAATGCGGCGTGGGCGGAAGCGCCAAAGACGGAGAAGTCATTGTACAAGGAGACTTTAAACAAAAAGTGCTGGAATTACTGAAGAAAGAGGGATATACACAAACCAAGCCGGTGGGGTAACCTGCTTCCGCTTTAAAAACATAATAAATAAAAACGGCCGCTATGGATATTTCCATGCGACCGTTTCTATTTATTTCTATTCGTACAGAATTATTCAGCACGCAAAGTGAAACGCTTGAAGTCGACGATCTTCAGTTCGGGATCAGCTTCTTTCAGCACTTCTCTTACTGTCTTCTTAGCATCCATGATGTCTTCCTGGTTCAGCAAGCAAACTTCTTTCAAGAATTTACCCAGACGACCCTTAGCGATGTTCTGAATCATCTGTTCGGGCAAGTTAGCAGCCTTTTCAGCGGAAACGGTAGCGATGATTTCTTTAGCTTTTGCCACGTCTTCAGCTGTAATCCAGCCCTTAGCCATGTTGCTTTCCATGTGGTCTTCGCTGTCTACATGAGCCGGGTTGATATTCGCTTTCTTCAAAGCAGCCTCAACAGCCTTCTGTACTTGTTCAGCTTTTGTTTTCTCGATGGCAACATCGATTTCTTTCTGCTTAACTTCCTCAGATACGCCGTCTTCATCGATAGCCAACGGATTCATAGCGGCAATCTGCATAGCTACTTGCTTAGCCAACTGCTCGTTTACTTCCTTGTTGAAAGCAACGATTGTACAAAGACCGTTTCTGTTCATGTGGTTGTACACAACAGTGGTTGTACCCTCTACGGTCAGATAACCGTCGAGTTCCATTTTCTCGCCTGTAATACCGCTACGGTCTGTTACAGCATCCTGTACGGTACCGTTACCCATCGGCAACGCTTTCACTTCATCCAAAGTCTTGCACTTGTTGGCGACAGCGAGATCAAGGATATCCTGAGTCAGTTTCACGAAGTCAGCATTCTGAGCAACGAAATCGGTTTCGCACTTCAAAGCGATGATAACCGCAAAGTCACCGGTAGTCTTAGCCAAAACGCAACCTTCAGAAGCTTCACGGTCTGAACGCTTAGCGGCAACAGCCTGTCCCTTCTTACGGATAATTTCCATTGCCTTGTCGAAATCGCCTTCAGCATCATTCAATGCATTCTTGCAATCCATCATACCAGCGCCGGTCATTTTACGGAGCTTGGTTATATCAGCCATACTTACAGCCATAATATCTTTCCTTTATATTTTAGTTAATAAATATCGTTCTAAAAAGCGAAAAAGAGCTGAGAATAGAGAATTGAGAATTGCCGTAAAGTAACTCTCAACTTTCAATTCTCAACTCTCGGTTCTATGATTTAAGCCTCTTCGTCTTCCTTGATGAAAGCGGCAGCTTTGGCTGCGTTGATTGCTTCCTCGTCAGACTTGTCGAGTCTTGCTTTTGTAGCTTTCTTCTTGCCTTTGTTGGCAGGAGCTTCGCCGGCGGCTTCCATATCTACCTTTTCAGCCTTACGTTCTTCCAAACCTTCCTGCATAGCGGCGCAGCAAGCATCCAAGATAACTTCTACCGACTTGGTAGCGTCATCATTTGCCGGAATAACGAAGTCGATGTTTGTAGGATCGGAGTTGGTATCAACGATACCGAATACCGGAATACCCAAACGGTTAGCTTCGCGAACTGCAATATTCTCTTTCATTACGTCGATAACGAACAAAGCGGACGGCAGACGAGTCAGGTCGGCGATAGAGCCCAAAGTCTTGTCCAACTTAGCGCGTTGACGGGAGATTTGCAGAATTTCTCTCTTAGAGAGGTTAGAATAAGTACCATCGTTAGTCAACTTATCGATAGTAGCCATCTTCTTCACAGCCTTACGGATTGTCGGGAAGTTAGTCAACATACCACCCGGCCAGCGCTCGATTACATAAGGCATATTTACAGATGCAGCCTTGTCGGCAACCACCTGCTTAGCTTGTTTTTTAGTAGCAACAAACAGGACTTTCTTTCCTGATTTAGCGATTTGCTTCAAAGCTTCAGCAGCTTCGTCAATTTTAGCAACCGTCTTGTTGAGGTCAATGATATGAATACCATTGCGCTCCATGAAGATATAAGGAGCCATTGCAGGGTTCCACTTTCTTTTCAAGTGACCGAAGTGACAACCGGCTTCCAATAATGTATCAAAATTTGTTCTTGACATTTTGTTTTAATCTTTAAATCGTTTACTTTCTTTTTTGTTTTTTCTAAACCAACCGCCGGGTAGCCTATCCAGATGAAGAGTCCCGGTAGTTTAGATACTAAACGCTTTTTCAGTTGAGAGTTGAGAGGTGAAAGTCGAGAATTAAGCAACTTGTCCGCCCCAACCGTTCTCCAACTCTTAACGTTTACTGAACTGGAATCTACGACGAGCTTTCGGCTGTCCCGGTTTCTTACGTTCAACAGAACGGGGATCGCGGGTCATGAAGCCTTCAGCGCGGAGAGCAGCCTTGTCTTCAGCATTGATTTTCACCAGCGCGCGAGCGATTGCAAGACGCAATGCCTGAGACTGACCGGTAAAACCGCCACCGCAGAGGTTTACTTTGATGTCGTACTTTTCAGCAACACCCAGTTTGTTCAACGGTTGTTTCACTACATACTGAAGAATGCTTGATGGAAAGTACTCTGCGAGGTCTCTCTTGTTAATAGTAATCTTTCCAGTACCTTCGCTTACGAAAATACGTGCAATTGCACTTTTACGTCTGCCTAATGCATTTACTACTTCCATTATCTCTTATTTAAGTGCGTTAATATCAATCATTTTCGGGCCCTGAGCTTCATGTTTGTGCTCGCTGCCTGCATAAACGTACATATTGCCCAGCAATTGAGCACCCAGTTTATTCTTAGGCAACATACCCTTTACTACTTTTCTCAGCAACTTGTCATCACCGTTCGGTTTTGCCTGCAAACGAGCAGGAGTGATTTCTCTCTGACCGCCGGGATAGCCTGTATATGACAGATATACCTTGTCATTCCATTTGTTACCGGTTAATTTTACTTTGTCGGCGTTGATAATGATTACATTATCGCCACAATCTACGTGAGGAGTAAAGTTTGGTTTATACTTTCCTCTCAACAGTTTCGCAACTTTCGCGCCCAGACGACCCAATACTTGATCCGTAGCGTCAACAATGACCCATTCTTTAGTCACTGTAGCTTTGTTTGCAGAAATGGTCTTGTAACTTAAAGTATCCACTCTTAATTGTTTTTTTAAATGTTACTACTAAATGTTTTGCTTCACCACGAATTAACCGCCTCGGACAAAGGGAGATTAACTCGCTATGAATTAAATGCTTATCCTTATGAGATAATAATCGGCTTGCAAAGGTACGGATTTTCTTATAACTGGCAAACGTTTTCTTCTTTTTTTTAAATTGCACTTGGCTGATATACAACAAAAAGAAATTATCTTCCGAAGAAATAAAAATATCCCCGGAAGATAATTTCAAAAGTTCCCGCCCGCGCATGCAAACACCTGTAAACAGGATATTCCCGGATTTGCGCAAGGGGTATGAAATGGCATTTGTTTTCTGTTACCGGACAATGTCCTCCGGAAATGCGGATGGCATATTTACCCGTTTCCAGGTTTCATGAAACCATGTATTCAGTTCATTTCCGTTTAAATCTTTTGCGATAAAATATTTCAGATACATCACACCGCCCTCACCCATTTCAAATTCAAGGATATTATCCTTATTATCCAACATAGGCAGATGGATGTTCTTCTCGATGCTTTCCTTATAGGCCGTGCCCGATATTTGCCGATAGGTGCCATACCCCGTAATAATGGCGTCCGCACCGGGTCGTATCGTGAAATTAACAATACGGCCGTCATCGCTCAGCACCTTAAATGTATTGCTCGGCTTCAATATTCCGGGAATATCCGGATTTTCGGACACATAATGACACAACTGCCAAATACCTTCCAGATGCGCCGGCTCGAAAACAGCCTTATCCTGCGCCCGGACTCCTGTTACCGCAAGCAGCACCGCCGCCAGCATGGTAAAGAAATAACTCTTTTTCATATTCGTATGATATTGGTTAACGCTATGTCATTCCTGTTGACACAAATATAAAGATTTATTTTGAGAAAATAACAGTTTATCGCATAAAAAAGCCCGCATAAACCAAAGTTTATGCGGGCTTATCCGTTAAAGATATTCTATTCCGTTCTCCATCGATTAGAACTCCGCATTGCGCGGAGTACGCGGGAACGGTATCACGTCACGAATATTAGTCATACCGGTTACGAACAGCAACAGACGCTCAAAGCCTAATCCGAAACCTGAGTGCGGACACGTACCGAACTTACGGGTATCAAGATACCACCACATATCTTTCATCGGGATATGAAGCTCCTCGATACGGTTCATCAGTTTAGCGTAGTCGGACTCACGCTCGGAACCTCCGATAATCTCGCCAATCTTCGGGAAGAGTACGTCCATGGCACGTACCGTTTTACCGTCGTCGTTCTGTTTCATATAGAACGCCTTGATTTCTTTCGGATAATCCGTCAGGATAACCGGACGCTTGAAGTGCTCTTCCACCAAATAACGCTCGTGTTCGGAAGCCAGGTCGACGCCCCAGTATACGGGGAACTCGAACTTATGTCCCTTCGCTACGGCTTCTTCCAGAATCTTGATACCTTCCGTATAAGGCAGACGAACGAAGCTTTCTTTCAGAACACCCTGCAGACGTTCTACCAAGCCCTTGTCAAACATATCGTTCAAGAACTTCACGTCATCGGCGCAGTTATCCAAAGCCCACTGTACGCAGAACTTGATGAATTCTTCCGCCAAGTCCATGTTATCGGCAATGTCGTTGAACGCGACTTCCGGCTCAACCATCCAGAACTCCGCCAAGTGACGGGGAGTATTGGAGTTTTCGGCGCGGAACGTAGGTCCGAACGTATAGATAGCGCCCAATGCCGTAGCGGCGAGCTCACCTTCCAACTGGCCGGAAACCGTCAGGCTGGCCTGTTTGCCGAAGAAATCGTCATCGTAGATAATGGAACCGTTTTCATCTTTCTTCAAATCATACAGGTTCATCGTAGTAACCTGGAACATCTGTCCGGCGCCTTCACAGTCAGAACCCGTAATGATAGGCGTATGGAAATAGAAGAACCCTTTCTTATGGAAGAACTCATGAATGGCGATAGCCATATTGTGACGAATGCGGAACACAGCGCCGAACGTATTCGTACGCGGACGCAGATGGGCTATCTCACGAAGGAACTCCATAGAGTGTCCCTTTTTCTGCAAAGGATATGTATTGTCGCAAGTTCCCAACACTTCGATTTCACGAGCCTGGATTTCGGCTTTCTGACCGGAGCCTACCGATTCCGTCAGCACGCCGTTCACGCTCAAACAAGCGCCTGTGGTAATATCTTTCAGCATCTCCTCATCGAAGTTCGCCAAATCCACCACAATCTGCACATTATTTATTGTAGAACCATCGTTCAGCGCGATAAAATTAACTTGCTTACTACCTCTGCGGGTACGAACCCAGCCTTTCACGTTGACCATAGCGCCAAAATCCTCGCGCTTCAACAGGTCAACAATCTTTGTTCTACTAATTTTTTCCATAAAACAGTTATTATACCTTATTATATATATTATTCGAAAGAGCCCATACGCAGGAAGTTTACCTCCGGTTCAGTGAGGTAACGCCACTCGCCGCGACGCAAGCCTTTCTTGGTTAAGCCGGCAAAGAATACACGGTCCAGTTTCACAACCTTATATCCCAGCGATTCGAAAATACGACGCACGATACGGTTCTTACCGGAGTGGATTTCTATGCCCACCTCATCTTTTTTGAATTCATCAGTGTAACTGATAGCATCCGCCTGGATTTCACCGTCATCCAACTGAATACCGGCCGCAATCTGCTCCATATCGGCTTTAGTCAGATTCTTATCCAAGTGCACATGATATATTTTCTTTTTCAGATACTTGGGATGAGTCAGCTTGGAAGCCAGGTCACCGTCGTTCGTCAGCAACAATACTCCTGTAGTATTACGGTCCAGACGACCTACCGGATAGATACGTTCGTCGCAAGCGCCTTTCACCAAATCCATTACAGTACGACGCGCCTGCGGATCATCGGAAGTTGTCACCGTATCTTTCGGCTTGTTCAACAGAACATATATCTTACGTTCGATGCTGACCGTCTGATCGTGGAACTTCACTTCATCGCCACGCTTAATCTTAGTACCCAATTCCGTAACCACCTCTCCGTTTACAGACACTACACCGGCTGTAATAAACTCATCCGCTTCACGACGTGAGCACACACCGGCATTAGCCAGGAACTTATTCAGACGAATCGGTTCGTTCGGGTCGACAAACTGTTCCTTATACTCTATCTGTTTCTTCTTGCTGTACTTGGCATTGGGATCGTAATCCCCCGTACGGCGAATCGGACGGCTGTAACTATCCCTGTTGCCATAAGGGCGTTGAGGACGGTCGCCATTCGAGTTATAGCGCGGACGGAAAGGACGGTCGCCACCGGCATTGTTACCGTAAGGACGCTGAGGACGGTCGCCGCCTTCGCTGTTATAACGGGGACGGTAAGGACGGTCACCACCGGCATTGTTGCCGTAAGGACGCTGAGAACGGTCACTACCTTCGCTGTTATAACGGGGACGGTAAGGACGGTCACCACCGGCATTATTGCCGTAAGGACGTTGGGGACGGTCGCCGCCTTCGCTGTTATAGCGGGGACGGTAAGGACGGTCACCGCCGGCATTATTACCGTAAGAGCGTTGGGGGCGGTCGCCGCCTTCACTGTTATAGCGGGGACGGTAAGGACGGTCGGTATTATAAGAACGCTGAGGGCGGTCGCCATTCTCCGCATTCGGATTAAAACGCGGACGGTAAGGGCGGTCACTGCCGTAAGAGCGTTGCGGACGATCGCCGTTTTCACCATTAAATTTCGGACGATAAGGGCGGTCCCCATTTTCACGGTTATAAGACGGGCGGCTATAGCTTCCCTCTCTGTTAAATTGGTTACCATCACGGCCGGCGCCTGAGTTCTCCTCTGAGGAAGAAGCATCACGCCAAGTTTCATTTTCTGTACTCATTGTTTTTTTATTCGAATAAAATTAAACCTACTGGCCTCACGGCCATTCTTTCTTTATCTCTGATTACCTTTTCTTTTATTTTAGCTTATAAACAAATTCCGGATTAAAAAGTTGAATATTCCGGACTCTCTTGTCGCTTCTTAAAGCCCCGTATATGTATGGGGAGTAATTGCACGTAATTCTTTCTTTATCTCTTCGCTTACATTCAATTCTTCGATGAATTCTTTGATAGAACTCTCCGTGATAGCCTGATTGGTACGCGTCAACGCTTTCAGCGCCTCGTAAGGATGCGGATAGGCCTCACGGCGCAGGATTGTCTGGATGGCCTCGGCCACAACACTCCAGCAGTTATCCAAATCGCGGTAAATAGCCGTTTCGTTCAACAGCAGCTTCCGCAATCCTTTCAATGAACTCTGAATGGCAATTACGATATGCCCGAACGGAACACCCACGTTACGCAATACGGTAGAGTCCGTCAGGTCGCGCTGCAGACGTGACACCGGCAACTTCACGGCCAGATGCTCCAGAATAGCGTTCGCTATCCCCAGATTACCTTCGGCATTCTCAAAGTCAATCGGATTTACCTTATGCGGCATTGCGCTCGAACCGACCTCGCCCGCCTTAATCTTCTGCTTGAAGTATTCCATGGAGATATACTGCCAGAAGTCACGGTTCATATCAATCATCACCGTATTAATGCGCTTCATCGCATCGAAGACAGCGGACAGATTATCATAATTGGAAATCTGGGTCGTATACTCCTCACGCTCCAATCCCAGCTTCTCCGCAACAAACTTATTACCGAAAGCCTTCCAGTCATATTCCGGATAAGCCACATGATGCGCATTGTAATTTCCCGTAGCACCGCCAAACTTGGCGGTAACCGGGCAAGCCTTCAATGCAGCCAGCTGGCGTTCCAAACGGTATACAAACACCATTACCTCTTTTCCCAAACGAGTAGGAGAAGCCGGCTGTCCGTGTGTCTTGGCAAGCATAGGAATGTTCGCCCACTCTTCCGCATAAGTACGGAGTTGCGCTATCAGTTCCTCTATCTGAGGGTAATACACCTGCTCCAATGCCTCTTTGACAGACAAAGGAATAGAAGTATTGTTGATATCCTGTGAAGTCAGTCCGAAGTGGATAAACTCTTTATAGTCGTCCATTCCGCCCAGCTTATCAAATTCTTCTTTCAAAAAATATTCAACAGCCTTCACGTCATGGTTAGTCACGCTTTCAATATCCTTAATACGTCCGGCATCGGCTTCTGAAAAATTGCGGTAAATGTTTCTCAATGTTTCGAACACACCCTTATCCACCCCTTTCAACTGGGGTAAAGGCAGTTCACACAAGGTTATAAAATATTCCACTTCAACCTGTACACGGTATTTTATCAGTGCGAATTCTGAGAAATAGGCGGCCAAAGCATCCGTCTTGCCCCTGTATCGACCGTCAATCGGAGAGATTGCGGTAAGTAAATCAAGTTCCATACGTCGTATTTATGATAATTATCGGGCTGCAAAATTACGGCTTTTTTCCGAGTAATAAGGTATAAAGAAGAAATAAATTACAAAAATGAAGTCGCAGGACAAAAAAATAGCTTTGCATATATCATGCAAAGCTATTTTCAATAAAAACTACACTGTGGGCGTTGACGGATTCGAACCGCCGACCCTCTGCTTGTAAGGCAGATGCTCTGAACCAGCTGAGCTAAACGCCCGTACACTTCCGTTTCAAAAGCGATGCAAAGGTACAGCTTATTTTGAAACTACCAAAACTTTCGCCATCTATTTTGCAAGTTTTTTTTCACACAATACCGACTGTTATTGAAATTCAAGCAATTAGCCTCATCACTTTTTTACTTCATTTTTTCGGATTACCCTTGCCGGATTCCCAACGGCTACACAATCGGACGGAATATCTTTTGTCACTACACTCCCCGCACCTATAATGCAACGGTCGCCAATGGTTACCCCGGGACAAATAACAGCGCCGCCGCCAATCCAGCAATCTTCACCTATCGTCACCGGATAGGCGTGTTCCTGCTCCACACGCCGTTCCAGATAATCAAACGGATGCTGAGGGGTGTAAATCTGCACACAAGGTCCTATCAGCGTATACGCTCCGACAGTGATGTAACCACCGTCCAGGAAAGTACAATTGGAATTGATAAAGACATGTTCCCCAAGACGGATACCGTCACCATGGTCGCAACAGAAAGGCGGCCAAATAGTGGCGGAAGCAGGAATACCGGGTATCAATTCTTCCAATACGCTCCGGCATTCTTCATCATAACCGCTCGTGGCATTCAGTCTCAGCAACAGTTTTTTCGCACGTTTAAAACGCTCCTGAATTTCCGGAGAAGCAGTATTCGCCAATTGCGAGCTTCTCATTTTATCTACCTCACTCATATTCTTATCCTAATTGCTTTTCATTGCAAATATACTACAAACCATTACATGTATGCAACAACGCTGTCAGCCTTTCCATCCAATCTTCATCGGGAGCTACATGCAACCCGCGTATGCCAAGCGCTTCCGCAGCCCTGATATTCTTTAAGCTGTCATCTACGAATATCGTTTCTTCGGCTTTCATACCATCAGCGGCCAACGCTTTAAGAAAAATATCAGGTTCAGGCTTGTAAGCCCGCATTTCATAACTGCAAAACAGTGTATCGAAGTAATCGCTTATCGGTCTGTGTTCGTCACTGAACTTATCGCTACGGGTAAAAGCCATAATAAACGGGTTGGTATTACTAAGCAGGCAGACATGGTATTCAACCCTCAACTTCAACAAGTTATGAAGCCTGTCCACCGGAACATCACGTATAAAGCCCAACCAGCAATGCTGCGCTTCATCCCAACTGACAGACTCGCGTCCGGCAGCCTCAGCCATTCTCCGGCAAAACTCGCCGGCGTCGATTTTTCCCGTTTCCACATCCAGGAAAAAACCTTTCTGGCCATATTCACCCATGTAATCATCCGTATTCACTCCCATCGCCCGAAAACGGCGATAAGCCTCTTCCGAATTCTGGCGGAATATCACACCGCCCATATCAAATAATAGATTCTTTATCATACGCCAATGCCTATTTAAGGAAAAGAGGCTGTACAAAACTCTGATAAACATATCATTCTGTCATCAGCTACGCTCTGCACGACAGAATGATAGTAGGATTCGAGTTTGGTACAACCTCTTTATTACAATAACATACCAACCGGCTTATTTATATTCCTGCCAGCTCTTGATTTGGATATCTTCCATTTTCATCTCACAGAAAGCTTCAATGAAAGCGCCTGCCAGACGGGCATTCGTAATCAACGGAATATTGTGGTCGATAGCGCCGCGGCGAATCTTGTAACCGTTAGTCAGCTCGCGTTTGGAATGATTCTTCGGAATATTTACAATCAGGTCGAACTTATGCTCAGCAATCATTGTCATTACATTATTTTCCGCATCGGCACGTTCATCCGGCCAGAACACGGCTTCGGTGCTTACGCCATGCGCATTGAGGAATGCGGCGGTACCTGCCGTAGCGTAAATCTTATACCCCTTCGCAAAAAGCATGCGGCTGGCATCCAGCAAATCCACTTTCGATTTCATCGCGCCGGAAGAGAACATCACACCCTTTTCAGGACGCGGAATCTTGAAGCCGGTAGCAATCATGGAGTTCAGCAACGCTTCGGAGAAGTCATCACCGATACAGCCCACCTCACCCGTAGAGGACATATCCACACCCAATACAGGGTCTGCGTTGTGCAGGCGGGAGAATGAGAACTGGGAAGCCTTCACGCCGATCCAGTCGATGTCGAACGCCGACTTGTCCGGACGGGAATAAGGAGCATCCAGCATAATCTTCGTGGCAGTTTCGATGAAGTTGCGTTTCAGCACTTTAGACACAAACGGGAAACTACGTGAAGCACGCAGGTTACATTCGATAACTTTCACCTCGTTGTTGCGTGCCAGGAACTGGATGTTGAAAGGACCGGAGATATTGAGCTCTTTTGCAATCTGGCGGCTGATTTTCTTGATACGGCGCGCCGTAGCGAAGTAAATCTTCTGCGCCGGGAATACCAGTGTAGCGTCACCGGAGTGTACACCGGCAAACTCAACATGCTCGGAGATGGCATATTCCACCACCTCGCCGTTTTGAGCAACAGCGTCAAACTCAATTTCTTTCGTATTCTGCAGGAACTGGGAAACCACTACCGGATATTCCTTGGAAACCTCGGCAGCCATTTTCAGGAAGTTCTCCAATTCTTCTTCATCGTAGCATACGTTCATCGCAGCGCCGGAAAGCACATACGACGGACGCACCAATACCGGATAACCCACTTTCTCAACGAAGCCCTTCACGTCTTCCAGACTGGTAAGTTCCTGCCAAGCCGGCTGGTCGATACCGAGCTGGTCGAGCATGGCTGAGAACTTGTTACGGTTCTCCGCACGGTCGATAGAGATAGGAGAAGTACCCAGCACAGGAACAGACTGGCGATGAAGCTTCATAGCCAGATTGTTGGGAATCTGTCCGCCCACGGACACGATTACGCCGCGCGGTTGTTCGAGGTCGATAACATCGAGCACACGTTCGAAAGACAGCTCATCGAAGTACAGGCGGTCGCACATATCATAGTCGGTAGACACTGTTTCGGGGTTATAGTTAATCATGATGGATTTGTAACCCAGCTTGCGCGCAGTCTGGATGGCGTTCACCGAACACCAGTCGAACTCTACGGAAGAACCGATGCGGTAAGCGCCCGAACCCAATACAACCACCGATTTCTCATTCTTATAATAGTTCACATCATATCCCTGTACGGCATACGTCATATAGAGGTAGTTCGTCAGCTCCGGATGTTCGGAAGCGATGGTATTGATGCGTTTCACAGCCGGAAGAATACCCAGCTCCTTACGACGGGCGCGCACCATGAGGTTTTCCTTCTCCATATTGCCTTCCGGGCTCAGCACGAAGCGCGCAATCTGGAAGTCGGAGAAACCGAGCACTTTCGCTTCGCGCAGCACGTCGGCCGGAATGTCTTCCACTTTATCATATTGTGAGAGTTTATTCTTATAGTCCACAATGTTCTTCAGCTTGCCGAGGAACCAGGGATCAATTTTAGTCAGTTCGAAGATACGGTCGATTGTATAGCCTTTTTCCAAAGCCTGGGCGATAGCGAACACACGCAGGTCGGTGGGATGAGACAATTCGTGATCCAAATCATCGAATTCCACATCGTCATTACCTACAAAGCCATGCATGCCCTGACCTATCATACGCAGACCTTTCTGGATAATTTCCTCGAAAGAGCGGCCGATAGACATGATTTCGCCCACCGACTTCATGCTCGAACCGATTTCGCGAGACACACCCGCAAACTTAGTCAAGTCCCAACGGGGAATTTTACAAATCAGGTAATCCAACTGCGGAGCCTCGTAAGCGGAATTAGGAGTACCCATTTCGCCGATTTGGTCGAGCGTATAGCCCAATGCAATCTTGGCGGCAACGAAAGCGAGCGGATAACCGGTGGCTTTGGACGCCAATGCGGAGGAACGGGACAGACGGGCGTTCACCTCGATTACGCGATAGTCGTTGGTCTCGGCGTTGAACGCATACTGGATGTTGCATTCGCCCACGATGCCGAGGTGACGGATACATTTGGTAGAAAGTTCCTGCAACATTTTCACCTGTTCGTCGGTAAGAGAGCAGGTTGGAGCAACCACGATAGACTCACCGGTATGAATGCCCAGCGGGTCGAAGTTTTCCATGCTTGCCACGGTGAAGCAGTGGTCGTTGGCGTCACGGATTACCTCGAATTCGATTTCCTTCCAGCCTTTCAGGGATTCTTCCACCAGAATTTGCTTGGAGAACGTGAAAGAACTTTCAGCCAGCTTGACAAACGCTTCCTCGTCCGGACAGATACCGCTGCCCAAGCCGCCCAAAGCGTATGCCGAACGCACCATTACCGGATAGCCGATTTCGCGGGCAGCCTTCAGGGCGTCTTCCATGCTTTCCACGGCGTGGCTCTTCGGAGTTTTCATAGGAATCTCATCCAGCTTCTTCACAAAGAGGTCGCGGTCTTCCGTATACATGATAGCCTCTACCGAAGTACCCAATACACGTACGCCGTATTTTTGCAAAGTTCCGTTCAGGTAAAGTTCCGTACCGCAGTTCAGCGCAGTCTGTCCGCCGAAAGCCAACAGGATACCGTCCGGCTGCTCTTTCTTAATGATTTCTTCTACGAAATAAGGAGTTACCGGCAAGAAGTAAACTTTATCGGCAATACCTTCCGACGTCTGGATTGTAGCAATATTCGGGTTAACCAATACCGAACCCACACCTTCTTCGCGCAAAGCCTTCAAAGCCTGCGAGCCGGAATAGTCAAACTCCCCGGCCTGACCGATCTTGAGCGCACCTGAGCCCAAGACAAGCACTTTCTTCAAATTCTTTTCCATATTCTCTTGTTGTCTATTAAGTTCATTCTTCACGTTCCGGCACAAAAAAAATGCGTTACCCGAATAAGGATTAACGCATTACCAAAGAACTAAAAATATCGTTTTCGAAAAAAGAGAAACCGACAGCCAGCGAATGAAATTCATTCGAACGTAGGTTGTATGTACTTCTCTTTTCCTGCGGTTGCATAGTTATCTCTAAAATTTTTGCAAAGTAACGACTTATTTACGATTTGAGCAAATTAATCAAAAGAATAAATTTCTTATCCGAAAAGAATAGTTACTTTTGTTGCAACGCAATCTTAGAATTAAACTTTGATTTATAGGAACTAAAGTATCATTTATAAAAACTAAGATTTAATTCTTAAGAACAGAAGTTTAATTCTGAGATTGCGTTGCAACAATACCCACTTTATAATACAAGGAAATCATGTCTGCACAGTATATAATGAAGAAAATGCCCGATATTCATGGAACAGGCGAGGAAATCACCTATCCGCAAATGGTTATGACGGGGCAAACGGGAACTCGCGAACTGGCGGAATACATATCCGCGAAGTGCGCTTTTGCCAAAGGGGTCACCGAAGGGGTGATACTGGAGCTTGGAGAAGCATTGGCGCATGAAATGGCCATGGGACGCTCGGTTAAGATAGAAGGGATAGGCGTATTCTCACCCGCACTTGCCCTGCGTGAGGACAAAGAACGCGAAAAGACCGATGAAAATGCGGTACACCGCAACGCCCAAAGCATCGTTGTGGGCAACATCAACTTCCGGGCCGATAAAAGACTGGTCGGAGAAACCCGCCGGAAATGTCGTTTGGAGCGTGCTCATTGGCGTCCGCGCCGTTCTTCGCAAAAATACGTTCCGGAACAACGTTTGGACATAGCCCGGAAATACCTGGAAGAGAATCCGTACCTCACCGTACGCATCTATTGCCGGCTGACCGGATTACTGAAAAGTTCCGCTACCACGGAATTGCGTAAATGGGCGCATACGCCCGAAAGCGGAATCGGCATCAGCGGCTATGGCAGCCACCGCATATATATAAAGGAATAAGGACAGGGCGGAGCTTTCACCGTTTAATTTTTAAAGCGATGCACTGTATTCGACGAAAATAATGGTATCTTTGCATTCCATTATAACAGACAAGATGTTAAGTATATGTTGAAATTCGGTTTATACCAAGAGTATCTGTCATTCAGACGGTATAAACGAAATCATACGTATTTACTTATAAGAAAAAAATAATAAATACAGATATGGCAAAAGAAAAAATCATCCTCACGGGCGACCGCCCCACAGGACGCCTGCACATCGGACATTATGTAGGCTCGTTGAGACGCAGAGTGGAGTTGCAGAACTCCGGACTGTATGACAAGACATTCGTGTTCATCGCCGATGCGCAAGCATTGACAGACAACATGGAGAATCCTGAAAAAGTACGTCAGAACGTTATCGAGGTAGCCCTCGACTATCTGGCTTGCGGACTGGACCCGGCGAAGAGTACCATCTTCATCCAGTCGCAGATACCGGAACTGTGCGAACTGACTTTCTATTATATGGACCTTGTCACCGTATCGCGCCTGCAACGCAACCCGACGGTAAAGACGGAAATCCAGATGCGCAACTTTGAAACGAGTATTCCGGTAGGGTTCTTCACCTACCCCATCAGCCAGGCCGCGGACATTACAGCGTTCCGCGCCACCACCGTTCCCGTCGGCGAAGACCAGGAACCGATGATTGAACAGGCCCGTGAAATCGTACGCCGCTTCAACTTCATCTACGGCGACACGCTGGTGGAGCCGGAAATCCTTCTGCCGGACAATGCAGCCTGTCTGCGCCTGCCGGGTACGGACGGAAAAGCCAAGATGAGCAAGTCTTTGGGCAACTGTATCTACCTTTCCGATACCGCCGACGAGGTTCAGAAGAAAGTGAAGAGCATGTACACCGACCCCGACCATCTGCGCGTACAAGACCCGGGTAAGATTGAAGGCAATACCGTATTTACTTACCTGGATGCCTTCTGCCGTCCCGAACACTTCGAGCGTTACCTGCCCGACTATCCTTCCTTGGAAGAGCTGAAAGCGCACTATCAACGTGGTGGTTTAGGTGATATGAAAGTGAAAGGTTTCCTCAACAATATCATGCAGGAAACGTTGGAACCGATTCGTAATCGCCGCAAGGAATTCGAGAAAGATATTCCGAGCATCTACGATATGCTGAAGAAAGGCTGTGAAGCGGCACGCGAAACAGCCGCAGCGACATTGGACGACGTGCGTCGAGCCATGAAGATTAACTACTTCGATGACGCGGAACTTATCGCGGAACAGGTAAAGAAATTCAGCGCGGAATAAAGAAAAGCATACAAGAAAGGGCTGTACCCGTCACCGGATACAGCCCTTGTTCTTTTCCTTTTATCTGTTAGTTGGCAGATTTTACTAATACCACACGGTTCAGAATCGGTTGTCCGAACTTGTCGACGCCACCGTCGGCGGAAACTTTCAAGCGGTTGGCAGGAATACCGTAATCCTTTACCAAAACATCTACCACGGCCTGCGCACGTTTCAAACTCAACTCTTTGTTGAACTCAGGAGTACCTGTTGCAGAGTCGGCGTAACCGTTTACCGTATAAGTTGCATTCGGGAACTCTTGCATCTGTTTTGCCAGGTAAGAGATGTTCATAACCTCACGCGGAGACAATTCGGCAGAACCTATCTTGAAGAATACGGTACGCGGCGCGATGTTCGGATCGGTAACGACAACTTCGGTTTCGGTAACTTCTACCGGTCTGTTCTGCGCTGCGGTCAGAGCTGACTCCAACTGTTGGTTGGCGGCAGCCATTTCAGCCATCTGTTGCTGCATGGCAGACAATTCGAGAGCGGAAATCAACTGTGGCATCGGACGGTTGAAACCACGTTTCGGGAAGTGGTAAGTCAAACCGAGCGTAGCACTGAATACGCCGTCATAACCTTTGCCGGCAACTGTTCCGTCGAATTTATCCTCAACACCCATCGCACTGAGCTCCAGATTAATGTCTATCGCATTCGAAATACGGAAGCGGTTGATAATACCTGCGTTTACCGACAGCGCCTGACGGTGAGGCTTTGTATAGTTATGAGTAATACCGGCTCCCAGGTAAGGGATGATTTCGTATACACGGTCCTGGTTGTATCCGCCAAACAGGGCATTCAGGTTGAACATTACGTCACCGTGGAAGTTCATATAGTCAAAGCGTTGCTTGTACGAACCGTTTTCACGTTGGGTACCCTTTACATAATCGGCTAACGGGTCTGTCGTGAAACCTTTTGCCTGAAGGCCGCTATACTGCAAACGCAATCCGAGCCCCGGAGTGAACCATTTACCGACAGAGATATTCATCGTAGGGCTGATACGCTTACCGAAGTCGCCCAACTCCTGATCGTTGTCTCCATACATTACCGATGCACCGCCACCGATAGAGAAGAACCAGTTGCTCCAGAACGGATTTGTGATTACTTGGTACTTATCCTGTACCTGAATAATGTCTACCTGTTCTACAACAACAGGTTTTTGCTGCGCCATAGCGGCAGAAGATACGCCGGCCAAAGCCAGCAACATTAGAATCTTTTTCATATACCTTAAATAGTTAAGTTGGTTAATTAAATTCTTTATCATTCAAACTGATTAATTAACGCCGGCAAGACTAAAAGGTTCTGAAAAAAAGATTTTTTTTGATAGTTGTGGACAAATAATATAAAAAGCAGGCACGGATTATACGGAAAATCAGGGATTTATTTATTGTCACCTGTGAAGTTCCATATAATCCGTGCCCGGAATTTATGCCGACCCTCTATGCTTTATAAAGGGAAAAGTACGCAAATCGTCATTTCAGGAACAGCTTTTCAATGTCCTCTTCCTTGATAGTGGCAAGAACCGTACGCCCGTCAGGCGTATAGTTGGGAGTGGAACAAGCAAACAGGCTGTCCACCAGATTGGACATCTCATCATTGCTCAGCACTTGTCCGTAGACAATGGCTGCCGCACGCGCCAGTGTCAGCGCAAGGATAGTCCGGACTTCTTCCTTAACGTCATTACCTTTCTCCATAGCGGTATGCACCATATTGCGCACCAGCTCCACGGGATTCAGTCCTTCAATACCGGAAGGAATACCGTTGATGGCGTAACTGCCTCCGCCCAAAGGACTGAGGTCGAAGCCTACCGCCGCCAAATCATCCGACAGGCTTTCCAGTACCGCCGCCTCGGAAGCCGGCAACTGAATCATTTCCGGAAACAGCACTCCCTGAGATACCCCTTGTTTCTGGCGAATCTGATTCATATACCGGTCGAATAACACACGTATATGCGCGCGATGCTGGTCTATCAGCATCAAACCGGATTTTACGGAGGTAAGAATAAAGCGTCCCTTGAATTGCAAATGCTGCGCTCCCTTCTCCATCGAAGAAGGCTCACCGGAGTACAACAAAGACGATTGGGAAGATGCCGCAACCGGTTCTGCCACGGCAGAAGCCGTTTCCCCGAAATCAAAAGGCTCTTCCGCCATAACAGGCTCGTTCATCTTGCTCGCTTTCTCCAAGCCGGAGTACAAACCCTCCCATTCCACGCTCTGACGGGAATAATTACCTCCGACACCGTAGGAAGAGGCAGATGAAGTTTTGAAAGGATTGAAGTCCGCATTATAATGCACTTTAGGCGGTTCAATAGGGCGGCTTTGCTCAAATGCCGGAATATCGGGCATACCCTCGGTGTCAAAGTCGATGGACGGTACGGCGTTGAACTTGCCAAGCGATTCTTTAACGGCGGCCGAAAGTATCTGCCAAATAGCCTGTTCATTCTCGAACTTGATTTCCGTCTTCGTAGGATGTATATTCACATCTATGTTGGCAGGGTCGACTTCGAAATAGATGAAATAGGATATTTGCTCCCCTGCGGGAATCAGTTGCTCATAGGCATCCATAACCGCTTTATGGAAATACGGATGGCGCATGTAGCGTCCGTTCACGAAAAAGTACTGATGCGCGCCTTTCTTGCGGGACGTTTCCGGCTTCGCCACAAAACCGGAAACCTTTATCATCGTCGTATCTACATCCACCGAGAGCAGTTGCTGGTTCAGTTTCTTACCGAATACGGCAAGAATACGTTGGCGCAACGGCATGACGGGCAAATTGAACAGCTCCGTATCATTGCTGTACAGATAGAAAGCGACATCGGGATGCACCAAAGCGATACGCTCAAACTCGGTCAGGATATTGCTCAGCTCCGTTGAATTCGCTTTCAGGAATTTACGGCGGGCGGGAATATTGAAGAACAGGTTTTTTACGGAAAAGTTACTGCCCTTAGGACAAGATACGGCTTCCTGGCTTTCGACTTTGGAACCGGCAATCACAAGCCGCGTACCGAGCTCTTCATCAGCCGGACGGGTCTTCAGTTCCACCTCTGCCACCGCGGCAATAGAAGCCAATGCCTCGCCGCGGAAACCCATCGTACGCAAAGCGAACAAATCGGACGCTTCACGTATCTTAGAGGTGGCATGGCGTTCAAAGGACAGACGGGTATCCGTTTCGGACATTCCCTTTCCGTCGTCGATAACCTGAATGCAGGTTTTTCCGGCATCCGTTATCAAAACATGTATTTCTCCGGCTTCCGCATCAATCGCATTTTCTACCAATTCTTTGATGACAGATGCCGGACGCTGAATCACCTCTCCGGCAGCAATCTGGTTCGCAACCGAATCGGGCAGCAAATGAATGATATCGCTCATGATAAGTAGTAAGTATAAAGTATGAAATATAAAGGTACGGAAAAATTCAGATGATACCGTTGGTTATAGCGTACCATAGGTATATCAGCAAAGCTATGATAAGCAGCAGTACTCCCAGATGAACGGGTTTACGCCCGCTTTCCTTGCGACGCTTCAGATGGGTGGTACCCTCAACGAACTTTCCCCGGATATCTTCGGGTGAAAACTCTTTTTCCGGCAACATGCCTAATTCGCGCTTGGCATCTTCTTCCATTTTAGCCAGCTTCTCTTTCCGTTCATCCACATAGATATATGAATGGTGAAAACCTCGCGGCTTACGCATTGTAAACATTCCCATAGCGTTATTTTTTAGTTCGTTTTATATGCATATCTCTTGGCGAAGTTAAAGGTTTCCGGTCACTTTTTTGCAATGTTTCACCCGCTTTTTTACCTCGCCACTCAAAGATGTCATACTTATCCAACGGACGGATGTAATCAAACCACACGAAGGACGGCAGTTTCATCTTGTCCGCCGGTATCTGGTCCATGGGATACAATATACCATTGGACTTGCCTATTAAAGCGGCTTCTTCCATTTTGCGGTCTTTGAGATAGATACGAAGGAAACTGCCTTCGGCATAATTCATTCCGATCATCGTACTGTCTTTCTCCTCCGGATAGAAGATAATCAGAACATTACCGTTCACATCCACACGGCGCATATCTCCATTTTGAAAAAAGGCTTTCATCTCCTTGCCCGTCACCTGGTTATAATGGACAGAATCTTTTTGTTCGACAGCTAATGCCTGGTTGATGATATGCGCCCAATCGATGGTGCTGTCATTCATGTAGACCTTTATCTCCTCACCGAGCAATTGCTGCGCACCATGCCACAGGATGGGGTCTGTGTACATTGTCATGCAGGAATCTTTGGAGTTGTAGACCAAAGAGTCGCACACCGCCTGCACATCCGTCCGATAGGCACGTACTTTATGATAAACACG
The DNA here is from genome assembly GCF_015555825.1 of Bacteroides clarus. Taxonomy (NCBI): domain Bacteria; kingdom Pseudomonadati; phylum Bacteroidota; class Bacteroidia; order Bacteroidales; family Bacteroidaceae; genus Bacteroides; species Bacteroides clarus. The sequence continues at coordinate 24,754 of NZ_JADNLF010000002.1, read as the reverse complement.
CATTTCACGATAAGCGGAATCGGTATTCATATGGTAAGTTACCAATCGCAAGGTGTCGCCATGCATGAAAAGGCTGTCGCCCTGGGAATAGTCTATGGCAACCGCACGCCGGGTGGCAATGGCATTGCCGGTCAGTTCATTGTAGAAACAGTAATTACCGGTAAGCATATTCTTGTTTACCGTATCATTCATCTGTACATTATCGAAGGCTTCGCCATATCCCAATTTGCGATCGTAAAAAAGACTGTCGCCGGTAAGTTTCTTGCCTTCATTAGTCAATACGGAACGGTCTAATAATTCCGCTTGCTCGGAAACGGTGTTATACTCTCCGCGCTCCGAATAGATATGATTCTTATCGCTGACAATATCGGAAGGCCCCAGAATAGTGGCTATTTTGGACTCCGTACTGTATTTCAGCGTGTCGGAAGTAAGGACAAATTTGGGATTTACCAGTTTCACCTCATGGTTGAACACCGCCAGTTTGGTTGCCGGACTGTACTCTCCCCATTCGGAAGTAAGGACATTTTCCTCGTCGGTCAGCGTACCGCCGTCAAAGTAATATCCTAAATTGTAAAGACGGTCGTAATTCAGGCTATCCGTCGTCAGTTCCGTATTACGATTAATCATGCGGACATTCTCACGCAACATGGCAAGCTGCGACATCCCGTCATAATACAGGTAGTCGCCGTATATAAATAAGGTGTCTCCCTGCTCCATGCGGACATTGCCGAACGCTTCTACGGAATTGATTTTTTCGTAAATCAGAGCGCTGTCGCAAAACATGTACATACTGTCATGCTTCATCCGGACAGAACCAATCAACACCTGCACATCGGGGCGCAACTGTTTATCCGCCTGCGCCTCATCGGCATAAAGCAAATCCACACGTTTCTTTTTCTTGTCAGGCTCACTTTTCCTGTCCTGGGCGCTCAACAAACAAACGCCGAACAGGCATATCAAACCAATTATCAGTCTTTTATCCATCCCGGATACTTGAATGTACAGTTTCTCCAATTTTCGTTGATGCGAACGTAAGTGTGTTTCTGTTTTTCACGAATCCACTTGTCCAGCATTTCATCACGACGTTTCTCCAATACGATTTCCTTCAAGTTCTGATAATCGTCGGCAACGGTTGCCTTATGACCGTTTGTACGGCTTTTCAGTTTCACGATAACACATTCCTCCTTACCTGTTTTCTGCGGAATCATGGTGAAGGCTTCGGAGATTTCCCCTACTTTCATTTTGTCTACCACTTTGGCGATTTCGGGTGGCAACTCCTGCATCTCGAATTTGGAAGTGTTGGTATTGGGATTAGGCAGCAAACCATGATTGTTGCGCGTATCCTTGTCTTGCGAAAGTACCGATGCCGCTTCCTCAAAAGAGAATTTTCCGTTACGGATATCATCGGCGATGGAATCCAGACGCGCCATACCTGAAACTAACGCTTCTTCGGGTATATGCGGCTTCAGCAAAATATGACGCACTTTAATACGGTCGCCCCGCTTCTCCATCAACTGGATAATGTGGAAACCGAACTCAGACTCTACAATCTTAGATACTTTATTGGGGTCTTGCAGATTGAACGCCACGTTTGCGAAAGCAGGGTCCAGATATCCGCGTCCCGTAAACGGCATTTCGCCGCCGTTGATAGCCGTTCCGCGGTCTTCCGAATACATACGCGCCAACGTGGAAAAGCTGGTTTCGCCCTTCGTAATACGATCGGTAAAATCGCGCAAACGTTTCTTTACGTTCTCTATTTCTTCCAAAGGAACTTTCGGCTGCTGAGTGATTATCTGTACCTCTACCTGGGTCGGAATATAAGGAATACTGTCTTGCGGAAGGTCTTTGAAGTAACGGCGTACCTCGGCAGGCGTTATCTTGATTTCACCGACCAGTTTCTGCTGCATTTTCTGTACTTTCAAACCCTCACGCGCATTGTCACGCAAAGTTTCACGAATCTGGCTGGAGGTCTTATTGAAATACTCCTCCATTTTTTCGCGGGAACCGATATTGGTGATGTACATATTCGTCATATAGTCCACACGCTGGATAACTTCAGCTTCGGAAACTTCAATACTGTCGAGTGCGGCCTGATGCAGAAACAACTTTTGTACGGCAATTTCTTCCGGTATCACACAGTAAGGGTCCCGGTCGAACTTACGCCCTTCGTACAAAGCGCTCATACGCGCCTCTTCCACTTCGGACTTTAATATAGCCTCGTCGCCTACTACCCACACAACCTCGTCAATCACATTGTCTTGTCCATAAACGGTAGAACCGGCTAACAGCGTCAAGGCAAATAAAACTACAAACTTAAAGTTCATACACTTCTTCATTCTTGGTGTCTTATACTAATAATATTTAATTTTGTCTCTTTTCTCCGCACGTCGATACAAGTCTTCTTTCACTTGCTTCATAAACTCCACCTGCTTCATATTGAGCATCATATCTTTCACTTGGGTACGGGCGAACTCATACGGTTCCTGTTCTCCCACGGCACGATAATCACTCACATTCAGGAAATAATGAAAGGCCGTGTCTTTCAATTCCACGTGGCGGTTCTTATTCAGATATTCTCCGGCATCGGGCACTTTCAGCGGCATCAAATCCATCACCTCGGTTATCGGCACCCACTTGTCGTAAAAATACTCGTACTTCACCGCATTCTGCAAACTGTATTTTTCCAGATGTTCCACAGCTTCGCGGGTTTCCGTCTTGTACCAACGGCGGACACTGCCCAACTGAGGAGCCGTAAGAGGGACTTTTATGAACAATCCTTTCATCAAAGGACGCTCCACCTTAAAAAGTTCCTGATGTTTCTCATAGTAACCGGTCAGTTCCGCTTCCGAGATTTCTTCGGAAAGAGTTTGATTTATCAATTCCTGCTGATAAGTGTGCATAATCAGCGCTTTCCGGTAATTCTCCACCAACTTGTCTATTTCATCGCTGTTGGGAATATTGCTTTGAGCTTTCTCGTACAACAATACATCTTCCGCCCAGTTACGGATATAATGTTCGGCAAACAACAGACTGTCATCCTTCGACAAATCCGCGGGAAGTACCGATTGCAAGTCCTCATGGTAAAGGAAGTTGCCATCTAATTCCACCAGCGGCGTTCGTCCTCCGTGATCGTGCCGCTCCTTGCATGATCCGCAGAAAAGAAGAATTAAAAGCCCCAAACAGGTTGTTCGCATTATCAACTGATATTTACTATATTTTAAGGTACGAAGATACGGCTTTAATCGGTTGCATCAGTGATTATTAACGGTTTTTAAAACCTCTTGGTTAATTTCAACCTTAGCCGAGGCTCGTAAACGGGCTGTCCACTGATTATCCAAATAGTTCTGATAATCCGCGACCAACCGGTCTTTTACCTCCCGATAGTCGTCCGGGCCTTTTACCTTTTCACCTAACACAGCAGTAAAAGGGAATGACACCATCGGAGCGGCATCCTTTCCTTTGAACACTAAATCATCGACATACGCATTGTCACCGGGAGCGAACAATCCCTGTTCCGCAAAAATCTGAGGCTGCGTACCAGCATTAAACGTCAGACGAATCGCATCCTTCCATTCCGCCTCCGGCAGGCTCTTCAAAAACTTACGGGCCTGCTTGGCAATACGTTTGCTCACTCCATGCAGTACAATGCCTTTGTATCGCGGCTCTTTCCACTGATAATCGGAACGGTGCTTTTCGAAGTAAGCTTGCAGTCCGGCTTCATCCGTCGCAGCCCGTTTACGGATTTCTTGTTCCGTAATCTTATCCGCCAGCAACCGATTCCCGTAGTCCCGTACCAAACAACGTAAATCCGGATGTTTCCGCTCTAAACGCGTATTTTCATAATCGAGCACGGTTTTCATTATGAAAGCATCCAACTGCCTGCGCACACCGGCCGGATACGCCGCCGCAAAACGGGCAAAATCGTGTCCCGTATAGTTTTTTCCCGCCAGTGTAAACAAAGTACGGTTTGTTCTCCCTGTATTTATCAGCTCGTCCACACCTGTTTTGTCGGGGGTATACCGATATTCTTTCTTTAATTTCTCCACCTGTGCCTCTGCACCCGAATCCACTCCGTGACGATGTGCCCGGCGAGCCATCAACTCCTCTTTCACACTCTCAAAAGAAGGCATCTCCAATCGTTCAAGAACTTTTACAATATGAATACCTTGCGGAGTAAAAAAGGGCTGAGACATTTCTCCCGCCGACAGGCCGAAGACCACATCTTCAAACTCTACCGGCATCTGCAGCCAACTCACCCGAAATGCCCGTTTCTCATCGGAGAAACGCTCTACACAGGAATCAAAAGCCTCGCTATCCGGATTTCTTTGAAGATACTCATAAATGGAGTCCATCCGGGCAACCGCATCACGCAATGCGGCACCGGATACATTCTGAGGAAGGTATTTAAAAATATGGCTTACACGTACTTGCCCTGCACGATGGCCGGATTTCATTTTGTCGTACAACCTGCGGGCAGCTTTTTCGGTTACAACCGTATCGGTCAGGTACGATTTTATCAACCGGCTGCGGTAACCTTCCACTCTTTCACGGAAAGCAAGAGCCGTATCCAACCCGGCCGCCTCGGCGGCAGCGACTTTCAGCTTAAAGTTCACAAAGCGCTCTGCATACTTCTCCGGTGCGGCATACTTAGGAGCAAGTGACGCTTTATCCCTGTTATAGTTATACTCGAATTCAGAACGCAATACATCTTTCCCGCCGATGCGCATCAACACCGGGTCTTGTTGAGAGAAAACACTCCAACCCAACCCGAGAAAAACCATCATCAAACAACTTCTTATCATAATCATCTATCTAAAATAAGCAAAACCAAACAACAGGCAATATCACAAAGATACAATTTCATAAACAAATAATGCCCGAAAAGTATAAATTACTCTCCGGGCATATATCTTCATGGATGAATATTCTTTATTCAGGACGGCTATAATTCGGAGCCTCGCTGGTAATCGCGACATCATGCGGATGGCTTTCCAACACACCGGCATTAGTAATACGAGTGAATTTGGCATCATGCAGCTTTTCGATATTGGCGGCGCCACAATATCCCATACCTGCACGCAAACCGCCGGTCAGCTGATAAATCACCTCATACAAAGTTCCCTTATAAGGAACACGGGCCGCGATACCTTCCGGTACGAGTTTCTTCACATCGTTCGTCCCGCTCTGGAAATAACGGTCTTTAGAGCCATTTTCCATAGCTTCCAAAGAGCCCATACCCCGATAGGATTTAAATTTACGACCATTGAAAATAATCGTATCGCCCGGAGATTCTTCCGTTCCGGCAACCAGCGAACCGATCATCACAGAGTAACCACCGGCCGCCAAAGCCTTCACCACATCACCCGAATAGCGCAAACCACCATCGGCAATCAGAGGAACACCTGTGCCCTTCAGTGCCTTTGCCACATCATAAACGGCAGACAACTGGGGAACACCCACACCTGCAACGACACGAGTGGTACAAATGGAGCCCGGACCTATACCTACTTTCACTCCGTCAGCACCGGCCTCAACCAATGCCTTGGCAGCTTCACCGGTAGCAATATTACCGACAACAATATCGATATGAGGAAAATGCGCCTTAGCTTCTTTCAATTTTTCAATAACCCCTTTGGAATGTCCATGAGCCGTATCGATTACGATAGCGTCCGCTCCGGCATCAACCAATGCCTGCATACGTTCCAAGGTATCGGCTGTCACACCTACACCCGCAGCTACGCGAAGGCGGCCCTTGCTATCCTTGCAAGCCATCGGTTTATCTTTAGCCTTGGTGATGTCTTTATAAGTAATCAAGCCTACCAGTTTATTATCTTTATCGACTACCGGCAGTTTTTCTATCTTATATTCCTGCAAAATTTGAGCGGCAGCTTCCAAGTCTGTCGTCTGATTGGTGGTAACGATATTCTTTTTCGTCATTACCTCATCGATACGCTTGCTACGGTCTTTCTCGAAACGAAGGTCGCGATTGGTAACAATTCCTACCAAATATCCTTCATCATCCACTACCGGAATACCACCGATTTTATACTCGGACATCAAATCCAGAGCATCCGCAACCGAAGAACCTCTCTTGATAGTCACCGGATCATAAATCATACCGTTTTCGGCACGTTTTACGATAGCGACCTGACGAGCCTGCTCTTCAATAGACATATTCTTATGAATCACACCAATACCGCCTTCACGAGCAATGGCAATAGCCATTTTCGCTTCGGTAACAGTATCCATAGCGGCTGTTACAAACGGGATTTTTAACTCAATGTTGCGTGAAAACTTAGTCGAGAGTTCGACTGTTTTAGGAAGTACCTCAGAGTAAGCAGGGATTAACAAAACGTCGTCGTAAGTCAATCCGTCCATTACAATCTTATCAGCAATAAATGACATAGGGCTATGCGTTTAAAATTTATTGCGTGCAAATATACGGTTTTTATTCCATTTCGTATATTTACACGCAATATTTTTTTCTTTTTTTTAAATCACAGCCCGGAGGTCAATTCGCCATTTCGGAGATGAATTTAATACGTACCAAGCGCACCTCTTCTTCTGTGAAATCATCTCCCAGTTCATCCAAGGCGTCATCGATATCGTCCGTAGTAGATTCTTTAAAGTAATCGTATATATCCAACAGATGGTCTTCGTCCATGATATCTTCCAGGAAGTAGTCGATGTTCAGCTTCGTGCCGGAATAAACAATAGCTTCTATTTCATCCAGCAGCTCCTCAAATTCGATTCCTTTCGACATAGCGATATCATCCAACGCCACCTTACGGTCAATAGCCTGAATAATAGCCACCTTCATCTTGGATTTATTGGCTACGGTGCGTACACGCAAATCTTCAGGACGTTCTATTTCGTTTTCCTCGCAATGGCGTTTAATCAGTTTGCAAAACTCCTCGCCATAGCGTTTCGCCTTACCGGCTCCCACACCCGGAATATTCTGCAATTCATCCAAGGTTACCGGATAAATAGTAGCCATCGCTTCCAAAGAAGGGTCTTGGAATATAACATAAGGCGGCACTTCCAGCTTCTTGGAGAGCTTCTTACGCAAGTCTTTCAACATGGAGTAGAGTGCAGGGTCTACCGCACAAGCGCCTCCACCGCGTGCCGGCGCTTCTTCTTCCACTTCCTCGAAATCATTATCTTCCGTAATCTTAAAGGACTTAGGATGCTTCAAGAATTTTTTTCCTTCTTCTGTCACCTTCAACAAGCCATAGTTTTCTACTTCCTTAGTCAAATAACCGGCAATCAATGCCTGGCGGATAACAGCATTCCAAGTTTTGTCTTCTTCTCCCATACCGGAACCGAAAACTTCCAAGTCCTCGTGCAGATGCGCCTGCACTTCCGAAGTTTCTTTTCCTTGTATAATGTCTATAATATAGTCTGCTTTAAAATTTTCTTTTACCGCAAGAATAGCTTCTATCACGGTGCACAATAATTCCTGAGCTTCCACTTGTTTTTTCGGATTTAAACAGTTGTCACAATTTCCACAATTTTCTTCCGTATACTCCTCACCGAAATAGTGTAGCAACGTCTTTCGGCGGCAAACGGATGATTCGGCATACGCAGCGGTTTCCAGCAGAAGCTGCTTGCCAATTTCCTGCTCTGCAACAGGCTTGCCTTGCATAAACTTTTCCAGTTTCTGCAGGTCTTTATTCGTATAAAAAGTAATACACTGTCCTTCGCCTCCGTCTCTTCCGGCACGTCCGGTTTCCTGGTAATATCCCTCCAGACTTTTCGGAATATCATAATGAATCACATAACGCACATCAGGTTTGTCAATACCCATGCCGAAAGCAATAGTAGCCACAATCACATCGATTTTTTCCATAAGGAAATCGTCTTGGTTCTGTGTTCGTGTGGCCGAATCCATTCCGGCATGATAGGCACGGGCATTAATCCCGTTCGCCTGAAGTATTTCAGCAAGTTCCTCTACTTTCTTCCGGCTCAGGCAATAGATGATGCCCGACTTTTCCGGATTATTCTTGATGAACTTGATAATATCCTTATCTACGTTTGCAGTCTTGGGACGTACCTCATAATAAAGATTCGGGCGATTGAACGATGACTTAAACACTTGCGCTTCCACCATACCCAGATTCTTTTGGATATCGTGCTGCACTTTCGGTGTAGCCGTCGCAGTCAACGCAATGAGCGGAGCTTTTCCGATTTCATTGATAATAGGACGAATACGGCGATATTCCGGCCGGAAGTCATGTCCCCATTCCGAAATACAGTGAGCCTCATCTACGGCATAGAAAGAAATCTTCACTGTTTTCAAGAACTCCACGTTTTCTTCTTTTGTCAAAGATTCCGGAGCTACATACAACAGTTTTGTCCGTCCTGCAAGGATATCGGACTTCACTTGGTCTATCGCGCTCTTGTTCAGGGAAGAATTAATGAAATGGGCTATCCCGTCTTCCTCGCTGAAGTTACGCATCGCGTCGACCTGGTTCTTCATCAGGGCAATCAAGGGGGAAATCACAATAGCCGTGCCGTCCATCAACAAAGAAGGTAACTGATAGCACAAAGACTTTCCGCCACCGGTAGGCATCAACACGAAAGTATCGTTACCTGCCAGCAGATTCTGTATGATTGCTTCCTGATTTCCTTTAAAAGTGTCGAACCCGAAGTAGTTCTTCAGCTGGTCTGTCAAATTAATCTTCTTCCCTGCCATGATTCATTAGGTTGTTTATTGAGTTAAGCAATTAATAACGCCGCTACATGACGTTTCTTATTTTCAAGAACTCTAACAAAGTTATAAACAACTTCTTAAATTTCAAGCATAATCCGCCGAATATTTTTCAATAAAACACAAAAAAGTCAGCCTTATTTGTATTACCTTTTGATTTTAAGCACTTTGAAGTCTCGCTATATTCGCTTTTTCCAACTGGCGGCGGGCATAGTCCAAGGTTACGACAAAACTATCTTTGTGTTCGGAAGGGATTTCAAACATCACATCCATCATAATAGTTTCTACTATGGAACGTAGACCGCGGGCTCCCAACTTGTATTCAACAGCTTTGTCTACAATGTACTCAAACACCGCATCTTCAAAAGTCAGCTTTACACCGTCCATTTCAAACAGCTTGACGTATTGCTTGATAATGGAATTCTTCGGCTCCGTCAGAATGGAACGCAATGCCGTACGGTCCAAGGGATTCAAATAGGTCAATACCGGCAGACGACCGATGATTTCGGGAATCAGGCCGAACGACTTCAAATCCTGCGGAGCAATATACTGCATCATGTTATTCTTGTCAATGGACGCCGTATTACGCACCGCGCCATAACCTACTACATTGGTATTGAGGCGTTGCGCTATTTTTTTCTCGATACCGTCGAACGCGCCGCCGCAAATAAACAATATATTCTTGGTGTTCACCGGGATCATCTTCTGGTCGGGATGCTTGCGTCCACCCTGAGGGGGAACGTTCACGACAGAACCTTCCAACAACTTCAGCAATCCCTGCTGTACACCTTCGCCGCTTACATCACGGGTAATGGAAGGATTGTCGCTTTTACGGGCAATCTTGTCTATTTCATCTATGAACACAATGCCTTGCTCTGCTTGCGCCACATTATAGTCCGCCACCTGTAACAGACGGGTAAGGATACTTTCGATATCCTCGCCTACATAACCGGCTTCCGTCAGTACGGTTGCATCCACGATAGTGAAAGGCACATGCAGCAGTTTGGCAATGGTACGGGCAAGTAAAGTCTTACCGGTTCCGGTACTGCCCACCATGATGATATTGGACTTTTCAATCTCCACATCATCATCTCCCGCCTTCTGCAACAGACGCTTATAATGATTGTACACAGATACCGACAGGAAACGTTTCGCATCATCCTGTCCGATAACATACTGATCGAGAAAATTCTTAATCTCTACCGGTTTAGGAAGTTCTTTCAGATTCAGTTTCGTAGCGCCATCGCCTTTCTTGGCACCCAAAGCCTCTTGAGTAATCTCGTAGGCCTGGGTAGCGCAACTGTCACAGATGTAACCGTTCATTCCCGTTATGAGGAATCCGACCTCATCTTCCGAACGCCCGCAGAAGCTGCATCTGTTTTTGTTTCGTTTAGAGTCTGCCATATTTATTTCTTCGTATAAACTTGGTCTATCATACCATACTCTTTGGCCTCTTGCGCCGTCATCCAATAGTCGCGGTCGGAATCGGCCCACACCTTGTCGAAAGACGTATGCGAGTGGTCGGCTATGATAGTATAAAGTTCTTTCTTCAATTTTTGGATTTCACGCGCCGTGATTTCAATGTCCGAAGCTTGTCCTTGCGCACCGCCCATCGGCTGGTGAATCATCACACGCGAGTGCGTCAGCGCAGAACGCTTGCCTTCCGCTCCGGCAACCAGCAACACCGCCGCCATACTGGCCGCCATACCGGTACAGATGGTAGCCACATCGCTGCTGATAAACTGCATGGTATCATAAATGCCCAGTCCGGCATATACCGAACCGCCCGGAGAGTTGATATAGATAGAGATATCTTTACCCGGGTCTACGGAATCCAGGTACAACAACTGAGCCTGCAAGGTATTGGCTGTATAGTCGTCTATCTGCGTACCGAGGAAAATAATGCGGTCCATCATCAGGCGGGAGAACACGTCCAACTGGGTTACATTCAGCTGACGCTCTTCCAGAATATAGGGATTTAAATACCCGGCTTGTGACTTAATCACATCATCCAACACCAAGCTGCTCATTCCCAAATGCTTGGTAGCGTATTTTCTAAAATCATCCATTGTCTTTCTGTTTTTAATTTTTAATGTGAATGCAAAGAAACGAAAAAGAACACAGAGACACAAAAAAACACAGAGTTATAGTTTGTCAAACTCTGTGTTTCTTTATAAAAACCAGCGGTTTCCCGCCAAAGTATTATGCAAGCATTTTATTGAACTCTTCGGCTGAAATGTTCTTGTTTTCCAGCGTTACCTGAGTCTTCAGGGCCGAAGCCAGTTTCGTTTCAACGACACGGTTCACCAAGCCCTCGATGCTTTCTTTCTTCTTCAACATTTCTTTTGCATAGTTGTCGAGGATTTCTTCGGGCACGCTCAGCATACCGTACTGTGCAAACTGTGCACGGGTAGCTTCTTTTGCCATATTAAGGATGTCATCCTGTTCAACTTTAATATCGTTGGCTTTCACCAACTGCTCTTTAATCAGATGCCAAGTCAGTTCTTCGATACTCTTGTCGTAATTGTCTTCTACGAACTTTTCGTCTTTATCCTGGTTATTCAGACGCATGATACGTTTCAGCAACGCATCCGGGAATTCCAGTTTACCGACTTTTTCCATCAACATTTTACGAACATCCAACAAGAACTTATAATCGCTGTCAGCAGCAAACTGGTTAGCAATAACTTCTTTTACCTTGGCACGGAATTCTTCTTCGGTCTTGACAACACCTTCGCCAAATACCTGGTCGAAAATCTCCTGGTTCAGCTCACCTGCCACGAAGCGAGTAATTTCTTCTACCTGGAAGCTGAAATCGGATTTCATTTCGGCGACAGCTTCTTTGTCAATCTTCAACAGAGAAGAAAGTTCGGCTGCATTACCGTCCCATGCGGCATAAGGATTGAACACGAGTACGTCGTTCACCTTTGCGTTGGCAAAGATAGTTTTCTGGTCGTCGTTCTTCATATAAGCCGGCATCATCACGGCACCTTCCACCTGAATACCGCCTTCTTTGGTATTGCCTTCTGCATCCAGTTCGGCGAGCAAACCTTTCAACATATCGTTATCGGCATAAGCGTCCACCTTTTCGTATTTACCGTTACGCTGCGTATAAGCCTTTACCTGGTTGTCAACCATTTCTTCGGTTACATCAATCGTATAGTAATCCACTTTATCGGCGGCAGCAACCTCAGCTTTGAATTCCGGAGACAAAGCTATGTCGAACAGGAATTCAAATTCTTCCATTGTGTCGAAGTCGATAGCTTTCTGCTTGTCTTCATTAGGCAGAGGCTCGCCCAACATATTCACCTTATTATCTTGAATATACTTATATACGGAATCAGAAAGAAGCTTATTAACCTCTTCAGCCAATACCGACTTACCATACATCTTCTTCACCAGGCTCATCGGAACCATACCTTTACGGAAACCAGGGATTTGAGCTTTCTGACGGAAGTTCTTCAATGATTTGTCTACCTTTTCCTGATAGTCTGCTTTCTCAAGCTTTACAGTAAGCAATGCGCTTACTTTGTCAATGTTTTGCAATGAAACGTTCATTCTGACAATTATTTATTTGATTTATACTTTATTTCGTTCTCCAATTTGAGCGTGCAAAATTAGTGTTAATCTTTCAATTATCAAAAAACACAGGCAATTATTTCCTCTGTCGCCCCTCACCAAAAACTTTTCCATCCCGGTTCTTATGTTTGGTACACGTACCACTCTATAAATCAAAGGATGTTGCAAAAGGAAAGATATCTCTGTGTAAGCAAGACATATTACCCGTCGGTAGATACAACCGGCCGGGTAAGCTCAAAAAAACGTATGAATCAAAGAGTTATTCCCTGCCGTGAAACAAGAAAAATAAAAATAATTGAGAAAAAGTATTGTATATCCGAAATTAATGTGTTCCTTTGTCGCGGAATGATGGCACATTAGTTTCTCGATTTCCATTACATGGTTTTTACTTCCGTTGAAAAAACGTATTTGTAAACTCTCTGTCGTTGTGATCCTTTTATTATTCAGCCGTCTTTCTAAAAGAGAGTTTTATTTATTTTTATTTATTTACATTTTCATTATGAACATTTATGTTGGAAACCTTAACTACCGTGTTAAGGAAGATGACCTGCAGAAGGTTATGGAAGATTACGGTACAGTATCTTCTGTTAAATTTATCATGGACCGTGCAACCGGACGTTTCAGAGGCATTGCATTCGTAGAAATGGAAGACAGTGCAGCTGCTGCTAAAGCCATTGCCGAACTGGACGGCGCTGAATTCTTCGGCCGCCAGATGGTAGTAAAAGAAGCAAGACCTCCGAAATACTAATCATATAGATTAAAGGAGAAAAGACAAGAGGATATGTCAACATTCAATTTGACATATCCTCTTTTTATTTATTAGAGAAGAGAGAGAGTTTATCAATAACCGGGATTCTGGATTATCTCCGGATTTTCATCCAATACTTTTTGAGGGATGGGAAGATAATGATGTTTATCTTGAGCACCCGTTACAGGCAGAGCAATCTGCAATATTCTATAATAAGGATACAGCTGCCCGCCATTGCCTTGCAGAAGCACCCTGGCCAATGACGCCAGACTTTCATCCGTAGTATCATACTCCTTGCCTTCGAAAAACCCTTTTGTCAGACGATCGATATATGCCATACCTTCCGTGCGGTTACCAAGCCTGCTGTTAGCTATGGCAGCAAGCAAATAAACTTCGCGAAGTAGCGGCAGAGGCATTCGAACTTCATTACCATCTTCCGATATATATTCGTATCCGCTCCATAAAGCTTCTTTTTCCGTGGGAGACCAAAGAGAAGTTAACTGATACGAGCCGTTCTCTATTCTTTTGCAATACTCCGAAGCATCATTCCAATCTCCTTTATCCGCATATATTTTTGCCAACAAAAGACTCATGGCATGCTTGGCTTGGGAAGGATACGCGTCTATCGACTTCTTTAAATCCTCAATCAACTGTTCCGGAGGAATCTGCGTCCCGCCATTAAGCAATTTTCCATAATATCCGTAGAGATGACAACGGATTATCGCCATATCTACGTTGATATCAATAAGTAAATCCGCCGCGTCCTTCGTCATTGAATCCAGCCTCTTCCTATATTCCACGCCTTTCTCCAGCGTTGCGTAAGCCAGCTTCCAAAAGGAATCGGAATAAAACTTCAGGGTTTCATCCGAAGTAAAAGCCTCCGGGTCAGAACCGGTAATCAAGATGCGTTCCAATGAAAGAATTCCTTCAAAATACTCCTTGATTACCGCGTCCCACTCTTCTTCAATCTCCGCCAGGTCTGTTTCGGGCGTTACCGGAGTATCCGGCAGTTCCGCCAAGACTTCCGGAACGATGAATATATAACTATTACCCGCCGCAATGGAATTACCTTCTATAATCACTCCATTTACATATACACTGCCATCAGCGGAACGAGTGACACGAAGGCTGTCTCCATTGATGCATTCCAATCCTTTGACATTCGTAAGTTCCTTATAACTGCCTTTAGCTATGTGACGCTGGATAGACGCAGAATCCAAAACCGCTCCCGAAGCACGCGTCGAAGCGGTAGCGTTGCGTACCGCAAAGACCGTTAATTTATCTTCCTCAAGATTGGCTACATCGACCTTTTTCAGAATTTCCACAAAATCACTGACTTCCTTGTGGTCTTTTTCCAATACTTCCACAATCTTGTTCACCGCTTCCACTCCTTTGGAGGATGGAGGAGCCGGAGTAGGCTCATCATCTTCGCTACACGCAGTAAGTGCGCACAGAAAAGCCAAACTCATTACATAATAATAAAATCGTTTCATAATATTCTCATTTTAGTAATCGTATACAGATTATTGTTTTACCGCCTGTTGAAATTTGGCTGTGGCATCTTCATACCGTTTCAACTCACTATCGCTAAGCGACTGTATCCAACCCGACAAAGACGTACCGGCATCTTTACAAGCTTTATCGATAGCCTTACTGGTCTCGGCCATAATGGCGAATGCCTTTTCAGGGTCGGTACAGTCTTTAACTTTATCCGTGGCATCTTCAATCAGTCCGAGGATTTTATCTGACAGTTCATTTTGCGAAGCTACACTCTCTCCGGCAGCCTGTTCACCGGATTGCTCTGTTGCCTGCTCCGCTTTGGCGCTTTTACCGGAACAAGCACTTTGTGTCATTAAAGACAGGCACAATACTACTAACGTAAAAACAACTTTTTTCATGGTATTAATGATTTTAAGTACAGCCCTATGCTTCAGTTTATCAAAACTACCTACGAACGGCAGGACTTATTCCGGCTGTAGCGTTAAAGTGGAATCGTCAGATAACCTTTCGTCAGTGCCTTTATCACCAAATCGGTCGCATTACGCGCAGCAAATTTCAGCATCAGATTTTTCCGATGCCATTCAACCGTATTTTCCGAGATAAACAGATGCCGGGATATTTCATGGGTACTCATGCCCTGGGCTATTGCTTTCAGTACATCCAACTCACGCGAAGTAGGCAACATATCCGGCAACTCGGTTTCATCGTCCGGCCGGCTTTTCTCTTTATATAACTGCTGATAACGCTGACAATAATAGTTTTCATCCACCATAACGGCACGCACCGCTTCACGTAATGCCTCGGTTCCCGAAGATTTGAAAACAACGGCATTGATATCCGGATGCCTTAGCTTATTCACAATCCATATCTCCTCATGCATGGTACAAACAATTATTTTAGCCTGAGGATTATTCTCTTTTATGCTGTGTATCAACTCAAAACCGTCAATATCCGGTAATTCAAGGTCTGTAATGTATATATGGAATATTTGTGATTTGATTAAGCTCAGTAATTCAGTGCCGTTCGTCACCGTACAAACACTGTTTACGCCGGCAATATCTCTCAATAGAGTTTTCAGCCCTTCCAACACTAAAGAATGATCATCTATAAGAACTATGTCGAACTTCATTTGTCATCTATTTTATATTATCTTTGACAAAATTAAACATACACGCCGACATATACCCTACGGGAAACCGTAGTTTTTATATTAAAAGACAGGAATGAGCACGATTATCGTAGTGCCCGACATTGTTGAATCTATTGTGAAAGTACCTTTTAAAGCTGCTACACGCTCTTTCATGGTCTGTATTCCTATACCCGGTTTGTGTGTTGCAGTCCCTTTTCCATTATCAGTAACTCTGATTTCCAGATTGGGCAGTTTCCATTCCATTACGACAGAAATACGGGTGGCACAGGCATGCTTCAGTGCATTGCTTACCGCCTCCTGAATAATTCGATAGATATTTAACGACATTGTATCCGGCAGAACCGCCCATTCCACATCTTCCGGGAGAGTTTTAAAAGAAATCGGACATTCCTGCGTGGAAAGGCTCTCCAGATAATCGGATATAATCTCATTGATGGTAGCTTCCTGAAAAACAGGTGGAAGCAATTCATGAGAAACAAGACGGATATTCTCTCTGATTTTCCGCAGATTTGCAATCCAGTCTCTCGTCTGCACGCCCTGTTGCGAGTCTACACTTACTTCCATAGAGAACAGGTCGTTACACACGCCATCATGCAGTTCTTTAGCCAAACGTGCATGTTCATACTCCAACTTGTCCAGGTAGTTACGAGTCAGTTTCTGCTCCGTGACGCGTTGCAACTGTTCAAATTCATGCCGCTGAGTTTCCATTTCCCGCTTCTGACGTTCCGCACGCAACCTCTGCCGCTGTACGAAATAAGCGAAAAACAACCCCGATATCACCAATATAACTCCCGAACCGCCTAAAGCAACGTACAGACGCTGGCGAGCCCACCGTTTTTCCTCGTTCAGTTTCTGTATTTCAAGCTCTTTCTCCTTACTTTCATATTTTACAGAAAGCTCCTCCAGTTGTTTTGCCTTTTCTTTTTGAAACAGGGAGTCGTTTAATTGCTGCGCTTGGCTTAAAGCCGCATAAGCATGTTCATAATCATGTACGCTCTTATATGCCAGGTGCAGATTATTATAAATATCATATAAAAGAAAAGGATAGCTTGTGATTCCATCCAAACTTAATAATTTATCAGCGGTAGCAATAGCCGCCTGATAATCCTTATTATCTTGCCGGATCACAAACAAAATCTGGTAATAATTTATCAAAGCCATCACTGAATTTACCCGGGGAAGAATAGAATCCGCTTTTCCGGCATATCGGTTTATCTCACTTTGCGAACTATCGGTTTTCTGCAGAACCAACATATAATAAGTAAGAGCGCCCAATTCCTTATCAAACTGCCCTTCTTCGTGCGACAACTCAATCGCCTTCGCCAAATACTCTTTAGCCTGGCCATAAAGTTTTCTGATAATAAAAACAGAAGAGGCGACGGTATAAATCTGTGCGCGAAAAGTTTTATCAGTACATTTATCAGCCAATGAAACTGCAAGCAACGCATACTCCTCGGACTTATCAAGCGACTTCATATCCATGTGCAGAGTAGAAAGATTGTTATACAACACCACAGCGCTCTGCCTGTCATCTTCCGATGTCGCGTCCAGTCTGCCTACATATTCCAAAGCCGTATCATAAGATTTCACCGCATCCGGCAACATACCGGAAGAACGCAGGTATACCCCCTGCGAAGTATAAAATGAAACAATAACACCGGGATTTTCTTCCTGCCGAACCAACGGAGCCGCTTGCCGGCAAACGATTAATGCGGAATCCACCTTACCAAGTGAATAAAGCGAGTCCGTTATTTCAAGGACACGCCTGATTTCCGCGGTATTCTGTCCTATAACCGAAACAAAAAGAAATACCGCCCCTACAAACAACAGCACCCTTTTCATCCTGCCTACACCATAAAGTCCTTGCGGCGAAGCACGAAACTGTTACTCAAATACTTTTCACGTACAATCTTATTCTCGGCAAGCTCTTCCGGCGTACCTTGAAACAAGATTTTTCCTTCAAAAAGCAGATAAGCGCGATCGGTGATACTCAAGGTTTCCTGTACATTGTGGTCGGTAATCAGAATACCGATATTCCGGTCTTTCAGTTTCCATACAATCTGTTGGATATCCTCTACCGCAATGGGGTCTACTCCCGCAAACGGTTCATCCAGCATAATGAATTTCGGGTCGATGGCCAAGCAACGGGCAATCTCCGTACGACGGCGCTCTCCACCGGACAACTGGTTACCTTTATTCTTACGAACCTTCTGCAAACGAAACTCCGCAATCAGGCTCTCCAGCTTATCTTTCTGGTAATCCAAAGGTTTGTCCGTCATTTCCAATACGGCGGCGATATTATCCTCCACACTCATCTGACGGAACACGGATGCTTCCTGCGCCAAATAACCGATACCTGTCTGCGCGCGCTTGTACACAGGATATTTCGTAATATCCAAATCATCCAAAAAGATACGTCCTTCATTAGGAGTTATCAATCCTACGGTCATATAGAATGAAGTAGTCTTACCGGCGCCGTTCGGCCCCAGCAGTCCAACGATTTCTCCCTGCTTTACGTTGATAGAAACATGGCTCACTACTGTACGCTTACCGTACTTTTTCACCAAATCCTCTGTCCGGAGTACCATTTTGCTTTCTTCTTCCATAACGCTATATCACCACAGATTATACATATACAGATTAATATCGGTCGGCAAGACCGTTATTTCCCCGCAGATTACGACAACCCTATCGTGTTTTATGTAAAAATACTGTGCCATTCGGCGTAATCTGTGGTGAAACTGGCGCAAATGTAGCAAAAATAAGCTGAAATAGTGTACATTTGCAGACAAATACTTACGAGTCATGATTAAAGCACTTAGAACAGTCGGAAGATATATTATGCTAATGGGACGTGTTTTCGCCCGTCCTGAACGTATGCGTATGTTCTTCCGTCAGTATATCAATGAAATAGAGCAGCTTGGCGTAAACTCTATCGGCATCGTATTGCTAATATCGTTTTTCATCGGAGCCGTTATTACCATACAAATCAAACTGAACATAGAAAGCCCTTTTATGCCGCGTTGGACAGTGGGATACGTTACCCGCGAAATCATGCTGCTGGAGTTCTCATCTTCCATTATGTGTCTGATATTGGCGGGTAAGGTGGGTTCGAATATCGCTTCCGAACTTGGAACGATGCGGGTTACCCAGCAAATAGACGCTCTTGAGATTATGGGTGTCAACTCTGCCAACTATCTGATATTACCTAAAATAGCCGCAATGGTATCAACCATTCCCCTTATGGTGACGTTCAGTATATTCGCCGGAATCATAGGAGCGTTTTGCACATGTTGGTTTGGCGGTATCATGTCGGCTGTGGATTTGGAATACGGTTTGCAATATATGTTCGTAGAATGGTTTATTTGGTGCGGTATCATCAAGTCGCTGTTTTTTGCCTTTATCATTGCCAGCGTATCGGCGTTCTTCGGCTATACGGTCGAAGGCGGTTCCATCGAGGTGGGTAAGGCATCTACGGATTCGGTAGTATGCAGCAGTGTGCTGATTCTGTTTGCCGACCTCATATTGACACAGTTGTTAATGGGTTAATAAGTTGATTCTAAATTCAAAACCAAGTAAGAATGATTGAGCTGAAAGGACTTTGCAAGTCATTTGAAGAGAAAGAGGTACTGACGGATATCAATGCCACATTCGAAAACGGAAAGACCAACCTTATCATCGGACAGAGCGGTTCGGGAAAAACCGTGCTGATGAAATGTATCGTCGGCCTCTTGACACCCGAAAAGGGAGAATTGCTATACGACCACCGCAATTTCCTCACAATGGGAAAGAAAGAGAAAAAGGCCCTGCGTCGGGAAATGGGGATGATATTCCAAAGCGCCGCCTTGTTCGACTCGATGACGGTGCTGGATAATGTAATGTTTCCCCTTAATATGTTCAGTTCGGATACGTTGCGCGACCGTACACGTCGTGCCATGTTTTGTCTGGAACGCGTGAACCTTATCGAAGCGAAAGATAAATTTCCCGGTGAAATCAGTGGCGGTATGCAGAAGCGTGTGGCCATTGCACGTGCCATTGCCTTGAATCCGCAATATCTGTTCTGCGACGAACCGAACTCCGGTTTGGACCCTAAAACTTCTCTCGTTATCGACGAGTTGATACAGGACATCACTCGTGAATACAACATGACCACGCTCATCAATACCCACGACATGAACTCCGTAATGGGTATCGGAGAGAAAATCATCTATATCTACGAAGGGCATAAAGAGTGGGAAGGCAGTAAAGACGATATCTTTACCTCTACCAACGAACGCCTGAATAACTTCATTTTCGCTTCCGACCTCTTCCGCAAAGTAAAAGAAGTGGAGATACAAAATATCGAAGGTTAAGTCTGTACAACATTCTCCATAAAAAAGTGTCCGGAACAGTATTCCCGGACACTTATCTTCATAAAACCAGTTAATAGAATTGATATATATCGTCCCGATATATTTGATTGCAGCACAAGTATGACGGCAATCTCGATTATTACGATTACAAATGTAAATAAAACAATCTGATAAAAAAAGACCGGCCCTGCCGAGCCAGTCTTTTAACTATTTTAGCCTATACAAGCTATTTATTTCTGTCGTATATATATATTAATCGGTGTCCCCGTCAGATTCCATTTCTCACGCATCTTATTCTCAAGGAAACGTCTGTACGGTTCTTTCACATATTGCGGAAGATTGGCAAAATAAACGAAAGAAGGAATCTGCGTATTCGGTAATTGCGTGATGTACTTTATTTTAATGTACTTACCTTTGATGGCGGGAGGCGGATAAGCCTCGATAAGCGGCAGCATTTCTTCATTCAAGCGGGCGGTCGGTATGCGTATCATACGGTTTTCATACACTGTACGCGCCTCTTCCAAAACTTTCAGAATACGTTGTTTCGTCAATGCCGAAGCAAAGATTATCGGAAAATCCACAAAAGGAGCAAAACGGCTGCGGATAGCATTCTCAAAAGTTTTCATCACTTTTACCGTCTTATCTTCCACCAAATCCCACTTGTTGACAACGACCACCAATCCTTTGGAGTTTTTCTGGATAAGCGAGAATATATTCAGGTCTTGGCTCTCGATGCCACGCGTAGCATCCAGCATCAGGATACAAACATCCGAATTTTCGATAGAACGGATAGAACGGATGACCGAGTAGTATTCCAAATCTTCACTCACTTTATTCTTCTTGCGAATACCGGCCGTATCCACCAAATAAAAGTCAAAACCGAACTTATTGTAGCGGGTATAGATTGAGTCACGTGTCGTTCCGGCTATTTCCGTTACGATATTGCGGTCTTCACCGATAAAGGCATTAACGATAGACGACTTTCCGGCATTCGGACGTCCTACGACCGCAAAACGGGGAATATCCTCATCCAGAATTTCATCGGACTCTTTCTTGAAATTCCCAACGATAAGGTCCATCAAGTCTCCCGTGCCGCTACCGGTCACGGCAGAAATACAATACGGATCTCCTAAGCCCAGACTATAAAATTCGGGAGCATTATATTGCAACTCGTTATTATCGGTCTTGTTCGCAACCAGCAAAACGGGTTTCTTCGCACGGCGCAAAATGGAAGCTACCTGTAAATCCAGGTCTGTCACTCCGTTCATCACATCCACCACAAACAGAATCACATCCGCTTCGTCTACAGCCATCAATACCTGTTTGCGTATCTCCTCTTCAAAAATATCATCCGAGTTCACTACCCAACCACCGGTATCTACAACCGAGAATTCACGTCCCAGCCATTCGGATTTACCATACTGGCGGTCGCGTGTCGTTCCTGCCTCTTCGTTCACAATGGCCTGCCGTGTTTTAGTCAGGCGATTAAATAATGTAGACTTTCCCACATTGGGGCGTCCTACGATTGCAACTAAATTTCCCATAGGTTACACTCTTTGTTTTTTTGCGACTATCACAGTCGTATGAATATTAGTCCAGCTGATACCCAAAATTACGCAGCTCTTTGTCCGAACTACGCCAATCCTTATTAACCTTCACAAATGTCTCCAGGAATATTGTTTTCCCGAAAAACCTCTCCAAATCGCGGCGAGCTTCGGTAGCCACTTTTTTCAAAGCCTTCCCTTGCTTACCGATGATGATACCTTTCTGCGAATCACGTTCAACGTATATCACAGCATTGATATGTATCTTCTTTTCTTCTTCCTTAAACTGCTCTACAACGACCTCTACCGAATAGGGTATCTCCTTGTCATAGTACAACAATATTTTTTCGCGGATAATTTCGTTTACAAAGAAACGGGCCGGTTTGTCTGTCCACTGGTCCTTATCAAAATAAGGAGGAGAATCCGGCAATAATTCTTTTATCCGCTTCATCACGTAATCCACATTAAACTTGGTAGCGGCTGAAATAGGAATAATCTCCGCATTCGGCAACAGCTCCTTCCACGCTTCCACCAACTCCACCAGCTTCTCCTGATTACTCAGGTCAATCTTGTTGACGAGCAGCAGTACCGGCACTTCCATGTGGCTCACTTTCTCCACAAAATCATTATGCTTGTCAGGTGTCTCAACCACATCCGTCACATACAGCAACACATCTGCATCCGTCAGTGCCGAAGTGGAGAAGTTCAGCATAGACTCCTGCAATTTATAAGTAGGTTTCAGTACGCCCGGCGTATCCGAAAACACAATCTGCATATCATCCGTATTATATATGCCCATAATCCGGTGACGAGTGGTCTGCGCCTTGAAGGTAGCAATTGAAATACGCTCACCCACCAGTGCATTCATCAATGTAGACTTACCTACATTAGGATTTCCCACGATGTTGACAAAACCTGCTTTATGCATAATCTTCACGTATTTGAATTAAGACAAAAAAACGCATCGAATCGAAATAGGATGCGTCTTTTTATCATATTTTGTTAATAACGGTTACATTACTGTTTCTTTCCGTCATAGCCCCATTTCACGTAAACGGCTCCCCAGGTAAATCCTGCGCCGAATGCCGTAAAGATAAGGTTATCGCCTTTCTTCAGTTTTTCTTCAAAGTCCCATATACAGAGCGGAAGCGTACCGGCGCTCGTATTACCGTAGCGGTCGATATTTATCAGCACTTTTTCATGAGGAACTTCCAAGCGATGCGCCACAGCATCAATAATACGCAGATTGGCCTGATGAGGAATCACCCAGTCAATGGTATCTTTTGTCAGATTATTCTTTTCCGCAATTGCGGCACTGATATCCGACATATTGGATACTGCATATTTAAATACTGTACGACCTTCCTGATAAAGATAATGCATATGATTGTCTATCGTGAAGTAAGAAGGGGGGCAAACAGAACCACCGGCTTTCAGATGCAAGAAAGGCAATCCCTTTCCGTCTGTTCTCAACATGGCATCCATAACACCCAGTTCTTCTGTTGTCGGCTCCATCATAAAGGCCGCTGCGCCATCACCGAAAATCGGACAAGTGGCACGGTCTGTATAGTTCACAATCGAGGACATCTTATCTGCGCCTACGATAATAACTTTCTTGTATCTACCGGAACGAATAAAGTTCGCAGCAGTTTCCATCATGTAAAGGAAACCGCAACAAGCGGCCGACATATCGAATGCAAAAGCATTCTTCAATCCGAGCTTGTCACATAAGATAGATGCAATAGAAGGGAATTGATAGTCCGGAGTAGAAGTAGCGACAATTACCAGGTCAACATCATCCGGATTGGAACCGGTGCGCTGCATCAACTGCTTCGCGGCTTTGCGCGCCATATATGATGTACCCAATCCTTCTTCGTTCAGAATGTGTCTTTCCTTAACTCCGATACGGGTCATAATCCATTCGTCATTGGTATCCACCATCTTTGATATCTCGTCGTTCGTCAAGATATAATCGGGTACATAACCGCCAACTCCTGTAATTACTGCATTTATTTTTTCCATTAATCTTATTTACTTATAAAGACACTTAAACAACGGCGGTCTAAAAAGGTTTGCTCTTTGAATGTTACAAATCTTTTTAGACGCCCGATATTCAAGTATAAGTTTAGTCAAACTGCTAAATTAAACCGCAGCTTCTTTCTCTATTGCCAGCTTACCACGATAGTAGCCACATGCACCACACACTGTGTGATATACATGCCATTCACCGCAATTCGGGCAAATAGCCAATGTAGGAGCTACTGCTTTATCATGAGTTCTTCTCTTTGCAGTTCTTGTTTTTGACTGTCTTCTCTTAGGATGTGCCATTTTCTTTAATCTTTAATTGTTATCTAATATTTTCTTTAATTCGTCCCAACGCGGGTCTACCGCAGTTTCCGTATCATCGTTAACAAGCTCGTTACTTTCTTCCGGTACAAAACTATCTTCATCCATTTCATCATCCGGAGTAGTACGCAAATGCTTGCTTAATTTACTGCTCATCGCTTTATTACACTTGCCCGGAGCATGTACATGCTTCATCGGGATAGCCAAAGCTATAAACTCATACATGAACCACGCCACGTTGATTTCCCCTTCTTCTTCGGGGATGACAATAAGGTTATCACCTTCCTCGGCATATTCATGTCCGAACTTCACCAGCAACTTATCTGTAGAGCTTACCGGCTGCTCCATATCATCCAAACAACGGTCGCATGGAACCCATACCATTCCGTCCGTCTGAAAGTTCAATTCGAAAGCACGAGATGTTTTCTTTACAACCAAAACAACATTGACTTTACCCTTCTGTACTTCCGGGCCGTCAATATTAGCGAAGAACAGGTTATCCAATACAAATTCATATTTGCATGAATCTGCTTGCATACCTTTCAAATCTATTTTGTATTTATCAAACTTTCCCAAAGCTTCTTTTATTTATTCGGGCGACAAAGATACAAATAATTATCCTCATTATGTAGTATTTAGGACAAAATATTCACTTTTTTATATTCATTTCACCCGATTCCGATCAGTAATATCCTTCTGAAAACAATAAAGCCCCCGTATCGATAGAAAGATACGGGGGCTTCTCTAAAAAAAAACGGCGACTACCTACTCTCCCACTGTTACGCAGTACCATCGGCGTGACTGAGCTTAACTTCTCTGTTCGGA